>NZ_AP024898.1:1012325-1349767 GCF_024529975.1 Vibrio quintilis | reverse complement strand
GTTGCCGCCATTGCCATGTCAATGCCGGTCCGACCCGGACCGAGATGATGACAGAGGAAACGATGGCGCTGGTGTTATCTGTGTTGTCTGCCCGGCAGATCCAAACGCTGGATTTAACCGGGGGAGCGCCGGAGCTGCATCCCGGTTTCCGGCAGCTGGTCAGCGAAGCAACAGCAGCAGGCGTGCATGTGATGGACCGTTGTAATCTGACGGTTTTATTTGAACCGGGACAGGAAGGACTGGCAGAGTTTCTGGCGCAGCATCAGGTTGAAATTGTTGCTTCTTTGCCGTGTTATTCACTGGAAAATGTGGACAAACAGCGGGGCAAAGGCGTGTTTGATAAAAGCATTGCCGGTTTAAAGCAGCTCAATGCTCTGGGTTACGGTAAACCCGGCAGTGGTTTGATTCTGAACCTGGTTTATAACCCGCAGGGGCCGGTGTTGCCGCCGAATCAACAAGCCCTTGAAGCTGATTATAAGCGGGAGCTTCGCAACCATTTCGATATTGAATTCAATCAGCTCTATGCCCTGACCAATATGCCGATCAAGCGGTTTGGCTCTTCTCTGGTCGCCAGAGGCCAGTTCGATGACTACATGCAACTGCTGAAGGACAGCTACCAACAGGAGAATCTGGCGGGTCTGATGTGTCGCTCACTGGTGAGTGTCGACTGGCAGGGTTATTTGTATGACTGTGATTTCAATCAGCAGCTGGGTTTACCGCTGTCCGGCCGTCACCGTATTCATCTGCGGGATTTGCTCAAAACTGATCCCGATGGTCATCAGGTCTGCGTGGCTGATCACTGCTTTGGCTGTACGGCCGGGCAGGGCAGCAGTTGTGGCGGTGCACTTGATTAATGTTTATTTTCCGGCCGATAAAATAACTTTGACCCACGGGGATGCGTGATGAAAAAAGGATTACTACTGGTTGTTATCGCTGCACTGGTTGCAGGATTTTTTTACTTCGATCTCAATCAGCTGTTAACGCTGGAAGGAATGAAAAGTGGCCTGAGTGACTTTGAGTCATTGCGGGCGGCCCGGCCTGTGTTGGTTGGCGGCACTTTTCTGCTGATTTATGTGTTGGTCACGGCTTTGTCTTTACCCGGCGCTGCTGTGATGACTCTGGCAGCCGGGGCGTTATTTGGCCTGGTCTGGGGTACAGTCATTGTTTCATTTGCCAGCACGATCGGTGCCACGCTGGCTTTTCTGGTATCCCGCTATCTGCTGCATGATGTTGTCCAGCGCCGTTTTGGTGTCCGTCTGAAACCGATGAATGAGGGGATTAAAAAAGATGGGGCATTTTATCTGTTTACCCTGCGTTTGGTGCCGGTCTTTCCTTTCTTTCTGATCAACCTGCTGATGGGGCTGACACCTATCCGGGCAGTGACTTTTTACTGGGTCAGTCAGGTAGGCATGTTTGCCGGAACGATTGTATATGTCAATGCCGGGACGCAACTGGCGCAGCTTGATAGCCTGTCCGGTATTCTGTCTCCGGCGTTGTTGCTCTCTTTTGCTCTGCTGGGTATTTTCCCTTTGCTGGCGAAGAAAGTGCTGGCCATGCTCAATGCCCGCCGGGTGTATGCCAACTATCCGAAACCCAAACACTTTGACCGCAATCTGATTGTGATTGGTGCGGGTGCCGGTGGGCTGGTGACTGCTTATATCGCTGCGGCTGTGAAAGCGAAAGTGACGCTGGTAGAAGCGCATAAAATGGGCGGCGATTGCCTGAATTACGGTTGTGTGCCGAGTAAGGCGCTGATTAAAAGTGCCAAAGTGGCGCAACAGATGCGTCATGCGGAACGTTACGGGCTGGAAAGTGGTGAACCTGTCTTCTCTTTTCGCCGGGTGATGGCGCGGGTGCATGAGGTGATCCGGGCGGTTGAGCCGCATGACAGTATTGAACGTTATACCAAACTCGGCGTGGAAGTGATTGAAGGTTACGCCCGGCTGATTGATCCGTGGACGGTTGAGATTAAGCGTCATGACGGAGAAGTTCAGCGGCTGACGGGCCGGGCGACTGTCCTTGCAACCGGGGCGCGCCCGTTTGTGCCGCCCCTACCCGGCATTGATGATGTGGGGTATGTCACCAGTGATACCTTATGGGACGCATTTGCCGAACGGGATCAGGCACCGGAGCGGCTGGTGGTACTGGGCGGTGGTCCGATCGGTTGTGAACTGGCACAGAGCTTTGCCCGGCTCGGTTCACAGGTCACGCAGGTTGAAATGGCGCCGCGCATTATGGTCCGCGAAGATGAAGAGGTTTCGGCACTGGTGACAGCATCGCTGGAAGCGGATGGCGTCACCATGTTAACCGGACATCAGGCGCTGCGCTGTGAACAAAACGGGGCAACGAAACGCCTGATCGTCAGTGCCGGAAACGGAGAGAAAGCGATCGAGTTTGACGAATTACTGTGTGCGGTCGGCCGGGTGGCACGGCTGGAGGGATTCGGGCTCGAAACACTGGGAATAGAGACTGAACGAACCATTGTCACCAATGATTATCTGGAAACCCTGTACCCGAATATTTTTGCGGCCGGTGATGTGGCCGGGCCTTATCAGTTTACGCATACTGCGGCACATCAGGCCTGGTATGCTGCGGTGAATGCGCTGTTTGGTCAGTTCAAAAAGTTCAAAGTCGATTACCGGGTGATCCCGTGGACCACGTTTGTTGAGCCAGAAGTTGCCCGGGTCGGGCTCAATGAGCAGGAAGCCCGCGAAACCGGCATCGCTTATGAAGTCACCCGGTTCGGGCTGGATGATTTAGACCGTGCGATTGCAGAGAGCGAGCGACACGGGTTTGTGAAAGTGCTGACAGAGCCGGGAAAAGACCGCATTCTCGGTGTCACCATTGTCGGGGAGCATGGCGGAGACCTGATGGCAGAGTTTGTCCTGGCGATGAAGCATGGCCTCGGCCTGAATAAAATATTAGGCACGATTCACGCCTATCCGACCTGGGCTGAAGCGAATAAATATGCTGCCGGGGAATGGAAACGGGCCCATGCGCCGGAACGAATTCTGTCATGGCTGGAGAAGTATCATTACTGGCGGCGCGGTTGTGCAAAACAGTAAGTTGACAAAACAAGTCAGTGTTTGTGGGGACAGGCGCTTTTTATGGGGACGCTTTTTATGGGGACAGACACTGCTTTTTTGCCGCTTTTTGCAGGGACAGGCACGGGAAAATAGTATGAACACACAAACCTTTATCACAGAGAGTCAAGGCAGCGACAGGGCTGCCGGGAAACGAACCCGGTCTGCATTATCGCTGATTGTGCCAATGTTGAATGAAGCGCAACAGCTGCCGGATCTGCTCCCGCATCTGCAGGTCTGGCAGGCGAATGGGCATGAGGTGTTACTGGTCGATGGCGGAAGCGAAGACACTTCCGTTTCTCTGGCTCTCTCTGCCGGTTTCCGGGTGCTGCACAGTGAACGGGGCAGGGCAAAACAGATGAATACCGGCGCGGCGATAGCCAGCGGAAACATTCTGGTTTTCCTCCATGCTGATACCCGATTACCGGCGCTGGCCGATCAAATGATAATTCAGGGGCTGAGACGGCAGGTGTGGGGTCGGTTTGATGTGCACCTGACGGGACAAGCGCGGATGTTGAGTATTGTGGCTGCGCTGATGAACCTTCGTTCCCGCCTGACGGGGATTGCCACCGGCGATCAGACCATGTTCGTTGACCGGGATGTATTCCGGGCCGCCGGTGGATTTCCGGAGCAGCCGTTGATGGAAGATATTGAAATGTCGAAACGCCTGCTTCGCTTTGGCCGGCCCTGCTGCCTGAAAGTCCGGGCAACCACATCGGGGCGTCGCTGGCAGGAACGGGGCGTCTGGCGGACGATCTGGCTGATGTGGCGTCTGAGATGGGCCTACTGGCAGGGCGTTCCGGCTGAACAGCTGGCGAAGGAGTACCGATGACCGCTGTACGAATCATACTGGTGGCGAAAGCCCCATTACCGGGGCTGGCAAAGACGCGTCTTGCTCCGGCTCTGGGCGAAGAAGGTGCAGCGCAGCTGGCGCAGGCGTTACTGGAACACAGTGTCGCTGAAGCGGTGGCGGCCGGTGCCGGGCCGGTTGAGTTGTATGTCTCGCCGTCGGTGTCGCATCCGGTCTGGTCGTCGGTGAATATTCCGTCCGGAGTGCATTGGTCTGCCCAGACTGAGGGCGATTTGGGCGAGCGACTTGCGGCCGTGACGCAAAGAGTCACCGGGCAGCAGGAAGCTGTGCTGTTAATGGGCACGGATTGTCCCGGTTTAACGGCTCCGGTTCTACGTGAAGCAGCGCTGGCGCTGGTCGATCATGATGCCTGCTTAGTCCCGGTCAGTGATGGTGGCTATGCGCTGCTCGGATTAAAACATCATTTACCAGCCGTGTTCCATAACATGCCCTGGAGTACCAGTCAGGTCGCTGAACTCACCATTCAACGTATTCAGGCCGCCGGAAGAAGTCTGAAAATACTGGCACCACTGCACGATATCGACGAACCGGCCGACTTGCAATGGCTACCCGCTGGGTGGCGGTGAAACCCGCAGGATACATCAACATCAATGGAGAAATTTCAATGCATGACATTGTTCAGGATTACTACGGAAAACAGTTACAGAGTTCAGCGGATTTACAGACAACGGCTTGCTGCGATATCAGTGCTGTTCCGGAATGGTTAAAGCCGTTGCTTTCCAATATCCATCCCGGGGTTTTATCCCGTTATTATGGTTGTGGGCTGGTTTGTCCGTCCCAGTTATCCGGCTGCCGGGTGCTTGATCTGGGGTGTGGTTCCGGGCGTGATGTTTATGCGCTGGCTCAGCTGGCCGGACCGACAGGTGAAGTTGTCGGTGTGGATATGACTGAAGAGCAGCTGGCGGTTGCCAAATCTCACCAGCAGTGGCATGCCGAAGCGTTTGGTTTTGATAATGTCCGTTTTGTCCGGGGGTATATCGAAAAGTTGAAAGATCTTCCCCTTGAACCGGGCTCCTTTGATGTCATTGTATCTAATTGTGTTGTGAATTTGTCTCCGGACAAGGCATCGGTACTGGAAGGTGTCAAACATTTGCTCAAACCGGGAGGAGAGTTCTATTTCTCTGATGTGTATGCTGATCGCCGCGTTCCTGATGATGTGCGTCGTGATCCGGTGATTTATGGTGAATGTCTTGGGGGGGCGCTTTACTGGAATGACTTCCAGCGTCTGGCTGTCGCGGCCGGTTTTACCGACCCGCGGCTGGTGACTGATCGCCCTCTGGAAGTGACGGCACCGGAGCTGGCAGCCCGGACCGGCAATATTCAGTTTTATTCGGCCACTTACCGGCTGTTTCATCTGGACGGGCTGGAAACCGCCTGCGAAGATTACGGACAGGCAGTGATTTATCAGGGAACTGTGCCGCATCACCCACACTTCTTTGAGCTCGATAAACATCACAAAATAGAGACGGGAAAGGTATTTCCTGTTTGTGGTAATACCTGGCGTATGTTGCGAGAGACGCGATTTGCCGGACACTTTACCTTTATTGGTGACTTCAGCCATCATTATGGATTGTTTGCCGGATGCGGTTCGGTGATGCCTTTTGAGACCGGGCAGGCGGATATGGATGAAGGTGCCTGTTGCTGATTTTGGCACCGGCCGTTCTCTGAGCATGGGTTTATCTGACTGTCCGGGACCGTGACCTGAACCCGGGACTTGATCCCGGCAGGCAAATTCACAAATTTCTTTGCAAAAACCAGCCGGGAAGGAATAGAGAGTGTAAAAAAAACGGGAAAATCATCTATCTTTACTGATAGATATCCAAACAATTACTGACTGAATCAACGTCACGGAGGATAACTCTCAGGACTGCTATGGACCCGCAATTACTTTCAATTCATTATGGCGACCCGCTCTGGATCGCAATTGCTTTTATGTGTGGCCTTGGTGTGAAAACGGCAGGGCTGCCGCCCCTTGTGGGTTTTTTGATTGCCGGTTTTGCCCTCAATGCGCTTGGAGTGAAAGAGGGCGGCTTTCTGGGCGTTCTGGCTGATCTCGGGATTACTCTTTTACTGTTTTCCATCGGACTGAAACTCAAACTGAGATCTCTGGCAAGGCCGGAAGTGTGGGGAACGGCGACCCTGCACATGATGATAGTCACCGCGCTGTTTTCGGCACTGGTGGTCCTCCTTTCTTATACATCCCTTCCCCTGATCGGTGGCCTGTCGGTTGAAACCGCACTGCTCATCGGGTTTGCCATGTCTTTTTCCAGCACAGTTTTTGCTGTCCGGATTCTTGATGAGAGCGGAACGAATAATGCCCTGCACGGGCAGACAGCGATTGGTGTGCTGGTTGTTCAGGATATTGCTGCGGTGGTTTTTATCGCGGTGTCTATGGGGAAACTGCCGACGATTTGGACGCTGGCTCTTGTGGCGCTGATCCCGGTGAGATGGATCATGTTTAAAGTGCTCAACAGGGTCGGGCATGGTGAACTGCTGATTCTTTTTGGTATTACCGTGGCACTGGTCGGGGCTGATCTGTTTGAAGTCGTCGGCATCAAAGGAGATGTCGGTGCGCTTGTATTTGGTATGTTGCTGGCGAATCATCCGAAATCCGGTGAACTGGTTAAAGCACTGCTTGGGTTTAAGGAACTGTTCTTAGTCGGCTTCTTTTTAAGCGTGGGTATGACAGCCACACCGGGCAGCACCGAAATTCTGATCGCTTTACTGTTTATCGTGTTCCTGCCGATCAAAGTCGCGATTTACTTCGGTCTGTTCAGTTTGTTCTGTTTACGGACCAGCTCCGCCTGGCGGACCTCGCTGAACCTGGCAAATTACAGTGAATTTGGTTTGATAGTCGGGGCAATTGCGGTGTCATCGGGTTGGTTGTCCCATGACTGGCTGGCCGTGCTTGCGGTGGTTTTATCGCTCTCATTTATGATTTCTGCGCCGGTGATCAGCGTGCGGGATCAAATCTATGAGCGATGGCGGGCAAAGCTTAACTGGTTTGAGAGAAAGTACCGGTTAGAATCTGAGAAAAAGCTGGAGCTGGCGCATATTAAGGCGGTTGTGTTTGGCATGGGAAGAATGGGAATTGCCGCATATCATGCGCTGGAAAACAGCTATCCTGATAATATTGCCGGTATTGAAGTGGACAGGGAAAGGGCTGCAAAGCTGACCTCGCAGGGATGTAATATTTATGCCGGGGATGCGACCAATCCGGACTTTTGGATCAGAGCACCTGAGCTGCATCATGATCTGGAGTGGGTACTGCTGACGATGCCAAACCATCAGGCCAATGTGAATTCAGTTTTACGTCTCAAAGAAATGGGTTACCAGGGGCGCATTGCAGCAACCGCCAAGTACCATGATGAGGAAGATGAACTCCGCGAACTGGGCGTTGATTATACATTCAATATCTATAACGTGGCCGGGCTGGGTTTTGCCAATGAGCTTCAGGCACTGGCGACTGAGGAAAATCATACGCAACGCTGAGGTGTCTGATATCACTTACCGGCATGGATGTAAAAAAAGAATCCTGCCGGTGTCAGCCACCGGCAGGAAGAGCATGTTAACGGAAAAACAGCGGGCTGAATGGATTTAATAAGGTTGCAAGGCCGGAAGTGAAACGCAGCGGTGCATCCAGTAAGGTCAGGCATAAGCAATCCTGATCAGCCGAGGTTCTGGGCGAATGTGTGTTGTTGTCAGTCTGAAGAACAAAATCTCCCGGCCGGTAGGTGGCCTGCTCATCACTGAATTCTCCGGCCAGCACCAGCGTGATTTCCCGGCCCTGATGGGTGTGTTGCGGCAGGCTGCTGTCACAATCCATATAGATGAAGTTCATCTTGCTCTGACCGCTGGTCGAAACGCTGGCCCGCTTGATATTTCCCGGCAGCCGGCTCCACGGACCAATATGGGCCTCATGACGCCTTAAAGCCCGCGGCAGGCGGAAAGACTTATTGTTTACACAGATTTCGGTCGT
Organism: Vibrio quintilis; assembly: GCF_024529975.1. Taxonomy (GTDB): domain Bacteria; phylum Pseudomonadota; class Gammaproteobacteria; order Enterobacterales; family Vibrionaceae; genus Vibrio; species Vibrio quintilis. Next base: position 1,341,834 of record NZ_AP024898.1, on the reverse strand, counting down.
CATTTCCGGTGGTGTTGTGTCGCACTCCGCAGAGGGTAACCCACTGGCCTGCGCCGGAGTTTGCTCAAGTATCCGGGAAAGCATATCGTGAAGCCCGCTGCTGAGCGGCTCCGGTTTTGCCCGCATCATTTCACCGGCCTGTGCTTTTTCATAAGCCGCTACTTTCTGGCGGCAGTGGCTGCAAAATTCCAGGTGTGCACTGAGCATAATACCTGATGCCGGATCGAGGTCTCCTGCTGCATAACGAGCCAGCGTTTCATCCGTCGGATGGTAGTGAATCTTAGTCATCCAGTGCCTCCTTCATTTTCTGTAGCGCCAGTCTGAGCCGGCTTTTCACGGTTCCCAGCGGCACATTCAGCGCTTGTGCCACAGCCTGATGGGATTCGCCCTGTAAACAAATCATTCTGACCACTTCTGACTGGGAAGACGGCAGTTCATCGAGAATTTTATTGAGTTCCTGACGGACAATCGAATGAAATTCTGCAGGCAGCCGGTCCGGCTCCGGTTCTTCACAAAGAACCGGCCACAGATCATCGCCCTGAACCCAGTCATTCTGATGTTTGAGTTTGCGTAATGTATCGAATTTTACATTCCGGGCGACAGAGTAGATCCAGGTGGTGGCTGCCCCTTTAGACTCATCATAGAGATGCGCCTTGAGCCAGACTTTGAGCATGGTCTCCTGCACAATTTCCATCGCCAGGGATTCGTCATGAAGTTGTTGCCGGGTGTAGTTCAGTAACATGGGCGCAATCATTTTAAATAATTGCTCATAGCTTCGTTTGCAGCGTGATTCTGCAATGCGAAACAACAAAGTTGCCACGTCATGACATGACAAAGGTTGCTCGATCATGGGCTCCTTAGTGTTCTCCGGAGTTGAGAACTGACTTGTTTTCATTGTGATTGACTTCAAGCATGGGATCGATACTGATTTAACGCAAGTTGAGACTGAATCGATCACTATGACGGAAAATTTTTTTCAGATAACGCAGACAGACTTGCGAATCAGGCTGCCGGAGCAGACGTTGTTTGGTGGAAAGCGGCAGTGGCAGTAGTTCCAGCCAGTACCAGCAAAGCTGATTGGGATCGGTAATATGGGGTGTTTGTTCTGACAGCCAGGGAGAAGGGGTAAGCCGGGAAGATTCACGCAGCCACTGTCTGAAGTGCGTGACTAAAATGTCATCAGAGGACAGGCGTTGTGGTGTTTTCCATAATGGCGCTGGCTGAGCGCAAAGCCAGCCGAATCCTGCGGCCTGTCTGACACTGACAATCCGGCCCCAGCGGTGGGTATAGATTTCGGCACAGATTTGGTCGGCAGAGAGCCAGTCAACGGCCAGAATTTTCGCCTGTATCACGATATCGCCCGGCGCAATGGCCGCCTGACCGTCACTGTCCTGCATCACCAGCCAAACGCCATGATGTTTGATGGCATCGAGCAGGGTTTGAGAAAAAATGAACCCGTTGCCCCGGATGTTGCGTTTGCCGACAGGCAGCAGATGATCTGTGGTCATCAGACAGGGCAGGTGTAATGGCTGGGATTCATGATGTCGCACAGTGTTGAGCTCCGGTTGATTTTTCTTCTTATACGTATGGATTCTCTTTTTGGATGAAAAAGTTTTTCGCTGAGTCAGTGCTTTATTGATAAAAGTAAAAATAATCATAAAAAGCGATGATCGAATTGAACGGGTGACCCGTAACTTAAGCCGTCTATCGAACAACAAGAGGTAACAGCTATGAAAGTCAATTCGTTAATCGCAGTATTTGGTTCGGCAATTTTTTTAGCCGGGTGTAATCATGAAGACGACAATGATGTGCAACTGAGGGTGACACATGCCAGCAGTGATGCACCGATGGTTTCAGTGACACTCAATGGTGATGTCGCTTCAGGTCTGGAAAAAACAGATTATCAGGTTGCAGGAGACTGGATCGGTCTGATGTCGGGGAGCTACGATATTGCAGTGAATGCGCTGCTTCCCGGTGATCAGCAATCAGAAGTGATTGGTGCAAACCTGAATTTCTCACCGGATATGCAGTATGACGTGATTGCGGTGAATAATGCGGCAAGCATTGAACCGGTTGTGCTGAGTCGCGATGCCGCCGGGCCTGAAGGAAACTTTGTGCGTCTTGATATATTACATGCGCATCCGGACGTAGCCGGGGTTGATATTTATCTGAGTACAGAAGAAGACATCAGCAGTGTGGATCCTGCGGTCAGCGGCCTTGAATTCAAAATTGACAGCGCGGATTTACCAGTCACCATCCCTTCGGGAACATACCGGATCCGGGTGACTCTGGCGGGTGATAAAAGCGCGGTATTCGATAGCGGTAACCTTGAACTGACCATGGGTAGCGACCTGATGATCACTGCATTGCCAAATGTTGATGGTGGTGCGGTATCACCGGTGAACCTGCTGGTAGCGGATAAAGACGGATATAGTGTACTGAGAAGTACCGGTGAAAAAGCAGCGGTGCGGGTTGTGCATGCCGTCGATGATGCTCCGGATGTGGATGTGCTGGCTTCCGGCAGTGCTGTCGACGGGCTGACAATGATCAGTTTCAAAGAGTTCAGAAGTAAAGATCTGGATCCCGGCAGCTATGACCTGAGTGTCGCGGCATCATCTGATAATAGTCTGGTGGTTATCGAAGCGCCGGGAACTGCCCTGAATGCAGGCTCAACGACCAGTATTTATGCGGTAGGCAAGCTGAACAGTGTGACTGACGAAACCATTGACCCGCTGGTGATTGCTGAAGATCTGCGATCTGTCGCCAGTTATGCAAAACTGCGGGTTGTACATGCCAGCCCGACAGCAGGCGGTTTAGGTCTGGTGGATATTCATGCTTCAGCGACCGGAACTTTCGATGCCACCACAGTAGTCTTAAGTGGCGTTGACTTTAAAGGCACTGCGACGCTTAATGTGCCGGAAGGTACTTATTATCTGGCGGTTATTCTCGCCGGAGATATGACTTATACGCCAGCTGTACAGGCAACCGCAGCGGTTGAAGATGGTGGCGTCTATTCTGTGGTTGCAACAGATGACTTTGCCGGTGGACTATTGCTGAATGTCGACACAGCAGCACCGTAGACGAGCATGAGACTGACCCCGTTTCACAACCTTTGTATCAGATAAAAACCGCCACCCTGCAAGTTGGCGGTTTTTTTTATTTTGACAGATGCACCGGTGCAGTGAAAAATAACCCGATGGTAAATAATTCTTCATCATCAGAATCATGACATTCAAAGTACAACCTAGCCAACTGACCGGCTGTATTATTCTCTTTTTAACCATCACCGTTGCTTTGCAGTTATATCTTTTTTTAAAAGAGGCCGCTTTGCTGGTGCTGTTTTTTATTCCGCTGGCACTTTATTTCAGTCCTGGTTCCCCGCTCACTTCCGGTAAAACATTGCGTCTGATCATTGATAATCTGACTCCGGTTGCCTGGATTGTTACCGTGGGGGAGCTGATTTATTCGCTGCATGCCTTCAGTCTTAGTTTTTCATTATGGGTGAATCTGGGGCTGTTTATTGCGGTGGCTTACGGGGCTCAGTTTGTATTACAGAAACTCTATATCTCAGTGAATGTTACAGCGGAACAACCCGCCCTGAATCAGCTGGATAAATTTCAGTTTACTGAGAGAGAAAAAGAGCTGATTCAGTATTTAATCAAGGGTCTCAAATATAAAGAAATCGCAGCCGCGCTGTTTATTTCAGAAAATACCGTGAAAAAGCATATCTCAAATATTTATTCCAAAGCGGCAGTAAACAATAAAGTAGAGCTGATTTATAAAATTTCCTCATCACATTAAGATATTTTAAAAATCAGATGGTTATACAGGAATTACCCGTTCGGGTAACGGGTGTTTCCGGTAAAAATTATCCTTTTTCGGGATAGGAATCGCCGGTATCACGACGATAGTATGCATGTGATTTAACCCATCATATTTACAGGAGTTTATCCATGAAAAAAATAATCGGCCTGGTGCTGTTTTGCTCAGGAATTGCCGCGATTACCAGATTAGATGTCACTATTTTTGCAGATTTTATTTCGCTCATATTTGTTCTGTTGACCGGCAGCAGCCTGACGCTGATTGAATACCGTAAGAATTTCTCCCGCAATGATCTGATTCTCAGTATCAGAAAGAATATGATTTTTGCCGGCTGGATGGGGCTGCTTGTCGGCACGATTTATATTTTGAGTGACTTTGATCAGAGTCACCTGGATCAGGAAGCCGCCAATTTTGCTGTGGCGCTGCTGTCGGTTTTCTATGGCTATATTGTGGCGTATCTTGCTGTGTTCTTTAGTCAGGAGTCCGCTGAGTAAGCACTGTTTTATACCCAAACAACCTGCATCTTCAGGTTGCTTGGGTATACCTGTTATTTTTTGTCATCGGGGCTGAGTATCTTCTCCGGCAGGAGCCTTTCAGCCCTGATGACATGATACTGCACCCTCACTGTTTTATTTTTTATAAGCATATCCGCAACCTGTCTCCTCAGATTGTCTATATTTACGTGTACTGTTGAATATTAAAATCATAAAAAAGCAGTCATTTTGCTGGCTGTTATCTATACTTGTATCAATAACTGAAGCGAAAGAGGTGACTTCAGATGGACTTTACAGACAAACTCCGGTTACGGGGACAAGCTGATGAAGATCTGTATTTTGCAGAACTGGACCGTCAGCTGATTAAAGCAATGCATGAACGCCAGAAGCAGGAAGAAGAGAAACTGAAGTCTGATGAATCAGACGATCCAAATCTGCCTCCCACTTCTAAAAGTAAATAAAAACCATAAATTTCAGCATATTAAAAGCTTTCATCAGACGCAGCCTGATGGCGCATTGCCATGATTTAATTTGACAACCTTATTGTCATCGCCCATTATTGACAACCTGATTGTCAATAATGGTGTTCATATGTCTGCGCAGGCTCTATACAAAATTACGGTGCAAACCCGTCGGTTATATCAACTGCTTCGTTGTGTCTCTGATCGTCAGCTGGAACAGTTCGGGATAAATTCCAGCCACCGCTCTTTACTTGAGTATCTGTATCACAATCCGTCTCAGACCGTTCCTCAAATCGCTGACCAAAAATTGGTAAGTCGTCAGCATATACAAACAATCGTGAATTCTTTGAGTGAGCGGGGGCTGGTGGTATTCATCAGCAATCCAAATCACAAGCGCTCTTCTTTGGTCCGGTTAACCCGGGCCGGGGAGGAAATGTTTGAATCGGTGCAAATAACAGAATCTGCTTTGCTTGAAAAAGTGGGGTTAAATTTCCCGCAAGCCGGGCTGGAGCATGCAAGTCAAACACTCGATCAAATCATTGAGTGTTTTCAATCAACAGGTGGTGCTGAAAAGTAAACTCAGGGGTAAAACCAGAAATATGCCTGGCTCATATACCCAAGTGACCTCAAGATGCATGTTCAGCGAGAATGGATTGGTTTCTGACCAAGGCACTGATTTGCAGACATAGTCATTCTGCGTTGAAAAATATCAGTTGTTTTCTTTTTGAAAGGAGGTATCGCGATGAACATTGGAACAAAAATATTGAATCAGTTTAAACAACCAACCGGGATGTTGGGGATTCTGGCGGGGAAAATTATGGCAGGACGCGCTTCTAATATTGAGCGCAATGAATGGACATTAAGCTTGCTGAAATTAAACTCAACCGACAGAGTTCTTGAGATAGGATTCGGGCCCGGAGTCGCGATAGAAAAAGCCAGCAATATTGTAAAAGAAGGTGTGATTGTCGGCATAGACCACTCAGCTATCATGATGAATCAGGCCTCAAAAAGAAATGCAAAAGCGATAGAAAACGGACGGGTAAAACTCTATCCGGGAAGTGACATGATATTGCCGGAATCTGAACTGCCATTTGATAAGATTTATTCAGTGAATGTCGTACAATTTTGGCCGGAACCAACAGAAGTTTTGAAGCGACTCAGGAAAATGCTTACGCCTGATGGCGTCATTGCTACAACATACATGCCCAGACAACTCAATGAAAAGTATGCCTGTTCCGGTATCACGGCGGGGCAGATTACGGCGTGGTCAGAAGCCGCAGGGTTTTCTGAAATCTGTGTCGAAGAGAAAGTGTTTAATTCCGCTCCGGCTATATCTGTTCTTGCCTTTAATCGTCATCAGAATCAAGCCAGCCGCTGACGACAAACCTGCGGCGTGGCGTTTGCTGTCTGTGGGGAAAGTGCCCGGTAGCTGTTGAAGATTTTCCCCGTCACGGAAGACGGTAAAAAGCACCTGTATACCCAAACAACCTGAATCATGCATCTTCAGGTTGTTTGGGTATAAATCTCACATATCAGCCATGTTGTTCTATGCTTCTAACTGAATTATGTGAGATTGATGCAGGTGTTCGAAGGCAGAATATGATGATGCAGACGCGCGTTTACAGATGGATAGCTGGCTGGTTTCTGCTTTTTGTATGTTCAACTTGGGTTCATGGGGAAACGTTTAAAGCCGGCTTTGGCTATTCGAAACCCCCATTTGTTTTTGCGCAATCCCCTTCAGACGTTATTGACCGCGGTATTGAAATCGATATCGTCAGGCAAGCGCTAGCAGCGCGCGGACATCAGCTGGATATCCGTTATTTCTCTAATGATCAGCTGACTGAACAATTACGGGCAGGGAATATTGATATCGCAACGACGGTGCCTTATGGCACAGACCCATCACTCTTTTACACCGATAAGGTTATCTATTTTTGGAATTATGCGCTGACTCAGCCAGAAGATCGCCGCATCATCCGCTCTGTCAGGGATCTGAAAAATCGCAAAGTGGCGGCGTGGGTCGGTGCTGAAAACGATCTGGGTGATGAATTCAGAGATGTCATCCCTCAGATGGAAATCTACCGTGAGATGGAAGACCAGAAAGCCCAGGTGCTTCTGTTCTTACAAAAGAAAATTGATACCCTGGTGATCGACTGGAATATCTTTTCTTACTGGGCACGACACTATGGTTACGACCCTTCTGACTACAATCAATATGATGTTTTTGGCGGGCGAACCTGGTTCGCCGTGGGATTCACCAATCCGGCTTTAAGAGATGAATTTAATCAAGGAATCCGTCAGTTAAAAAGGGATGGCAGCTATCAGGAGATTTACGATCAGCTATGGACTCCTGTGAGCCGGGAGGTGTCAGTTACCGGCGATACGCCTATCTCTGAATCATTGAAGGCTGAGCTGACAGCAACAGAAGTCGCCTGGTTAAACAAGCACCCTGTTATCCGTGTCAGTAATGAATCTGACTGGCCGCCCTTTAATTATGCCGTCAACGGAAAACCACAGGGTTTTTCTATCGATTACATGAATCTTCTGGCTGATAAAGTGGGTCTTCAGGTTGAGTATGTGACTGGCCCGTTATGGAAGGATTTCCTCGACATGATGAAATCCGGACAGCTTGATGTGATGCTGAATATTGTCAAAACGCCTGAGCGTCAGAAATATCTCCTCTATACTCCGCCTTATGCGGATAATCCGAACGCAATTCTGAGCAAGAAAACAATGCCATACAACACTTTAAAGGAACTTGCAGGCAAGACAGTCGCAGTCACGAAAGGGTTCTTTTATGAAGAAATTCTTGCCAGGGATTTCCCTGAAATCAAAGTGTTACCGCTAAAAGATACCCAACAAACAATGATTGCTGTCAGTATCGGTAAGGCGGATGCAGCGTTTGGGGAAATGGCCGTGCTCAACCACTTTATTGCAGAGCAGCTGATGAATGATATCGCGATTTCTGCTGCTTTAGAGTTGGGCGGTGAGGAATATAGCCTGCTCAATATTGCAACCCGTAAAGATCTGCCGGAACTTCGCTCAATCCTGCAAAAGGGAATGGCCTTAATCACTGATCAAGAGATCAGAAAACTCAGAGAAAAATGGTTTTTGAGTCATCACAGCGCAGCAACCGTCCCGAAAGACAGGGTGCATGAAATCGATGGAAATACCGTTTATTTAATTTTGGGCGGCGCCTTACTGGTTGTCATTGGTGTACTACTCAGTATGTATTTCCTGCCTAAGTATCTGAGTAACGAACAACTTGCTAAATTTGTCAGTTCCCGTGCCTTCACTGTTTCAATCATGATGTTGACGGGGGTCATTATTACGATTGTGTATACACTGGTGTGGTATACCGTGGAGCAAAACCGATATTCAACCACGAAGAATATTGAAAAGGATTTGAAGTCCGTATTAAAAGTCACCTCTGAGAGACTGGACATATGGATTGATGACCAGAAACAACATCTTGCCGAAATTGCGATGCATCCGGAATTAGTGGCGTTATCGAAACAGTTGCTCTTAGTTCCCGCGACCAGGGAGAAGCTGACAAACTCCGGGCTGCAGCGTCAACTCCGGGATTTCATGGATAAGCATGACAGAAAAAAACAAGGGATTGGCTTCTTTATCATTAATCCTGATCGCATCAGCATTGCTTCAGCAAGGGATCAGAATATCGGGACCCGGAATCTGATTGATATCTATGAAAAACAGAGATTAGATCAAGTCTTTCAAGGTGCAACGGTGTTTATTCCTCCAATCGATTCAGATGTAAAGATGACTCATCTGAATGCGACGCAGTCCAACCTCCAACAGTTCAGTATGTTTTTTGCTGCACCAATCAAGGATGAGCATGGCAAGGTGCTGGCTGTGTTAACGCAAAGGTTACAACCGGATGGGCGCATCTCCCGGATTATGAATCAGGGGAGAATCGGTCGATCTGGTGAAAGTTATCTGATCAATAAGAAGGGTGAGATGTTCACCACCAGCCGTTTCATTGAGCAACTTTATGACATCGGTCTGCTTGATAGAGATCCGGACAAAAGCCAGTTACTTCAGGTCAGAGACCCGGGCGGAAGTTTACCGGAAGGATATCGCCCAGAGAATAACGCCGTACATCCCTTTACCCTGATGGCCGGGAATTTACTTGCTCTGTCCGTCTCCTTCAGCCCTTCTGTAAACGAAAAACTTTCTGTCATCGGGGCCAACGTGAAAGGCTACCGGGACTACAGAGGTGTTGAGGTCATGGGGGTATGGCAATGGGATTATGAACATGGTGTTGGTCTCACCACTGAAATTGATAAAGCGGAAGCGATGGAAGGTTTTTATCAGTTGCAGTTTTATCTGTTTCTGATTGCGATGGTCTCGCTGTGTCTGATTTTGACTGCCTGTCTGCTGACGCTGACCATTGGGCAAAGAGCAACGAGCTTTATGCGAAAATCCAACGAAGAGCTTGAAGAAAGTGTCAGAGAACGGACGTTGAGGCTTCGCAGTATTATTGAAAATGCGGCAGACGGCATTATCGTGATGAACAACCGGGGGACAGTACAAAATTTCAGCCCTGCGGCGGAGAGAATGTTTGGCTTCACCCGTTCAGAGGTTGAAGGGCAAAATATTAAAATGTTAATGCCGGAACCGGTGAGAAGTGCGCATGATGGTTATTTAAGTCACTATCGGAAAGGGGGGGAAGCAAGGGTTATCGGCAAAACCAGAGAAGTCGTCGGGCGTCGCAAAAATGGTGAAACCTTTGATATGGACCTGGCTGTCAGTGAACTTTTCATCGGTGATGAACACCTCTATACCGGGATTGTCAGAGATATTACCCAACGGAAGAAAATGGAAAATGAGCTGCAGAAAAGTGAATCCCGGTTCAGAGAGTTAGTGGAGCACTTCGGGACGAACTATTTCTTCTATGCACACAATTCAGCAGGGGTTTTCACTTATTTGAGCCCTTCTGCGGGAACGATGTTAGGCCGTAGCATCGATGAGCTGATGTCACACTATGGTGAGTACATGGCGGATTCGCCAATCAATCAACATGTGGAATGTAATACACAGAAGACCCTGAACGGAGAGACGGTCCCGCCTTATATCATCGAGATGTTAACCTCGTCCGGGGAATCCTGCTTCCTTGAAGTGTCTGAGTTTTCGGTGTTTGACAATGAAAATCATGTCGTCGGGGTTCAGGGTATTGCTCATGATATTACTGCCCGGCTGAAAGCAGAAGATGAGCTCAGACATGCGATAGGCATTGCAGAGGAAGCAACCAAAGCGAAGTCGGATTTTCTGGCCAATATGTCGCATGAGATCCGGACACCGATGAATGCCATTATCGGCATGTCTGAATTAGCGTTGCAGACCGACCTGGATAAAAAACAGCATAATTATATTGAAAAAGTGAACCGTTCCGCGGTGAGCCTGCTCGGTATCATCAACGATATTCTGGACTTTTCCAAAATCGAAGCGGGCAAGCTGGATATGGAATATATCGACTTCCGTCTGGAAGATGTGATGGAAAACCTGACCAGTCTGCTGTGCTTAAAAGCAGAAGAAAAAGGATTAGAACTGCTTTTTGATGTGGCCGCAGACGTACCAACTGCGCTGGTGGGTGATCCGCTTCGGTTAGGCCAGATGCTGGTTAATATCGGCAACAATGCCATCAAATTTACCGACCAGGGACAAATCGTTGTTTCCGTCCGTTTAGAGAAGTTAACCTCAAATAAAGCGACTCTGGTGTTTTCAGTGAAGGATTCAGGCATCGGCATGAGTCCGGAACAACAGACCAAACTGTTTCAGTCTTTCAGTCAGGCGGACTCTTCAACAACCCGGAAATACGGTGGTTCCGGTTTAGGTCTGGCAATATGTAAACGCCTGTGCTCCATGATGGACGGGGAAATATCTGTGACAAGTGCGGTTGATCAGGGAAGTACTTTTACCTTTACAGCGAATTTAGGTGTTCAGGTTGGTCAGCCAATCGGGCGGGTCAGACCTGAACTGCCGGAACTGAAAGGTTTGAGGGTGTTGGTGGTCGATGATAATTCAATAGCGAGGGAGATCCTGACCGAGCTTCTGATTTCATTTGATTTCAATGTAACAGCTGTCAGTTCTGCTCAGGAAGGCATGTTGAAATTGAGTAACGATGGGGTGTATGACCTGATTGTGATGGACTGGAAGATGCCCCGGATTGATGGCATTACTGCCAGCAAAGAGATTCGGTCCTCTCAGCCGGATATCCCCATTATTCTGATTACGGCTTACAGCCGGGATGAGGCTTTGGAAGTGGCTCACCGTGAAGGGATTCATTTCAATCATGTGCTGAGTAAGCCTGTGGCTGCGTCCAGTATGCTTGATGCCGTCATGGAAGCCTTTGGTCATGATATCTCAGACTCGGACAGGCAGAATCTGAGAGTCAGCAGAGAGATTGGCAGCACGCATAAAATCAGGGGCGCAAAGATTTTGCTGGTTGAAGATAATGATATCAATCAGGAGCTGGCGTATGAACTTCTCACCAATGCAGGCATCGTGGTCAGCATTGCTGAAAATGGTCAGGAAGCGCTCGACAGGCTTGCTGAAGAAGATTTTGATGGCGTCCTGATGGATTGCCAGATGCCGGTGATGGATGGTTATACCGCGACCAAAGCGTTGAGAAAAGACCCCCGGTTCGCCGACTTACCTGTGATTGCGATGACTGCCAATGTGATGGCCGGGGACCGTGAAAGAGCAATAGAATCCGGTATGAATGATCATATTCCCAAACCGATCAATGCGGCTGACATGTTTCACACCATCGCTAAATGGATGACGCCCGCGAAACCTCAATCCGTGGTCCGGTTGAGTAAATATGAGGTTGCTGATGAAACATTTCCGGAATTAGAAGGAATCGATACAAAGCTGGGAATGGAAATCGCGCAAAATAATGCAAAACTATATAGAAAACTATTGAGTAAGTTTAGCCGTACCTATTGTGATATTGAGACTTTACTGGATTCACAGGACACCGAAGAAACAGGGCGTTTCATTCATACGCTGAAAGGAACAGCCGGTAACATCGGTGCGTCGCAGATATCCCGTATTGCTCTGCGGCTGGAGGAATCCATTGCTGCACAGGATGATGCTTCTGTGACTGGCCAGCTCCGCCATGAGTTATCAGGGCTTGTAAACCAGGCAATTCAGGCAATAGACGAACTGGACTCAGAAGCGACGGGGCTAAAACCATCCGGGGATGACGAGACGGACCCGGAGAAAGAGAAATTATTGATCCAAAAGCTGAGATCGCTGCTTGAGGATGATGATACGGAGGCGTTAGAGGTGCTGAATGAACTGGAAGAACTTCCGGTTCAGTCGTTTGATAAAGCTAAATTAAAGACCCTGTCTAAGGCGATCAGTGAATATGATTTCGATAGCGCTTTAGACACGCTGGATGATATTGAAACTGATACCTGAAGCTGAGTTGTTAACTCCGGGGGGAAAGGATGGATAAACAGGTTGTGTTAGTCGTCGATGATACGTCTGACAACATTGATGTGATCAGCGGTATTCTGCGTTCAGATTACAAAGTAAAAGCGGCGTTATCCGGACAAAAAGCCCTGAAAATCGCTCAGAGTACACCTGCGCCAGACATTATACTGCTTGATGTCATGATGCCGGAAATGGATGGCTATGAGGTCTGCCGGAGGCTTAAAGATAACCCACAGACAAGAAACATACCGGTGATCTTTGTGACAGCGAAAGATGCTGACAGTGATGAAGCTTTTGGTCTGGATTTAGGCGCTGTCGACTATATTACCAAGCCCGTCAGCCCTGCGATTGTGCAGGCCCGTGTCCGGACCCACCTCTCCCTGTATGATCAAAATCGCCACTTAGAGAAAACAGTCCGCGAGCGAACCAAAGATCTGATACAGACCCAGCTGCAAATTATCCGGCGCCTGGGCCGGGCCGCAGAGTTTAAAGATAATGAAACCGGACTTCATGTGATCCGGATGAGCCATTATTCAAGATTAATCGCGGAAGCATTAGACCTGCCGGATAATTATTCGGATCTGATTTTCAAAGCGGCTCCGATGCATGATGTCGGTAAGATTGGTATTCCTGATTCTGTCCTTTTAAAACCCGGGAAGCTCGATGATCAGGAGTGGGAACTGATGCGGCAACATCCTCAGTTTGGTACTGATATCATTGGTTATCATGACTCAGAACTGTTAAAAGAAGCAGGTATTATCGCTTTGGCACATCACGAAAAGTGGGATGGCAGTGGTTACCCGAATGGATTAAAAGGTGAGGAGATTCCTCTTTCTGCAAGAATTGTCGCCATCGCTGATGTGTTCGATGCTTTAACCACAGAGAGACCCTATAAAAAAGCCTGGGAAGTCAGCGATGCGGTCGCATTGATTGATCAGGAGTCTGGTCGTCACTTTGACCCTGAACTGGTTGCGGTTTTCCATCAGGTTTTACCTGATATTCTTGAGATTAAACAAGAGTATGCAGAAGAGAGTGCCTCCTGATTCTGTTTGTTTCTGATGTGTTTAACCCTTGTTCCCACGGTCCTCCGTGGGAATACATACCGAATATAAGCATTATTGATATAAATTCGTTGCAAATTCAACGTTGCTCACATCCATCATGAGATGATCAATGAAAACCATAATAATTATGTGTGTATGCTCAAAGTCTCCGCATTCAGCAAGCAAGTGCATTTGAATTACTGAGTATTTGGTCAATTATGTTTATTGATGAAGGGAGAGTTGTGGTGTTTTTGGGGCATAATTTCCAGAGGTTTCGGTGTTGAAATAGACATGGTGGAGATGGGGTGCCTGTTCCCACAATTATTTACCTGCATCTTCAGGTTGTTTGGGTATATAAATATAATGATATATGTATATGTTGTTTTTTAAATAACCACGATACGCATAAAATATCATTATAAATCAGTAAATTAACAGCTTGTTTCATGTGTGGAATATTCTCTGTGAACAGACTTTTGATTTTTTGTTCTCCAGATAAGTACCTGTCCCGCCACTTGTTTTCTGTCATCGGACAAATTTTCTACGGAGCGCGGTGTTATAAGGAACGAAGATGAATTCAGACTCAACAAAATGGAAAGACTACGAGCTTAGTGTGGGGCTATACAAATTCTATTTGGCAGGTGTGGTTAAATTAAATTTTTTTTATTACGCCATTACGGGTGCAATACTTTCGTTTCATTTTTCTGAAGATAGTCCATCGATCTCTGTATTTGCTTTACTTCTTCCGATATTACTCAGTATCTTTTTAGGCTTGTTTTTTCTTTATGCAGTAAAGCTTGCTCAAGGCTTACGCCGCAACATTAAAGAGCGAGCATCAAAATTAGGCCTGGATGTATTTCCGGAATGTATGGTGCTGGTCTTAATATGCGCGATTTTTGGTGTGTCGGCACTCGGAGTCGGCCTTTCGCTTCTTGGATACTATTGTTGCGCATAAGAAGCCCTGTATTTAAAACGTTTGTCCCGATAAGCTTTTTGTGTGGCACTTCTAAGTCAGGTATGCATTCCCTTTCCTTGAACTGTACCTTTCGGCTGCACGCTGAACCCTGCATCTTCAGGTTGCTTGGGTATAAAGAAACACCGCTGCCATTATTCCAGCCTTTTCCTGAAGAGTCTGACACATCTGGCCCTATAATGTTTTTACATGATTTAGCTATTTCAAATCAGGTATCTGGAAAAGGGGTTGGCGCTAAAATGGTCAGCCATTTATTAAACGTTGCAATGATACTTAAATTTGAACAAATCTTGCTGGTTGCAGTTCAAGGCTCTTCTTTGTTTTGGGAAAAGATGGGTTTTACTGAAGTGACGGATCAGAGTATCTCTGCTACATATGGTGATGGCGCAAAAATGATGAGATACCTTCTTTGAAGGTTTGCAATGTTAAGCCATCCCGTGGTGTAGTGGTCAATGAAAATTGGCCATAGTTTTATAGTTCTGACAGAGCAGTGTGTGGCTGGATTGAAGTCTGTATTTCCTGACAGTACTATAAAGACACTGCCTGTTAAAAAGACACTTTAAAGGAAGAAAGATATGTCCCTCATCGCTAATACACCGAAGCCGCCTTACTATGCGGTGATTTTTACATCTCACCGTGAAGGTGATGATAATGGTTATGGCCAAATGGCGGATCGCATGGTTGAATTAGCTTCAAAACAACCCGGTTTTTTAGGCGTAGAGTCTGCACGGGAAGGTGTTGGAATTACCGTTTCATACTGGTCTGATCTTGAGTCCATTCAGCAGTGGAAAGCAAATGCAGAGCATCAGGAAGCCCAAAGGCTTGGGCGTGATAAATGGTATTCATCGTTCAAAACCCGGATATCGAAAGTAGAGCGTGACTACGGAATTTAGCAAACCAATTCCCCCGGCCTCAATACCTCTTAATTCATGTGAAGGTGATTGAAATGGCGATAAGAATAGAGCTGATTTCTACAGAAGACGTGGACGAGCTGTTAGAGTTTGAATTGACGAATCGCTCCTGGTTTGACTTGCATATATCACCCCGTAATGAAGATTTTTATTCACCACAAGGTGTTAAAAGTCAAATCTCCGAATTTTTGTCATTACATACTCATGGAAAAATGTACCCAATGTTGATCCGAACCGGGTCCAATGAAATTTGTGGCAGGATTAACGTGCATCGCATTGAATCCGGAAATGGTACAGGTGAATTGGGTTATCGGATTGGGGAACGGTTTGCTTCGAAGGGTATTGCATCAAAGGCGGTTAACCGGCTGATATCATATTTAGTTTCAGAATCCAAATTAGGCGTATTGAAAGCTATTGTTCTAACCAGCAATTTGGGCTCAAGAAAAGTTCTTGAGCGAAATGGCTTTCGTAAAGTAAAGGATATTCCCAAATACGCAGAACTCAATGGTGATTTGAAAGACGCCATTGAGTATGAGCGAACATTATTACGCTAACCCTTGTTCCCACGGTCCTCCGTGGGAATACATACCGAATATAAGCATTATTGATATAAATTCGTTGCAAATTCAACGTTGCTCACATCCATCATGAGATGATCAATGAAAACCATAATAATTATGTGTGTATGCTCAAAGTCTCCGCATTCAGCGAGCAAGTGCATTTGAATTACTGAGTATTTGGTCAATTTTGTTTATTGATGAAGGGAGAGTTGTGGCATTTTTTGGGCATAATTTCCAGAGGTTTCGGTGTTGAAATAGACATGGTGGAGATGGGGTGCCTGTCCCCACAATTATTGGTAAAAACTCTCGGTATAAAAAGACAAGCGCATTTAAAGCAAGAGATTGTGTGGATGCTGATACTTTCCGTTGAGTCGTGAGATATGTCAGAAATCGTTCGACATCTTGACAGCCTAATTCTGCTGGATGTTGATTATTGTTGAATCTAATGTATTGAACTATCGAAAAAAGATAGGTTTGGATGGTCTTCCGGGCATAATGTCTAACAAGCATAAATTCGTTCACACTCGTCAAGAAAATTGATTTCATATGGATACCTGTTTTTCTATACAGTATTTTATAAAATCACACTCAAAATAATTAACAAAGATATTGTCGGTATTTTGTGATTATCGATGGAGAAAATCATACTTTTTTAGTGAAAAATGATGAAGCTAGAGAAATATGACATAAATTGAATTAAAATTATGTGGACATTGTCTGGGTGACATTGTCCACATAAGAACTTTTATGCATAAGTAGTTAATGGAG
The DNA here is from genome assembly GCF_024529975.1 of Vibrio quintilis. Classification (GTDB taxonomy): domain Bacteria; phylum Pseudomonadota; class Gammaproteobacteria; order Enterobacterales; family Vibrionaceae; genus Vibrio; species Vibrio quintilis. The sequence goes on along the minus strand of NZ_AP024898.1, from coordinate 1,325,341 downwards.
ACTAAATGAATCCACCGAGAGTTTTTGTATCCTACTCACATGATTCAGCCGATCATAAGGGGTGGGTTTTAGATTTTGCGACAACATTGAGAAATCGTGGTGTTGATGCCGTTCTTGACCAGTGGGATTTGAAACCAGGAGACGACCTTCCTCATTTCATGGAAACACAGCTGGAAGCCGCTGATTACGTATTAATGATATGTACTGATAAATATGTCAAAAAAGCTAACGCTGGTGAGGGTGGCGTGGGCTATGAAAAAATGATTATGACATCATCCTTGCTTTCAAAAATTGATAGCAGCAAAGTCATTCCTATTATTCGGCAGGTAGGAACAGATTTAAGGCCTACATTCTTAAAAACAAAGCTATATGTAAATTTTTCAAAAGATGAAGATGCCGAGTATAGTTTTGACGACCTTCTTCGCACTTTGCTTAATTCACCACTATTTGAAAAACCAAAGATTGGTGAAAATCCGTTCAAGCCAATGGAGCACTCCCGACCTGATAGAGCGTCGGATGGAGTGAAAGAGGTAATGTTGACGGTTGCTAAATGTTACGAGCGAAGAGAATATGACTATATATGGTTTAGAAACATAGTACAGTTAGTTTCCATGCATAGGCTAACTTTGGATAAATATATTCAGGAAGCAGTAAAGCAGGGTCTTATATCTTGGAGAACAGAGGACACTCTAAGTATTACTTCTAGAGGTCTTAACTATCTTGAAGCGCACAACATAATAGAGTCATAAAATGCATAACAAATTGCTGCACTCGGAAAAATTACTCGCTACGCTCCCAATTTTTCGGTGAGCAAAGCGTTATGTGCCTACAGAGCTCGGTGAAGAAAAGCAAGAAATATAATTATGGAATTACACGAGTTAGTTGAAATAGTAGATGACCAAAATTCATTTTTGGCCTTCGTGGAGGTCCTCAAAAAGGATCGTGAAGACTCAGTTCGCAAAGAGAAATTGAACCCTAGCAATCCATATAGTAGCGAATCCAATGGCTGGGAGAATGGAACAATTGAGTCATTCTTGGGGGCTGCACATGCATGGGCAATAGATTCAGATTTTGGTGCATCTCAAGACTTAGCAGAAGCTAATATGTGGAAAAAGATGGCTGTATTCTTATATTGTGGAAAAATCTACGAATGAAAATATGCCAATCACATAACAAACCGCTCTTCGCAGTATGTGCGGGTGAGCGGGGCGTTAGCTGTTGTAAATGGAGTAAAAATATGGAAGTTGAGTACAAGATTAATGAACCAATAACAACGGATCAGTTTGTTGATCTTTTAAAAAGCTCTACTTTAGGTGAGCGTAGACCTATTGATGACCGTGAATGCATGGAAGGCATGATCGCAAATAGTAATCTAACAGTCACTGCTTGGGACGCTGGTGAATTGGTTGGAATCGCTAGGTCTATGACTGATTTTAACTTTGCATGCTATCTATCTGATTTGGCAGTATCAAAAGACTATCAAAAACATGGTATTGGTAAACAGCTTCAAATAATCACCAAAGAACAATTGGGTCCTAAATGCTATCTAATCTTAATAGCCGCTCCGGCAGCTAATACGTATTATGAGCATATAGGGCTTACCAATGTGCCGGTATGTTGGGCGCTTCCGCCAGGCGATAGCATAAGCAGCTAACAGATAAATCAACCTGACGCCTGGCGGCGCAGGTCATTTAGGCGTTAGAAGCTATAGCAACCTGGATTTTTCGGAGAAACATGTATGTCAATGGATTGGTATGAGGCACAACAGGAGGAAGCATATTCTGAGTTTGTCGATTCGTTAGCCTCTGAACTTTATGAAGAGCATAAAGAACAAGTTGTAGAGAAATTTGTTTCTGATCGTCTTGCTTCGTATTATATGGCGCATGCTGATATTGCTAAAGATGCAGTTACTTTTTTAAAGAAGGCTAAATCGCTTCAGAATTCAGAACCAACTGCATCGCTTTTATTTTCTTCTACGGCTACCGAGGTGCTTCTTAAGTCTGTATTACTAAAGCCTATTGTTTATGGGCTTGTTCATACCGAGTCTTTGGCGGAGTTAATTGCAACCGGACTAGTTAAGCAAACAGGGATTGACCGATTTAAAGAATTGGTTTTCGGAATATTGGATCATCATATCGCTTTTGAAGCTGGTATTAATAAATATTGCCGAGAAGGCAGCAATTCGCCGCTTTGGAGTGAGAGAGACGCAATACAAAAAATACGTAATAAAGTTCTTCACCAGGCAAAAATGTGTTCAGAGTCCGAGGCAATTCAATCAGTTGAGGTTGCCTTGGCTTTTATTGTCATCCCTAAACCACCGCCTTGGGCGGTGGTGATTGAACCTTGGGGCTATTGCCCGAAGAAATGCCCATGTTAGAAGTAAACCTCTTATTCACCACAAGTAAGAGGAAACAAAAAACATGGGCGACTATAGAAGTTCATCACATGTCTATTGGCGTTGTAAATACCATATAGTTTGGACGCCGAAATACAGATTCAAGATCCTGAAAGGTAACGTAGGTAAGGAGCTTTATCGCTCAATCTATATTTTATGCAATATGAAAGATTGCGAGGTCTTGGAACTAAATGTTCAGCAAGATCATGTTCATCTGGTTGTGATAGTTCCACCAAAAGTGTCTATCTCAACGTTGATGGGGATGTTGAAAGGACGTTCGGCAATCCGGTTGTTTAACAAATTCCCGCATATAAGAAAGAAGCTCTGGGGAAATCATTTTTGGGCAAGAGGTTACTTTGTCGATACGGTTGGCGTAAATGAAGAAATCATCAGACGTTACGTCAGACACCAAGATAAGAAAGATCAAGAATACGAGGCGCAGTTAGAGTTGAAGATGAACTAACAGCGCGAGAATGCTCCCTTTCAGGGGGCTGTAAACCAAAGCCGCCTTCTAAGAAGGCGGATTTTTACTAATATCACTAATGCCTTGCTAAGTAACATTGGTTTCAAATTTTCTGAGGGTGGCCTTTTGGTCAATGTGTAGCCCCATAAATGCTTCTAACAAATCGTGCCAGTCGGACAGTTTGTTCCGTGGCTCTTTTTGTGCTGGGCGCTACGCTAGCACAAAACGCCACTCCACAAACTGCCGCTGCACTCGGCGTTATATTTATAGAGTAGTTCGGAGGTAATAATTGTTAAGTGAAGAGTTGGTTGTTTGGTTAAAAGATACGATTCCGGGTATTATCGTGTTAGGTGCCTTTGGTAGTATTCTTGGGGCGTTCTTACTTTGGGTGACCGCAAAGGTCACTCTAAAACTCTGGTCCTTCGCTAAGCGTAAAATTGATGAGCAAGTTCTTAATGTAATGCTCAGGTATATGAAAGGGTATTTAGTTGCTAGAGCCACAATTTTACAGCTACAAAATAAAAGGAGTACAGCTTCGATAATAGCGCTTTACTCACGTGTTTTGACGGACAAGCAAACATCTTCTATTTTGTCCTGTTTGTTGTTTATATCATTAACTATTTTCTTTGCTGTAACAGGCACAGAGTACTTAAAAACCAGTGTTTTTTTAGTATCTATGTTTTTCATGTTCTTGCATGATGCAATTGTTTATCGTGTATTGCAGTTGCTCTTTGATACGTATCTATTTGGTAATGAAGAAAAGTTTGCTAAAGCTACTTACGACGACAATATCGTGTCTATTATCGACTTAATCATTTCGCTTAGACCACATATAGATAAGCTCAATGACATTGATATTGAGGCAATAGCGAGAAAATAAATATAACAAATAATTTAAGCAGATTTGTAACGCTTGGCATTATTGGTTTGAATCGGCTTTAGTGTTACGGCACAATTCTTTAGGTAGATGATAGTGTGGCTCACACCTTAAGCGGGCGTTAGACCCCCTAAATGGATTTATTGGAATGGCTAAAGGTGAATGTAATTGCGGTTCGGTTAAGTTTGAGATCAAATCTAAAGTTTCAGACGTTTTTATCTGCCATTGTTCCATTTGCAGAAAATCTACCGGCAGTGGTGGCATTGCTGTTGTAATCGTGCTGAACTCTGATTTCTCTTGGGTAACAGGTGAAGAACTCATTCAAAAGTGGGCTAAACCCGGACATGATTGGGAAACAAGTTTTTATAAATGTTGTGGCTCGCCTTTGCCTGGGGCTGACAGTCAGTCACATATGTATGTGCCTGCGGGTTTAATTTCAGCAGATGCAGAGCATTTAAAAGTAGCGCATCATCTATGGGTTAACTCAAAGGCGGGGTGGGAAGTCATCGGAGACTCTGGTCAGCAACATCCTGAGGCCTTCAGCTCGGAGGCCTGACAATAAATACTGCCAACACACCAAAATACCCACCAGTCAAAGGATCAACAGACACGACGTCTGTTGAAGGTTTTTCCCGCCATGGAAGGTGGTAAAACCGGTCCTGACCACGCGCGCTGAAGCCGAATAAAAAAGGAATTTTTCGCCCCTTTTTGTTCCTTCAAAAAAGGGCTGGTGCGCGGCCACCAAACGCAGCCTGGATCGAAAAAACAATCAGCGCACCAAACCACCCCAACAGCCAAAAACTGCTACCAAAAAACTAACCAGCAACCGCCGCGACGACAATCACTTCCACCAGCAACTCCGGCCGCGCCAGTTTCGCCTCCCCACAAGCTCTCGCCGGTGCATATCCGGCCTCAAACCAGCTATCCCACACCTGATTCATCTCAGCAAAATCCGCCATGTCGGCCAGCCACACCGTGGCCTGCAACACATGCTGCTTATCGGAACCGGCTTCGGCCAGTAATGCCCCGACCCGGCGCAGGGCCTCCTGAGTTTGCTCCGCGACCGTGTCGCCGCTGCCGACCTGACCACACAGATAGATGGTGTCGTTGTGAATCACAATTTTACTCATACGCTGATTCGTGTGCTGGCGCTGGATTTGCGTCATGCGGTGTCTCCTTTCGATATGGTGCCATAAATGATTGTGAATACGGTGTCAGGCTGGCCAGTTCGCCCAGTTTCAGTGGCTTGACCGGATGCCGGATCCGGTAATAACCCACCTGTTCCGGAGTCTGGCCGGTTGTTGCGGCAATGATGTCACTGACCGCTGCACCGCAATAACGCCCCTGACATGGCCCCATACCGCACCGGGTCAGGGTTTTGATTTGATTGATGCCATCGCTTCCTTCGCGGGCAAGCTGGCGGATGTCGCCTGCGAGTACTTCTTCACAACGACAAATGATCGTCTCATCCGCAGGGGCCAGTGCCGTTGCCGGTGGCGTGTAAAGCGCATCCAGAAATGGCCGTACCGCCAGCTCCTTCGCGATGCGTTGTTTGAGTGCCTGACTGCGTGAATCATGATCCGGCACCGGCATGTCTATAGTCCGCAACACGGCAAGGGCGGTGAGTTCGCCCTGAAGTTCTGCGACCATCGCGCCACCGATCCCGCCGTTGTCTCCGGCCACAGAGATGCCCTCAAGAGAGGTTTGTCCGTTTTGATCCAATTCCGGCTTCCAGCAGTGTTGCAGCGTATTCCACTGGTGTCTGGTTTCCAGCGAACGGGTCAGCTGCACATTGGGTATCACGCCGATATGGGTGAGCACTGACGTGGTTTTCAGCGTGTGTGTTCTGCTGCCTGTGTGAAAGGTCAGCGCCTCCACCTGCCCCTGTCCGGTGGCTTTCAGTCGGGTCGCGCCGGTGTAGTGGGGAATGCCCGCCCGGCGGATTTTCCACATCAGTTTGAGCCCTTTGAGCAGGTAGCGATAACCCAGCAATGCACCGCCAGTATAGCGGATCGCTTTCAGATAATTCCGGGGCTGCTGTGTATCCACCAGCGCCAGCGGCGGTACACCCATATCAATCAGCTGACCAGCCAGCAGATACAATAACGGCCCGGTGCCTGCCAGCACCGCCTGTTGCGGCGCGATTTGGGCAGTTTTGAGTAGAATCTGCGCTGCGCCGGCGGTCATCACCCCCGGTAAGGTCCAGCCCGGAAACGGGAAACTGCGCTCCGTGGCGCCGGTCGCCAGAATAATATGCCGCGCCTGAACTACCTCGCTCTGGTCGTTCTGACTCCAGTAAACGCGCTTATCTGCATCTATCCGCCAGACTGTTGCCTGCGTGATTCGTTCCAGTCTGCCGGAGGTCTCAATCTGAGCCAGTTCCTGAACCAGTGTTGCCCCGTGTAAATAGTCCGGGCCGAGCAGTTTGCCGACCGGGTGATCGCCGTTGCCAACCGCGCGGTAAATCTGTCCGCCGGGGGCTGGCTGCTCATCCAGTAACAGCACCTGTGCACCGGCGCGGGCACACTCCGCTGCGGCTTTCATGCCAGCAGGGCCTGAGCCGATGACACACACATCAATATGTCTCATAGGTTTTTCCTGTGTTTGGTTTCATCGTATTCACGCTGAATCTAGTTGCGTTGACGCTCAATCTGCATCCCGGCTTCGGCCAGCCGCATGCATCCCTGAACGTTGGGTTCTCCGTTGACCATCACCCGGCATTCGAAGCAGGTACCCATCATGCAAAAAGGTGCCCGTGGCGCACCGGAGACGATGGTTTCGCGGGTCGCCGTGACGCCTGCGGCCAGCAGTGCCGCGGCAATGGTGTCACCGGCTCTGGCAATAAACGGCTTGCCTTCCCAGTAGCAGGTGAACCTCTCATCCGCGGCGTTTTCAAGCCTCACAAATGTTGAATCGTTTTTCACTGAATAACTCCAAATCAGGTTGATCTGCCTGATGTTCAAACCATGCCGGTAACAAATAGCTGTGGGCGGCGGCGAGGGTAATGCCGCTGTGACAACTGACGATGTATGTGCCCGGATGGGTCGTGGATTCCTGATAAATGGGCAGTCCATCCGGTGAGATAATCCGCAGCGCCCCCCAGCTGCGCACCATCCGGACCTGTGCAAGGAACGGATACACCGCAATCGCCCGTTCTGCAATAGCAGCGGTGACATCCAGCGTATCCGCATCATCAAATCCGGCGGCTTCTTTTGAATCTCCAATCTGAATGCCGCCTTCATCCACCTGACGGATAATCCCGGACGCCCGTTTCAGCCGTGGTGGCATTTTTTCGGTGATCAGCACCTGGCCTTTTTGCGGCATGACCGGCGCTTTTAATCCGATTTGCGGCCCGAGCTGTGCCGCGCCCAGCCCGGCGCACAACACCACTTTATCCGCATGCCAGACACTGCCACTGGCGGAAGTCACTTTGTAACCGTTGCCGTCCGCTTCAATGATTTCCGCACTGACCTGACTGGTGAACGTGCCACCGAGTGCCCGGATGCAGAACTGATAAGCTTTCAGCAGTTTTAACGGGTTGACGTGTCCGTCTTCGGGGCCATAAATTGCTCCGGCGACTTCCGGGCCGATCTCCGGTTCTTCTTCCAGCAACCGGGCCCGATCCCACACTTCGTACGGGTGATCACTGTTGAGTTCGCTGCGCAGCCATTCATATTTTGCCGCACGCTGCTCTAATTCTGCCTGGCTGAAATGAAAATCATAGCCGCCGTTTTGTTGCAGATGCAGATCAATGCCGGACAGGGTGGTCAGTTCGTCTGCCAGCTGACGCCACATCCCGACGGAGCGGCGGGTCCAGGCGGCATAATGCGGTGCGTCCAGCCCTTTGCACGACAGCCATACCAGCCCGAAATTCCCGCGGGAAGCGCGGTAATCGCTGTCGCCACCGTCCAGCACGGTCACCCGGTGACCGTTTTTGAGTAAGCCATAGGCCACGGCACAGCCAACAATACCGCCGCCGATAATGAGATATTCCGCTTTCATGAATAACCTCTTGAGTGTCGGGAGGACATATGTCCTCCCGGAAAAGTTACTGGTCGATTTTATCTAAGATGGATTGTGCCCACTGCGGACCAATATCTTTCAGGATTTCCGGCCAGACAGTTTTGTGGACATGTTGTGATATCTCAGCCAGCTGCTTATCACTCACCCGGACAATTTGAGTGCCGTTGTCTGCCAGTTTCTGCTCATTGGCAGCCTGATCCGCTTTGGCGTGTTCCCAGCGATGTGTCTCAAAGTGACTGGCAGCGGTTTTCAGTGCCTGCTGTTCCGCTTTGGATAAGTCATTGAACTTTTCGCTGTTGATGATCAGATACCAGATCTCAAAATGGGTATTGAGCGGAATATAGGTTTTGGTGACATCACGGAATGAAGCGTAATAGCCTTCCGCACCGGAACCAATCACACCATCAACCACGCCGGTTTCAACCGCGGTGAATGCTTCTGAGAACGGCAGTGGTGAGCCGATATAACCCAGAGTATCTGCCAGCAGCTGGAAACTTTTGATGGGCGGCACCCGCAGTTTGATCCCTTTTTTGGCCAAAGTTCCCGGACTTTTCGCGTCGCGGTTTAATGAGATACCGCCGAAATAGACCGGATAAGCCGCCAGCATGGTAATGTCCTGTTTGGCATAGAGCGATGCAATCGCTTCGCGCACCGGCGCGCCGGGGCCGAACACCTTGCGGGCTTCTGTCCAGTTATTGGCCAGATAGGGCAACAGGCCGATCTGCATCTTGCGGTCGGTGGCGGTAGAGACCGGCTGTACTGCCATATCGACCGCACCGACGGAGATTCTTTCCTGTACCAGCGTATAATCACCCAGTGCATTGGCGGCATAAACCCGCAGTTTTAAATCGCCGCCGGTCGCTTTTTTCAGGGCGGCACCGAGTGCTTTAATGTCATTGTCGATCACCGTTCCCTGCGGACGGACATGGCTGATTTTCAGCGTCGTGGCGCCGGCCGGAACACTGCTCAAAGTGGCACCCATCAGCAGCATGGCAGGGATGATGGTGTGTGGCTTCAGTCGACAACGAAACAGACTTGTGAATTGCATAGTAAACATCCTTATTATTTGTAACCGAACAGGTGAGGCAAAAAGAGCGATAAATCCGGCCAGAATGATGTGAGGATCACCACCGGCAGATAACCCAGCAGAATCAGCATCATGGCCGGTCCGACAACTTCTGAAAATTTCACGTTACCAATACGGGCACCGAGATAAAGAATCGATGCATACGGTGGGGTGACGCCGCCCATCGCGGTGTTCACCCCCATAATTGCCGCAAACTGTACCGGGCTGATACCAATCGCATTCATCAGTGGCAGCAGCAGCGGGGCAATTAAGATGATTGCTGTGATGTCATTGACGACCATCCCGACAAAAAACAGCAGCAGGTTAATAAAAATCAGCAGTAAGGTTTTGTTTTCGGTGATGCCAAAAATCGAGCTGACCAGTTCCTGCGGCACATTCTCTACCACAAACATCTGGCTGAGGATCAGGCTGAACAGAATCATGAACAGGATCGCACCCACCATGGTGGCGGATTCTTTACCGGACGCCAGCAGGGACTTGAATGTCAGACCTTTGTAGATCAGAAATCCAACCGGAATGGCATAGATAACCGACACGGCTGCCGCTTCGGTTGGTGTCATCACGCCACCATAGATACCGCCGAGAATAAACACCGGCATTAATAAGGCCGGAATAGCGTGCACCGTGCGGGACGAAGCTTCTTTCACCAGCCCGGCTACTGTGGGCGTTTCTTCCAGTACCAGCGGGAAGTTGCGCGATTTGACCAGATTGATGACGGCAAAGTTGAAGGTCACCAGCAGGCCCGGTCCCAGTGTGGCCAGAAAACAGGCCAGAATCGAGGTGTCCGTCACCCAGCCATAAACAATCATGGTGACACTGGGCGGAATCAGCAGGCCGAGAATCGAGGAGTTGGCGACCAGCGCGGTAGCGTAAGCCCGCGGATAGCCGCGCTTCTCCATTTCGGGGATCAGCAGCGGGCCGATGGCGGCGACGCCGGTCAGGCCACTGCCTGAAATCGCGCCGATAATCGCACAGCTCACGGAAGCAACCACGCCAAGCCCGCCGCGGATATGGCCGACAAATACATTGACGAACCTGAGCAGGCTGGCGGCAATACCGCTCTGGCTCATAATGGTGCCGGAGAGGACAAACAGCGGAATCGCGAGCAGAATCGGGTTGGCTAACTGGCCGAGTCCCCACATCATATTCCCTTTCATGGACATGTCGCCCACATAGGTCATCACCATCAGTGCACCACCGAAACAGAAAGGTAACGGCACGCCAATCGTCAGCAGCAGAACCAGTGCGCCGACGGCTAATAATGCGACTTCAACCATGATTCACCCCTTCCTCTGCGGTCAGTTGCGGACGGGCTAATTTTTTACTCAGCCGGACGATGTGAACCAGAATAAAGCCGCAAATCAGGGCCAGACCGATAAACAAAGAACACTCATAAATGACGGCGGGTATATATAAGGTCGGAGTTTCTTTCTGTACTCTGAGGGCATATTTGAAATAGTCCCAGGCCCAGTAGGTCAGCCACAGCGAGACGATCAGACTGATGATTTCACCAATCAGCGCCAGCAGTGTGTGTCCCCATTCGGTTTTGATGAAAATCTCCAGCACATTGGCCCGGATCTGGGTGTCTTCGCGCGAGGCATTGACCGCCCCGAGCATATACATCCACAGGGTGGGAATAATGGCAATCTCTTCCAGCCCCATCACCGGGACTTCGAACACATACCGGGTGATGACCTGAATAAACTGCGAAAAGGCGACAATGCCCATCAGTCCGGTCAGCAGATATTTAAACAATCGCTCCACGCAACACTTCCTTATGTTAATTGTTGTAAATATTCTGTTAATTTAAATGATGACGGATAATAAAAACAAATTTAAAATATCTTTCATTCCATAAATTTTTCTTATAAGGAAGGGATGCTGTGAGTGCGAATTTATCGATCAAACAACTGGAAACCTTCAGGACGGTGATGCGGTCGGGGTCGGTTTCAGAAGCGGCAAAAAAGCTGTGCCGGACACAACCAGCAGTGAGTGCTATGATTTTCAGCCTGGAAACGGAGCTGGCGTTTCAGCTGTTTGAGCGGGAGAAAGGGCGGTTGATCCCGAAGCCGGAAGCGTATTTTTTGCTTGAGGAAAGTGATGCGATTCTGGAACGTCTGACCCGGACATCGCAACTGATGGCGGAAGTGGGTCACCTGTCCCGCGGGCATCTGCGCATTGCCTGCATGCCAGCCGCTGCGTTGTATTTTATGCCGCATGTGGTGGCCGGGTTTGTACAGGACAAGCCTGCGATCAATATTTCCATGATGATGAGAAGTTCAATGATTGTGTACGACTGGATCGCAGCGCAGCAATACGATATCGGCTATGCAGAAATGCCCAGAGCAAGAGACTCGATTCATGTCGAGCCGGTGATTCTCAAAGGCGTTTGTGCGGTGCATCAGGATGATCCGCTGGCAGCAAAACCATGTATTACGCCTGAAGATCTGGATGGCGTCGCGCTGGCGACTTTATTTTTCCAGCATCCGAATACGGAAACACTGCGCTTTTTATTTGAGGAGCGGGGCGTTCGTTTTCATCCGCGTTTCGAGTTACAGAATTTTATGTCCGGCTTTGAGCTGGTGGAGAGGCAACTCTGCTGCTCGGTGTGCGACCCGATGAGTGCAGCCAGTTACCGGATCAGTAAATCACGACAGGGACCCGTGGTTTTCCGGCCGTTTGTGCCGGATGTCATTTTTGAGCACGCGATTCTCACGCCTTCCCACAAACCGATGTCGATGATGGCCCGCTCTTTTGTTGAAAGCATCCGGCAGGAATTAAATGCGTTTATGCCGGTGGGGTGTTTTGAGGAGTAGGGCGTTGATATGCTGGTTGGAAGTGGAGAATTGTCGGCGCCGATACATTGGCTTTGTTTTTGTTTGCTTTGGCTTCAGTGGAATGGTTTGTTGCGCGATGAGCTTCTTCGGTTTCTTTGGCTGCACCGAACGCGCCCCAGTTCCTTTTGGTAGACGCCAAAAGGAACCAAAAACGTCTTTTTTGGCTTGGTCACGCGTGGGTCAGGACCGATTTGTAAGCGCGTCCCTGCGCTGACAAATCTGAAACTTTCTCCTGAAAGTTCCTCCTTTGAGCAATGATCAATTTGGCTGTGTTTTTCTCCTCGTTCCCACTCCGTGGGAATGCATACCGAGCCAAAAATTACCATGATAACCCTTGTTCCCACGGTCCTGAACTGACCCCCAATAGTGAAGTGGCATAGTTAATTTGGCCACCTGATAAGAGGTGGTATTGTTAACTTGCCATTCTGTGTTATTTATTTGCCTTTTTTGATTCTTTTAAAAAGTAGCTATCCCATGGGTTCCAATATTGGCTAAGTGCCGAAGACGTTGTAACAACACCCCCGGCACACCAACATACGTCCTTATCGCACGCTCTTATGCTTCAACTTCATCAGAAAAATTTATTTCTTCTTTAATCAGATAGAGAGGTAGGTCAATATATCCTTCTACAACGATACGACCTTCTTTCATTCCAGGTTTGAGTTCAATGAACACTTCTGTGGTTGTAATATTGGGTATTTCACCGTGTAGATAATCATAACCAATAGCGGGGGTTTTAATTGTCGAGTATCCAGTACTGCCATTCATATCAATCTTATTCATGAATAGCAATTCAACTTTTTCTGGCATACCAAGTAACTTGGTCATAGAAATGGTACCCGCAACTTCCTTTTGTTCGTTCATCACTAACTTGAGTGTACCAAATGGCAGATTGATCTCACCTACAGTCTTGAACCCATAAACAAGCACTGCACCGCCTTCTATCACTGAGTTTTCAGAAGTCATAACGAAAATCCTATCTTTGATTATAAAATTCCTAGGAAAGCTAAGCCAATACGACGTCAGCCTGCCCGACTCTTCTTACTTTCCAACTCTCTGCTGGAAACATCTTTAATCTATATGCTCACAGGAAAATAAAATATTACACGTTATTACGCGTGCATTTTTAGACGTGATTTTCGTCATCAATCAAAACCAATCTTTCATGGAGACACGAGGGAAAGTGAAGGACTGATACTGGGGTCAGAATCGCTTCCACTCTGTGACTAAAAAGGGGGATTCCCCTGTGACATCGACGGTGCTGTACCAACTTTGTTTAGCGCCCGTATCGATCCCTTGATAATGGAAGATCACCTTGGCCAATAATCGATCGCCACTCCATGCAGTCAGGACCTCGACACTCACCACCTGATAGCCATGCTTATTCGGGCCTTGCTGGTGTTACTTGTAATATAAGGTATAAGATTGCAAATAAATCTGAGGGTTATTATACAAAACATAGTTCAACGCCCGCTCATCATTACGATTCCCGTCATTGGCATTCAGCGACAAAATTTCTTCGACTAAAGGGGGCATCGTCGATTCATTGTCTGAATTGGAGATAAAAACACTGAGGACATACACCTCACAGAGTCATTTATCAGGGAGTACAAAAGGAATGACTCGTTATGAGGTGATTCTCATTCCTGTGCAACCCGGATGTTTTTCCTGATGGCATTCTTGTGTGGTGACACGCGGAAGGGGCGACGCTGGTTTATTCTGAATCACAGTTCTGCATAAGATAAAACCGCTGATTGAATGTAATAAGCTTCAGCTGGTGTTGTCTGTTTTCAAAACTCATATTTATATCAATTTGATATAAAAATTGACATTGAGGTGATTAAAGAATAAATTTGTATCAAATTGATATAAAAATCCACTTTATGACAGCGCTATGGTCTCATTTGGTTCCTGATGTGGGAGTGAATCATCGAATACGGATGGGAATATTTTTCTGTTAAAAGTAAGGATTGAATCTGACCCTTCAGCTTTTATCGTGACGGTTGTTCTGCCATAAATCAGGGAAACATGTGATGAATGAAATCTACCATTATACAGAGTGCGGCCTGCCTGACATTTATCTGAAAAATGGCTTCTGCCTTCAGGTGATTGATAACGAAGAATATTTGAGTATTGACCACATTGAGTCGCTGCATCAGGCCATTGGGTTATCTTTGGCTGGAAAACATAGTCTGTTAACCGGAGATGAATTCCGTTTTCTCCGCATCGAGCTGAATCAGTCCCGCAGAGTGCTGGGGGAATTACTTGGTGTTGATCAGCAAACGATAGGCCGCTGGGAGAAAGGAGAATCGGCGATTCCTAAACTGGCAGACGTCTCTGTCAGGGTACTGTTTTCAGAATCATGTCATCAGCACAGCCAGCTGGGTCAGTTGCTGGAACAACTGGCAGAAGCGGAAGCTCAAAACATTTTCAGTTGCCGGATGGAAGTTGAAGAGAAGAATCATGTCTGGCATGTGTCGTTGTAGGTGGCTGGTAAGTGATGGGTTATAACGAACGGGGATACATACCACAAATCTCAATGGGTGAGTGATTCGTTTTCAGCTTCAGTGGAATGGTTTGTTGCGCGATGGGCTTCTTCGGTTTCTTTGGCTGCACCGAACGCGCCCCAGTTCCTTTTGGTAGACGCCAAAAGGAACCAAAAACGTCTTTTTTGGCTTGGTCACGCGTGGGTCAGGACCGATTTGTAAGCGCGTCCCTGCGCTGACAAATCTGAAACTTTCTCCTGAAAGTTCCTCCTTTGAGCAATGATCAATTTGGCTGTGTTTTTCTCCTCGTTCCCACTCCGTGGGAATGCATACCGAATATAAGCATCATTGATATAAACTCGTTGCAAATTCACCTTTGCTCACATCTATCATGAGATGATCAATGAAAACCATAAAAATTATGTGTGTATGTTCAAAGTATCCGCTTTAAGCGAGCAAGTGCATTTGAATTACTGAGTATTTGGTCAATTCTATTTATTGAAGAAGGGAGAGTTGTGGCATTTTACGTGACATTATGTAAGGGATAAATATGTTCAAATTTTTTATCGGAATGATTTTTATACTTCTACCGGAGCGTAAGGTGTATGTCCCTTTTAGTGAAATAATAATTAGGGTGTAGGCTTAACTGCTTGCTTCTCTAACAAGTTAGGAAAAGTAAATGGCTAGTAGTAAATACCCTCGTGGTTCAGAATGGCGCAAGTGGGATCTACATATTCACACCCCAGCGTCTTTCCATTGGAATGGTCCAAGGTTTAACCTGGATCCATGTGCATCTGAAAACGCTCCTTTAGTCGATGAAATGATCCATGCAATGAATGCAGCAGAACCAGCGGTATTTGCGATTATGGATTACTGGACTTTTGATGGATGGTTTGCCTTGAAGCATCGTTTAACGCAAGAAGATGCTCCCAGACTTCAGAAAACCGTGTTCCCTGGAATTGAATTGCGTTTGATGGCTCCGATGCGGGGAAGGCTAAATGCACACGTTCTTTTCTCTGACAATACACCTGATCAGGAACTTGTTGATTTCAAAAGCAGACTGCAAATCGCACTGGTAAACAAGCCGTTATCTGATGCAGCCTTAATACAAGTTGCAAAAAATGCTCAACCCGATAAGTTACGCCACCACGGTTTAAATCAACAGAGGGTCAATGAAGTTGATAGTGAGGCTCTCAAAGCTGGTTCTATAATTGCTGAGGTCACATGTGAAAGCTACCAGGGCGCTATTGATAATGTAAGCGAAAAGCAGGCTATTGGTTACATGTCGTTCAATACGAACGATGGACTTACTGAAATCGAGCGTAATGAGCATTACGCTTACTCATTAACCCTTTTCAAGTCCTCGCCAATCTTTGAAACAAGAGACTACGCAACATGGGCAGCGTTCGCTGGTGTAAAAGTCACTGAGAATGAACGGTGGTTCGATGCTTTTCAAAAAGCCCTAAACAACCAACCCAGACTTGCTGTTTCAGGTAGCGATGCTCATAGATTCACTGGTGAACCTGAAAATAAGGATCACCGAGGCTATGGCGATTACCCATCAGGAAAAGCAACTTGGATAAAAGCGAACCCAACATTTGAAGGATTAAAGCAAGCCATAAAAGAACCAGCAAAGCGGTCATTTATTGGAGAAACTCCTCCAAAGCGTCAGGTTGTAAGTGAAAACAAAAGTCGTTTTATTGAAAGACTGGAAGTTAATAAATCCGTAGGAAGACAACTTGCAGATACTTGGCTTGACCGAACTAAATTACATCTAAACCATGACTTAATAGCAATCATTGGTAATAAAGGTAGCGGTAAAAGTGCATTAGCAGATATAGCAGCACTGCTTGGTAACTCAAAACAAAGTCATCACTTTTCTTTCTTAAAAGAGAATCGGTTCAGGGGTAAAACCGGTGAGCCAGCAAGTTACTTCAATGCAAAAGTAACATGGGGTGATGGCGAAGAATTCGCGAAAAATCTTAATGAAAACCCAGCAACTGAGAATGTTGAGCTCGTAAAGTATATCCCACAGGGGCACTTTGAAGAATTGTGTAATGCTCATGTTTCTGGCCAGTCAGATGCTTTCGAGAAAGAGTTAAGATCTGTAATTTTCTCACATGCTGATGACTCTATACGTCTAGGTGCTCATGATTTTGACCAACTTATCGAGCAGCAAGAAAGTTCACTTCGCAGCAAGCTCGAAAGCTATCGCAGCGCATTGCACAAAGTTAATGAACAAATTGCATTTGTTGAAAGTCAGATGACCGATCAAGCGCGAAAGGCACTTGCAGAATTATTGGCTCAAAAAGAAAGGCTACTCGAAGAACTTAAAAAGGTTGAGCCAGAAGCTGTTCCAGAGCCAACGAGTGAGTTGACCACGGAACAACAAAAAGTAGCTGAACAGCTTACAGCGATTAGACAGATGCTTGAAGAATTTCAGCAAAAGCAAGAATCAAATCGAGAAGAAATAACAAAGCTCGCGGCAAAGAAAAAAGCATGTAAGAACATCAGAGCAGGCTTTGAGATTGTCAAACGTGCAGTGAGACAATTTGCTTCGGAGTTCAACTCTGACGCCGGACTTCTAGGCTTAAGTGTTAAAAGCCTAATCAAATTAGAAATTGATGAAAAAGCAATTTCAGATTTCGAGAGCGATATCATCAACCGTGATAATGAACTAAAAGAGAGTCGATTATCCATTGATACTGAAAGGCAAAATCTTACAAAGAAGAAGGCTTCATTAAGCACACAACTAAATGCGCCACAACAAGCATTCCTGCAATATAAAGAGCAATTTAAAGTTTGGGAGGACAAGAAGGCAGCGTTACTGGGTTCCAAGGATGAACCAGATACTATTGAGGGTGTTAAACATAGAAAAGCCCAACTGGACCAACTGCCAATTCAAAGACAAAAACTACATGTTCAACGGCAGGACTTAACCCGCCAAATATTCAGAGTTCTTTATGAGCAAAAGACGAATCGTGAGGCTCTTTTTGAGCCAGTTCAATTTCTCATCCAGAATAATGCTCTGATCCGTGATGAGTATAAATTGCAGTTTAGAGCTGAACTGAGTAGTACAACAGACCAAGTATCGAACAAATTATTCTCTATCGTAAAACAAGAATCGGGGGAATTCAGAGGAAAGTCAGAGAGTCTGTCAGCAATGAAAGAGCTAATGGATAGACACGATCTTAATGAAGAGGAGTCTCTTATCGGATTTGTTCAAGAGTTGCACCAAAAGCTAGAGGATGCATCTAAGAACCCAGTTGGCATAGCTTCACTTCTACGTAAAGACCGTACAGCAAATGAAGTCTATGATCTCATCTTTGGTCTGAATTACCTTGAGCCAAGATACACACTAATGTTCCAAGATGCACAAATTGGGCAGCTGTCACCTGGGCAAAGAGGTGCATTACTGTTAATTTTCTATCTGCTTGTTGATAAGGGAAATACCCCCATTATCTTAGATCAACCAGAAGAAAACTTGGACAATGAGACAATTGTGAGTCTACTTGTACCAGTGTTGACTGAAGCAAAACAAAAGCGACAGATTATTATGGTGACACACAATCCAAACCTTGCCGTCGTCTGTGATGCAGAGCAGATAATCCACTGCGAGTTTGACCGCACAAATGGTCATAACATCACATATACACCTGGAGCTATTGAGTGCAGCATAATCAATAGTAAAGTGGTCGATGTGCTTGAAGGTACAATGGCTGCATTCGATAATCGTAGAATGAAGTATCAGAAAACCTAGCGAGGTCATTCAAAAAAGATTAAGTGTAGGCTGGACTAGATTTCTGGGAATAGAGTTTTCCCTCTTTGTTGTTCAAAATATCTTCTTTGGTCGCTTTTGTACTTCATATAACCTACTAGAGAAGTAGAACTGAAGCAACTGCAGGAACAGGCACTCCAACAACATGGCACATGTCCCGGCTATGAAAGCAAAGAAGTTGCATAAAAATCCCACAAATCAGGAGGCAAATTCACGATGGATTTGTCAGTTTCCCCTCATAAAAAGCTGCGCAGGATGCGCATACAAAACCGGTCCGGTCAGCGAGCACCAAAGGATTTTCTGGATACTCTTTCATCCGGGAAAGAGTATCTGGGGCGCGTTCGGTGCAGCCAAAGAAACCGAAGAAGCCCATAGCGCAACATACCATTCCACCAAAGCTTAATTCTGAGGACATTTCAATCCCCCTGAAAAAGATAGACTTTTTCTCTGCAACCCGCCACACTAAAGCTATTGTCAGTTTCAGGAACTATCACCAGCAGAACCCATGAAAAGTAGCCTCGACCACCTTCCCGAATTCAAACAGCATGAACTTCAGACCATGTCGGTTATTTTTCGCGACACGCTGGCTGATTACATTGAAAGTAAGCAGGGGAGTAAACGGGAATTCCGGATCCTGAAAATTATTCTGTTTGGCAGCCATGCCAAAGGCACTTGGGTCAATGATCCGGCCAACGGCTATATTTCGGATTACGATATTCTGGTGGTGGTGAATCACGATGATTTAGTGGAAGACGATGTGGTCTGGCAGCGGGCGAAGGAAGAGATCGACCGCAAAGTCACTTCTGCACCGCTGGGGCTGATTGTGCATTCGCTCCGGGATGTGAATGAACGCCTTCAACAGGGTCACTATTTTTTCAAAGATATCCGGGAAGAGGGGATTGAGATTTTCTCTGCCACGCCGAAGGAATTATCGCTGCCGGGGAAACTCACGGAGGAAGAGAAACAAGCGATTGCCAAAAAGCATTATGATCAGTGGATTGCCAGTGCCGATGATGATTTAGCGACTTATCAATTTACAAGAAACGATTTACGCCTTAAAAAAGCAGCTTTTGAACTTCATCAGGCAACGGAACATTTATACGCCTGCACACTGCTGACCTGCACCAACTATTTACCCAAATCGCACAATATTGAGAAACTGGGTAAGCTCTGTGCGCAAATCGATCCGCAGTTTCAAACGATTTTCCCGCTGGACAATAAACTTCACCGCCGCAGCTTCCGCCGCCTGCAACGCGCTTACATCGAAGCCCGCTATTCGGAGCATTTTGAAATCACCATTGAAGAGCTGGATTATCTGGCACAAGAAGTGGTGAAGTTGAAAGGGCTTGTGGAACGGGTGTGTCTGGTGCATTTTCCGGTTATTTAATGCAGAAGAGCGTGCTTCCTTATAATTTGCAGTCATGTCAGCCGCTGACGACAAACCTGCGTCACGAATGCTTTTAACTTTTCAATCTCAGTCAACAGATATACCCAAACAACCTGAAGATGCAGGGTTCAGTGACAAACTCACCCGCAGGGCGTGAGCTGAAAGGCACATTTCTGCGTCAAGAGAATTTGAAAGGTGGGTACATTCCTGCATTCCCTTTCTTTGAACTGCCCCTTTCGGCTGCACGCTGAATCATGCATCTTCAGGTTGCTTGGGTATATGGGTTTTTATGCCGCTTCAAATTTTGAACCTGTTCCATATGATAATATTTTCTTTTTATGAAGAATCTGCATATGTGCAACGACCATTTTCAAGGAAAGTATGAGGTTGAGCTAAAGTATCGTCTCCGGTCTAAATCAGACTTTTTGACAACACTGAGTCTTATGCCTCACGAAGTCATGGTTCAGGACAATGAAGAATGTGACTGGTATTTTGATTACCCGGATAAAGCATTACAGGCTCAGGACAAAAGTCTTTGCATTCGTACAATGGAGCCTTCAGGTATCCGGTTATGGATTGTCAAAGGGCCGGGGCCGGACCGGTGTGAGGCGACTAACATCACTGATGCTTCGAAGGCCCGGAGTATGTTAGAAACTATGGGTTGTGAAGTCGTCCTGAAAGCAAAAAAAATCCGCAGTATCTACTTCGTGGAAGCATTTCACATCACTGTCGACTCACTGGATGGCATCGGTGACTTTGCTGAGTTCGCGATAATGACCGACGATGAATCGATGTTATCAACCTACAAAACCCGGCTTGAAGCGCTGGCAGGTCAATTCGGGCTGAACCCATCCGCATTGCAGGAGAAGTCGTATAAGGAAATGCTGATGGAGCGTGGTGTATGACAGGGCTTAAAAAACAGAGAAGATGACAAATATGAATATTTGGTTTTTAAGAATGGACAAAGATGGATGGCGTGAAATTGATCTCAGCGAAAGTTATTCATATATCCATAGTGCACACGGTAGTTGTGGTGACTTAGATACTGCCCTGGCGCATAAAGATGAAATATTTCCAGAGTTACGTCTGAATGGAAAACAGCTGGCTAAAAAAATCCGTGAAATTAAGGAAAATTTAGCGAAAGAAGAAAAAATTAACCTGGAGCAATCTGGAAAACGCCGTTGTGATTTGGCGATTCGTTACTGGTTACAGGTTATGAAATCAGGAGACTTAGTATTTGTAAGGACCAAACAGGGGACGGTGATTTTGTGTCGTGTGACCGGATATATATCCGAAGAGTTTTTTACCAAACGCGGATGTTTCCAAAGGCCGGTTCAAATTTTGGGTGAAGTTGCTGAATGTATGGTCCCGGCACGTCTCTGGCGCAGAACTCTCGGTAGAAAAACGATTGAACGTAATGCGCGGAAGCCAATCTCTGACTGGGTTGCTGAAAACTATAAATCACTAATTTCGACAAGCTAAACTCAAGTAATTTGCTAGTGTTTTCAGCTTCGGAGGGGTAGTTTGTTGCGCAATGGCTTCTTCGGTTACAGAGGCTTCAGCGAACGCGCCCCGGCTCCTTTGGGTAGACGCCAAAAGGAAACCCAAACGTCTTTTTTGGCTTGGTCGCGCGTGGGCAGGACCGATTTGTAAGTGCGTTCATAATCTGACAAATCCGGAACTTTCATTGTGAAAATTTCTCACCTTTGCTCATATTCATCATGAGATGACCAATAAAAGCCACAAATTTATGAGTGTTTGTTCAAGATATCCGCTTCCAACGAACAAGTGTATTTGAATTACTGAGTGTTTGGTCAATTCAATTTGAGGGCTTCGCAACTTGTTTACTTCTTTCGCCTGACCAACTCAACAATACATCCATAAACCGGCACCTTACTTGAATCAGTCGATCCTATACCGTTGATTTATTGAATCAATATCACACATCAAAAACCCAACCAGTGTCATATACCTCGGGTTTGTTAATGTGCGCTCAGTTTTACATAAATAGTTTCAGCATTAAGGACTCGGCAGGAAACCGATATCAGAGAAAATAGGGAGGAAATTCCTATATGTCAGTGTATGATCAAAACCAAAAACGGCCAAACTCTTTACTTATACAGCAAATAAATCAACATCATGCAATGCCCGCAGGTTGTCGTGGCGGGTTTTCGTCCGGCTCGGTAGCAGGTCCGGCCAATGCTCCGGAAGTGCCGGAGCCTGAAAAGCTCTCAACGACAGAAAAATTACAAAAGCAAACCCGTGAACGATTGAAAGAACTGGATCAGGAACCTGATAACCGGCCTTGCGTGCCCAATAGTTTCAATCGGGCAGCGATAAATAATCCTGAATCAACTCAAGAGCCAGCGACGGAGACTTCTGCTCCTCATGAGGAAAACAATGAAAGTGTGGGAAATGCGGCCACAATCTCTCCGGATGAAGAGAGTACAAATGACGAAAATGCTGCAGCAGCCACTACAGCCGATCCTGACAAAGAGGATGAAGATGTACCTGTATGTCCCATATGCAAAAAAAATCATGAGTTTATAGAAAAAGGCAAAGAAGGAACAAATAAGGGTAACGGGCAAACATTACGTGAAAACATTATCGGCCCTGTAGAAAATCACCGTTGGTATACAGGAGCATTCTCACTGGAAGCACACCATTTAATACCCACAGAATCACTTAAGGATGATGACTGGGAAGAATATTGCCGTATGTTTAGATACAATATTAACCATAAAAATAATGGTGTCATGCTACCTTATGATATGAATTTAGCCTGCCAATTACATGTTCCAATTCACCGAAGTAACCATAAAGCAGGCAGGGCTGAAGGAGTGAGGTATGTAGAAAAAATCATTTCTATCTTAGATGAAGAGAAAGAAAAAATTAAGTTAGGAGATTATTGCGCTGAACCCAAAGAGTTAGTTGAGGCCCTGGATGACTTTAGTGAATTTATCCTGAAGAAAATCAACGCGTTTGAATGGACAATAACCAGAGATGGTAAAGACTATGCCGATGGACAAATTGGTTGTGCCGGTGTTACTAAAAGTATTACTAATAAACCGAACAAACCATGTCCTCATGATCGCAAACATGGACTTGCCAAACAAGGTACCACAAATCCTCTCCCTAAATCAGGACCATTAAAAATAGGACATTAAAATGCCTCAAAATGAATATTATATAATTGAAAGGGATGATAATGATAATTACCCATTATTTGCCTGGGATGAACCAAGTGGTAATTTTGGGTTAGGCCGGCCTATAGAAATACAAGGAGCTGTTAGGTTATGTTTACGCGAACCGATCTCACCTAATTTTGAATGGGCAGACTTCCATAAACTCCCTGCTCCGGTTTTTTCTCAACGGATCGCGAATATGCTTACACAAATGGATATTTATGGCGTTCAACTTGTGCCAGCAAAGGTGAGAAACACCAAAGAGGCTCCTTCAGTTGAACCGCATGATTACTGGTTTATGCATGTGTGGAATCGCATTAGCTGTTTAGACAAAGAGCTTTCTAAACTGGATATTGGTAAAAAAGGCCGGATTTGGGGCATTAAAAAGCTGGTCCTTGATGATGAAAAACTTGAGCAGATAGAACTGCCTGAACGGCTAATATTTAACGTCGCTGAAAGCACTCGAATATTACTCATTCACGAGAGTATCAAAGAAGCAATTATGTCAGTAAACCCTGCTGGTTGCCGCTTTTTCAGGGTATCAGAATGGAATGATGACGCCACTTTTAGCTAATCTGTATAATATTTCAGAATGGCTCAGCCACAAAGCAGGGCCTTTCATTTATCAGTACATTTCAGATGAATTCGTCACGACCTAATCTACCGCATCTTCTTGAAAAGTTGAGAGTTACCCGTTTTGATAAACATTCCGAATATTCAATCAAAACAAAAAATAAAAAACAAAAGGCGAACCAAACAGTTCGCCTTTTGTATTCAGGTTAGTTTCTGACCCGGTTATCTGTGATCAGCCAATCACTCACCCTCATAAACTTCCATCGGCGGGCAACTACAGACCAAATGACGGTCACCGTAGACATTATCAACCCGGTTGACGGTCGGCCAGTACTTCGCCTGTTTGCTCTGACGGCTTGGGTAACAGGCAATCTCGCGTGAATAAGGATGCGACCAGTCGGCAGCCATTAAATCAACCTGAGTATGTGGTGCGTTGACCAGCGGGTTGTCATCCAGTGGCCAGACACCGCCATGCACATGATTGATTTCTTCGCGGATAGCAATCATTGCATCGCAGAAGCGATCCAGCTCGGCCAGGTCTTCTGACTCAGTTGGCTCAACCATTAATGTACCTGCAACCGGGAACGACATTGTTGGTGCGTGGAAGCCATAATCCATCAACCGCTTAGCAATATCTTCTTCACTGATGCCGGTTTCTTCCTTGATTGGACGAATGTCGATGATACATTCATGAGCAACCCGACCATTTTCACCGCGGTACAGAACCGGATAGTGCGGACGTAAACGCTCCATCACATAGTTGGCATTCAGAATCGCAACGCGGGTTGCTTCTGTCAGACCTTCTGCGCCCATCATAGCGATGTATGCCCATGAGATTGGCAGAATCGAAGCGCTGCCCATGTCGGCGGCCGAAATTGCGTAGTCTTTACCGTCTGCACCGCCTTCAATATGTCCCGGCAGGAATGGAGCAAGGTGAGACTTGACGCCAATCGGACCCATACCCGGGCCGCCGCCGCCGTGCGGAATACAGAAGGTTTTGTGCAGGTTCAGGTGCGATACATCTGAGCCGATAAAGCCCGGACTGGTCAGACCGACCTGCGCGTTCATGTTGGCGCCGTCGAGATACACCTGGCCACCCGCGGCATGAACAGTTTCACATACCTGACGAACGTGAGATTCAAATACGCCGTGCGTAGACGGGTAGGTGATCATGATGCAGGATAATTCGTTGTGGTGTTTCTCTACTTTGGCGTTGAGATCATCCAGATCGATGTTGCCCTGATCGTCACAGGCAACCACAACCACTTTCATTGATGCCATGGAGGCTGATGCCGGATTGGTTCCGTGTGCGGAACCTGGGATCAGACAGACATTACGGTGCCCTTCAGCACGACTCTGATGATAACGCTGAATTGCCAGCAGACCCGCATATTCGCCAGATGCGCCGGAATTTGGCTGAAGCGAAAATGCGTCATAACCGGTAATCGCGCACAGCATCTGTTTCAGATCTTCCGCCAGTTCTGCGTAGCCGGTTGTCTGAGATTTCGGGGCGAACGGGTGAACCGCACCGAATTCTGCCCAGCTGACCGGAATCATTTCAGAGGCAGCATTAAGTTTCATCGTACAGCTGCCCAGCGGAATCATGCCGTGCGTCAGTGAGAAATCTTTATTTTCCAGTTTTTTCAGATAACGCATCATCTGCGTTTCACTGTGATAACTGTTGAAAACCGGGTGAGTCAGGTAGTCGCTGTCCCGGCGACAGCCTGCCGGAATTGCAGCGAACTCATCACCGGCGATTTCATCAGACAGCGCATCAGGACTTGTTTGAATACCAAAGACTTTGAACAGAGCCTGCAGCTGAGCCGGTGAGGTTGTTTCATCACAGCTGATGCCTAAGCTGTCTGCAAAATAACGCAGGTTAAATCCGGCATCCTGTGCTTTCTGATACAACGCATCCGTTTTTTCACCGGTTGCGATGGTGATGGTATCGAAGAAATGCGTATGCGCAAGCTGGTAACCGCTCTGTTGCAGCCCTTTCGCCAGAATAGCCGTCATATGGTGTGTTCTGCGGGCGATTCTTTTCAATCCTTCAGGACCGTGGTAAACGGCATAAAATCCGGCCATGTTTGCCAGTAAAGCCTGCGCTGTACAAATATTGGAAGTCGCTTTTTCCCGGCGGATGTGTTGTTCCCTGGTCTGCATTGCCATCCGGAGTGCCGGATTGCCTTTTGCATCCACAGAAACACCAATCACCCGGCCCGGCATGGTTCGCTTGAATTTCTCTTTTGTCGCCATAAATGCGGCGTGCGGGCCGCCGTAACCCATCGGTACACCAAAGCGTTGCGCCGAACCAATCACCACATCAGCTCCCATTTCACCGGCAGGTTTGAGCAGGACACTTGCAAGCAGATCCGTGGCAACGGTCACCAGTGTTTTGTTCTGATGTGCTGCTGCAATGACACCCGTCAGATCTTTCACTTCACCGGTTGTGCCGGGATACTGAATTAAGGCACCGAATACATCCTGCTCTGGCAGGGTTTCCAGCGGGGCAATCACAACTTCAAAACCAAGGAATTCTGCACGGGTTTTTACTACTTCAGTCGTTTGCGGATGAACATCATCTGCTACAAAGAAAGTTTTTCCTTTGTGTTTCCCGGCCCGCTGGCACAGCGTCATCGCTTCAGCAGCGGCTGTCGCTTCATCAAGCAGGGATGCATTAGCGATTTCCATACTGGTCAGGTCTGTGATCATTTGCTGATAATTGAGCAATGCTTCCAGACGACCCTGAGAGATTTCTGGCTGATAAGGCGTGTAAGCCGTGTACCAGCCCGGGTTTTCAAATACATTACGCAAAATGACACTTGGGGTATGTGTATTGTAATACCCCTGACCAATCAGGCTGTGCATCAGTTGATTTTTTCCGGCAACGGTTTTGAGTTGTTGAAGCATGTCCGCCTCACTCAGCGCAGGGGGGAGAGGTAGTGCATGAGTGAGACGGATCAATTCGGGGATCGTTTCCTGAATGAGCTTGTCAGTGCTTTCAACACCGATTGTTGCCAGCATCTTTTGCTGGTCACTGCCCGCTGGTCCGTTATGCCGGGTGACAAATTCGTGCTGGTCACTCAGACCCTGCATCAGGTTTTGTGAATGGTGCCGTGGTTGCGTCATGATTGGTTGTACTCTCAGAATTTGGTGGTCGCAGATAAACTAAAATGGACAGCCTGCCATGGCGGGGCAGGCTGTATGTGTCGTCAGAAGCTTATTCGTCTTCCAGTGCGTTCGCGTAGGCTTCTGCTGTTTTCAGTTTTTCCAGTTCTGCCGGATCTGATAGTTTGATTTTGACAATCCAACCGCCTGCATAAGGTTCTTCATTGACCAGCTCAGGGCTGTCTTCCAGCTCTTCATTGACTTCAATTACGGTTCCGGTGACCGGCGCATATAGATCAGAAGCTGCTTTCACCGACTCAACCAGTGAGAAATTCTCTCCGGCTTCGATTTCTGCATCAATTTCCGGCAACTCTACGTAGACAACGTCACCAAGCATTTCCTGAGCGTGCTCAGAAATACCGATTGTTGCGGTGCCGTCTCCATGATCAAGAATCCATTCGTGTGTGTCGGTAAATTTCAAATTTTTGTCCATGAACTTCTCTCCGGGAAAATATAGTATTCAAATTTGATTTTAGTGCGCAGCTATTCAATACAAGCCTGGCCTAACATACCGATAACATACCTGCTACTTTTACTGTAATCAATAAAAATTTCCAATAAGAAACATAATTTCATGATGTGAGTGGTTTTTACCAATCCCTAAGGTTGACTTTTCTCAGTGGCTGGTTCATGACACAATAATGATATTCTTATGACTCAGAGGACGAAGTTGGGGACACAATGCAGGACAATACAATTGATGACTATCCTTCACTGCTGCTTGCACAGGAAAATCAGGATAAGAATATAGAGCCTCTGGAGCTTGGGCAACGCATTAAGGATTTGCGTTTAAAGCTGGGACTGACACTGGAAGAAGCCAGTCAGAAAACGGGTCTGGCCCGTTCTACATTAAGTAAAATCGAGAATGAACAGATCTCGCCAACCTTTCAGGCGATGCAAAAGCTGGCGCATGGTTTGAGCGTTGATATGCCTCAGCTGTTTGAGCCGCCGAAGAAGATTATGGCGACCGGACGCCGGGATGTGACCCGGGAAGGGCAGGGGAAGCCGCATCCGACCGCGACTTATGAGCATGAGTTGCTGGCAACCCAACTTTCCAATAAGAAAATGATGCCGTTCAAAACCCGGGTCAGAGCCCGTGACTTCAGTGATTTCAGTGACTGGGTCCGCCATGACGGGGAGGAATTTTTACTGACGCTGGAAGGCGAAGCAATGCTGTATACCGAGTTTTATGAACCCATTCTTCTGCAGGCCGGTGACAGTGTTTACTATGACGCGAACATGGGGCACATGCTGGTTTCTGTCAGTGAAGAAGATGCTCTGATTTTATGGGTCACGGCGAAATAAGCGTGACTTCTTTTCTTTCATCGTGTTAAGTTCTCTTATTATGTTTATTATAGGAAACATAATTTCCTGATTTTTATTTTCAGAAACTATGACCGTGAACATTATGTTAATCAATGTAAGGGAGAATACGAATGACATCTGCACCAACTAATCAGCCACTTTTGAAAACGCCATTGTATGAGCTGCACCTCGCATCCGGCGGCAAGATGGTCCCGTTTGCCGGGTATGAAATGCCGGTTCAGTATCCGTTGGGTGTCAAAAAAGAGCACTTACATACCCGTGGTGCTGCCGGGCTGTTTGATGTATCACACATGGGGCAGTTGACGTTATCTGGTGCAGATGCTGCGGCAGCTTTGGAGTCTCTGGTTCCTGTTGACATTATTGATCTGCCGGTGGGCAAACAACGCTATGCACTGTTTACCAATGAACAGGGCGGCATTATGGATGATTTAATGGTGGCAAATTTAGGTGATCAGCTGTTTGTGGTGGTTAACGCGGCATGTAAACAGCAGGATATTGCTCACCTGCAACATCACTTACCGGACTCAGTTCAGCTTGAAGTGCTGGATGACCGGGCGTTACTTGCACTACAGGGACCAAAAGCGGCCGCGGTGCTGGCGCAGCTGGCACCTGAAGTTGCCACAATGTGTTTTATGGATATTCAGCGTTTAGCGGTGGATGGTATTGAATGTATTGTCAGCCGGAGTGGTTATACCGGGGAAGACGGTTTTGAAATTTCTGTCCCTGCAGCGCAGGCAGCGGTGCTGGCTGAAAAACTGACTGCCTTTGATGACGTTGAGTGGATTGGCTTAGGTGCCAGAGATTCATTACGTCTTGAGTGTGGCCTGTGTTTATATGGTCATGATCTGGACGAAACAACAACCCCGGTTGAAGCGAGTCTACTGTGGGCGATCAGCAAGATTCGTCGTGGTGATGGTGAAAGAGCCGGCGGATTCCCTGGTGCGGATATTATCCTCAGCCAGATTGAAACTAAAGCCGTCAGCAGAAAACGGGTTGGTTTAGTTGGTCTGAGTAAAGCACCGGTTCGTGAAGGCACGGAGTTATTTGATGCAAATGGTGACGCCATTGGTGTAGTTACCAGTGGCACGGCCGGACCCACAGCGGGCAAGCCGGTGTCGATGGCTTATGTTCAGACAGACTTTGCTGCGCCGGAAACCGAAGTTTATGCTGAAGTCCGGGGTAAAAAGCTGCCGATGTTAGTGACAAAACTGCCATTTGTGCCGCAAAATTATTATCGCGGCTAATTCAACAGTTTTTATAAGTAAAACCTCGCAGCCTTCAAAAAAAAGACAGGCAATAATTTTTATGAAACGCAATTTCAGTTAGAGTTTTATAATCAGGCCATTTGGTCTTAATCCCTCCAAATGGTCTGAAGTGATGATCATCAGGTAATGGCTTATTCATTAGCTATAATTCTATTCATAGAAAATGATTCTGATGTTACTTATTTCAAATTATAAAAAAGTACTGAATATGAAAAAATTAATTGCCCCTTTATTACTATTGAATGCTGTTTGCATTCCCGTCAGTCAGGCAGGCACCGAACGTTCCGTTTCTCCGAGAATAGTGAATGGTACGGAAACATCCGTACAGACGTTCTCTGACTTTGTCAGTCTGTTTTATGATCGCAGAGGCTATGGTGAAAACTCGGGATCCCATAGTATCTGTGGTGGAACCTTGATAGCGCCCCGGTATGTTTTAACGGCAGCGCACTGTATTTATTCAGGAACCAAACTGAATAAAGATTATATGATTTACTTTTCTGTTGGGCAGTCTGACTCAGATGACAGTTCAACCTTATCTTCCATTGAAACCGTGCGTCCCTCCGCATTTTATGCAAAAGATTTTACTAACTCTATCACTCAGTTATGGCCGAATGATCTGGCGATTATTCAACTGGAATCGGCTTTAAATATTTCCGGTACGGCAACCCGGCTGAGTGATGACTCGGAATACCGGAGTACTGACAGTAAGTTTATTACGATTGGTCACGGCAATACAAAACAGGGACAGCTGACAGATACGCTGTATGAGACCACCATTAAATATGTGGATAACACGGCTTGTAAAACCAGTTTTAATGATTACTTTTCGGATTACGGTTTTCCAACACTTGGCGATAAAATTCAGGATTCGCAGCTTTGTTTCTCGGGTGAGACCGGCAGTTCAGTCAGTGACAATGATGGCAGCACCCTGAGAAATGGTATTTGTTCTGGTGATTCCGGTGGTCCGGTGTACTGGGAAAGAAGCAGCGGTGATTATGTGCAGGTTGGTATTACCAGCTTTGGTCCGACAGATTGTGGTGTCGGGTTTGGTAGTTCCAATATTACCGGTGTTTTCACTGAAGTTGCAGATTACAGTGACTGGATAACCAGTGTGATTGAAGGCAATGAAACGCCGGTCTACACGGTAACGGATGCGAAGCGTCAGTGCTATTATGACAGTGAAGGAACTTCAGATGAATGTGCATCTGATGATAGTAGTTCGTCAGACTCATCAGATTCATCGGGTTCTTCAGATGATAGCTCTTCCGGTGACAGTTCGTCTGACAGCAGCAGTAACAGTGCTGCTGATGCGACCGAAACGGTCAGCACAACTTCCGGAAGCTCCGGCGGTTCAACCGGTTCTTTGTTTTTAATCGGTCTTGCTGGTTTATGGTTCTCAGGACGCCGGTCACCTTTATCGGGCCGGGTGAAGTAAGTTTGTTTCGCGAAGGGAGATCTCATATGAGGTCTCCTTTTTTATTGAGTGATGCTTTTACCGGGGATATACCCAAACAACCTGAAGATGCAGGTTGCTTGGGTATAGAACAGGTATCGTGAAGAAGAGTATCACTTATCAATCAGGTGACGTCCGGCCAGTACTGAACTTCAGGGAAGCTTAGTCAAATTTGAGGTTGTTGACAGGCATGGAAGCACAAGGGCTCATGGCTCTGTATTGATCCGGTTTTGCAGCATATTAGTCGGGTTATAATACATGGCATTGGCAATCGATAGTGGTTTTGAAAACCAGTAACCCTGTAAATGAGAAGCGCCCATTTCATGGAACTGGTGGAGCATTTCAGGATTTTCTATCCCTTCAATCACAATGCTGATGTTTGTTTCGTGGCAGAGCTGAATCAGAAATTCCAAAAAACGGTATGACGTTTGGTTTTGAGTGGATTTGCTGGCAAAAAAACGGTCAATTTTAATTTGATGAAACGGTAAATCAAAGAAGCTGTTGATGGAGCTGAAACCAGAACCAAAATCATCAAGTGACAGGATAAACCCAAGCTCTCCCAGGCGTTTGATTTGAGTCGCTGCGTTGATGTTATTGTCAAGAATGACTGTTTCAGTAAATTCAAGCACAATTGAAGATGGTTTGATCTGTGCCTGCGATGCAATTCTGAGTAGTTTATTGGGGAAGTCCCGGCTCAGCAGTTGCAGCACTGAAACATTAACATTAATGCATATGTCGGCTTGGTTTTTCTGATTGTAGTGATTTAAAAACTGGCAGGCTTTTTCGAAAACCTGATAGCCTAATTCGCTGATAAGGCCTTTATCTTCGGCAATGGGAATAAATTCATCCGGGTAGATGTCTCCGTAGAGATGGGAATGCCAGCGTACCAATGTTTCAAAACTGGATACTTTGCCGGTTTCTGTGGCAATAATCGGCTGAAACTTGACTGAAAGCGCTTTGTTTTTCAGCGCTTCTTTTAATCCGCTTTCAATGTAAAAATACCGGTCGACTTTCTTTTGCGTCTCACCTTCATAAAATTCAATCTGTGACTGGCTTTTATCGCAGGCAAAGGCACAGGTTCTTGAGGCAATACTTAAGATTTCATGGCTGTCGAACTCCGGATCGCAATTTGGGTACACACCAATATTGACAGTGTCAGCCAGCAAATTGCTCTGTTTTTTCATGCAGGTTCGGTAATGCTTAATGAAATGTGCGCTGAGTTTTCCCAGTTCAGACAGTGAAACGGTATGTTTGATTAAAACCACAAATGTATTAAGGTTAATCCGGTAGAGTATGGCATCAGATTGTTGGTGGAAAACCGCAGCAGCAGCTTTGATGTTGGTTAATACATTTTCCATCAGATCTGAGGAGCTGTACTCGTCAGCATGCGCCTGAAAGTTTCCAACCTGAATCGTTAATACTGAAAACAGTATCCGGGGTTCTCTGATCAGTAAGTCGATATCAAGCAATAACTTTCTCAGATTGAACAGGCCGGAATAATCATCATAGAATGCAGCTTCTTTTAAGTAAGTTTCGAGCATTTTTTTGTCTGAAATATCTCTGTGACTGCCAACAATATATGATTTACACAGTTCTCTTCTGCATACTGCGCTTCCTTCCACCCAAATGTACCGGCCTTCTTTATTCCGGATGCGATAGTGGGTGATCATTCGTTGTTCCGGCATATTCAGATGACAGTCAACACGGGCAGTTAAAAGTGAACGATCTTCCGGATGAACAAGGTGATACCACTGAGAAATATTAATCGTGGGAGACTCAATATCAAACTGTTCATAGAATTCCGGATTATAAAAAGTCATTAATCCATCGTGATTCATATAAAAGATCCCTTCATTACAGACATCGAATATATGAATCAGGCGGGTTGTATATTTGTCATCCAGTTGCTGAATTGGCTTAAGCGTCTGCGTCTCTTCAGAGTTATCCTGCATAAATTAAAAAACCTTTGCCATCTGTGCCCGTTATTATGTGAAATAGAGGCGTTGTTCGCGCGTCTTTCTGTTCTTAAATACTTAGTCAGCCTGAATCCACAGGGATTCACTATTTTGTTGTTTCTCTGGCTGCTTCGGGGCGACGTTATTATTATTGTGGCTTGCCATAAAATTACAGTTCCTGGTCGTCTGCCATACTTCTGGTTTAACAGAGATGATCGTGCAGTTTGTTAGTCTTTTTTGAGGTTTGTGTTGGCGTTGTATGCTTTTGTACCCCACAACGGAACGGTTGAAATACTATGCTTGAAGCTGCCAGATGTTTCTTTGGTTGAATAAGAAACATATATGAGCGTTTGAGTTTTCGGGTCATAAATACGTCGCATTTTCATTGATTTGAAGAAAATACTTTTTGATTTTTTGAAGATAACATCTCCGGAATCAGACTTATCGATTTTGGCGATCATGTCCGGGGTGATTTCTCCTGTCTGTCGACAGGCAATAGATGAATCGGACGGATCTGACAGGCTGAGATCTGCCTCTATACTGGCGATATGACATGTCACACCGGAGACAATTGGATCGACAAGCTGGTTGATTTTGATATCTTTGGTAGTAAATACGCCCAGACTGACATCACCAACTTCGCTGTTATCACAGGCTGTCAGGCTTAATGACATCAAACATGCCACGAGGTATTTTTTCATATTATGGAATTCCGAAGTAATCAGTTACGTTTCATCATATCAAGATTAGAGGAGAAATAAACAGAAGGAGATGATTGTTGTTGTGAAGCACATATTTCTTATTATACAGCCTCTGGACTTTTATTGTTTCAGTGTATTGTAAAATCATAGGTTTATCCTGTTGAATTACATAAAAGAGCCTGATTGTACAAAAGGAACATTGTTAAATGTGTGAGCTTCAGCTGAGCTGTGTTATGTTGAATGTTCACAAGCAGAAGGTGTTCACCTAAATCACACCATCTTTTAAATATGTCATGTCTATACAAATAGCCGGCAGAGTGTTGCTTCAGGCTGTTCGTTGTTCTACACAGGAGCTTTTGTTTTGGTTGGAATTCCTCAGGTTGTTGATGAGAAAATCAAGTGGTTGTCCGGACAGGTTGACGTTGAATTTCCGACGGAACCGAGTTTAAAAGGGCGGTCAATATATCTGGCATCCATCAAACAGTGCCGGTATTCGGAAATAGTACCGGACCCAGCTTCTGATGCTTACACTGATGAAGCGCTGACCAACACCTATCTGGTTGATTTTCACCGTTTAACAGTGATGTTTGCTTTGCTGCAGGCGAATCAATATGACGGACAGGCAGAAAAAGATGCAATCGTCGAATTTTTTACCCAAATTATACTTTCTCCGCCCTGTCAGTTGTATCTTGGCTTTGAGGCTGGCCAGGCCGTTGCCGCTGCTATCATAACCCGGAATGATTCCGAGTTATTGATCTCCGATATTGTGATATTACCGAATCAGCTTTATCCGTCTGCTGACGATTTTTCCCGGGTGCTGATGAAGAAAGTGGATGTTTCTCCATCCGGTTCAATCAGGTGTTTTATTGAGTCAGGTGAATAACATCAGTCTCCGTACATTTTCAGCCGGACTCTGACGCCAGACTTTTGTCATGTGCTGGCCAGTATTCTGTCGTATTGAAGAACTGGTTGTTGTGAATGTTCAGCATCAATATGACATGTATTGACTGTAAACTTTGCAATCGATTACTTGTCATGTCTATGTTTTATACATTTTTAATTGTTATCGTGAATAATCAAGTGGTGATTTCATCTGGCAGGTGTATATTTTTCATGCTTCATCTGGATTTTGTGAATATTTTTTTGCATAGAAATAAATAAACATTTGCTCTTGATCATGAAATTAACTTTTATAATCTGCATGTAACTAAAATAAAGTTGAAAGATTCAACAAATATTGAATAATAGAGAAACGCCGTTTCAGGAAGCGCTGTGCTTCTTCGTGATTCACTTGGATACAGGATAAAGTTTTATGTCGGACTCGTATGTATTAGTTGTTAATTCCGGGAGCTCTTCACTTAAATTTGCGGTGATTGACTCACAAAATGGTGATGCAATTATCAGCGGATTAGGGGAATGCTTTGGTTTGCCGGAAGCTGCAATTAGCTGGAAGTATCAGGGAGAAAAATCTGAAGAAGCTATTCCGGCTGGTGGTGATCATCACCAGTATGCTTTTGAGCGCATCGTGAAGTTGCTCGATTCTCTGGACCTAAGCTCTAAGTTCGTTGCTATTGGTCACCGTGTTGTGGCTGGCGGTGAGTCCTTTAATGGCACCGTGAAAGTTGACGAAAAAGTGATTGAAGAAATTGATCGTCTGGCTGAACTTGCCCCACTGCACAATAAAGCAAACGCTGATGGTATGCGTGCTGCGATGGCTGTTTTCCCTCATTTGCCTCAGTTTGCTATCTTCGATACGGCATTCCACCAATCAATGCCAGCTAAAGCCTACATGTACGCTTTACCTCATGAAATTTATGACGAATATAAAGTAAGACGCTATGGCGCGCACGGAACCAGTCACTATTTTGTCAGCAGTGAAGCTGCAAAAATGCTGGACAAACCTGTCAATGAAAGCAGCTTTATTACGGTTCACCTGGGGAACGGTGCTTCTGTGACTGCTGTGAAAAACGGCAAAAGTATTGATACCAGTATGGGTTTGACACCTCTGGCTGGTTTAATGATGGGAACCCGTTGTGGTGACCTGGACCCAAGTGTCATTGAGTTCTTAATGCGCAAAGGCTGGGATCAGGACAAAATCTTTACCACATTGAATAAGAAATCAGGTTTTCTTGGTGTGTCTGGTAAAACAAGTGATGTCCGGGGTATTCTGGAAGCTGTGGATGCGGGTGATGAGAAAGCTAAACTGGCCTTTGATATCTTCACTTACCGGGTTGCAAAATACATCGGGTCTTACATGGTTGCGATTGGTGAAGGCCTGGATGGTATCGTCTTTACCGGTGGTATCGGAGAAAATGCATTAGCAGTGCGCCATGAGGTGCTGAATTATATGAAAGTCTTCGGATTTGTTGAAGATGCAGCTGCTAATGAAGCAGCGCGATTCGGTAACAGTGGTGTCATTGCCCGTTCAGAAATGCTGGATGCGGTTGCCATGGTGATTCCAACCAATGAAGAGTTTGTGATTGCACAGGAATCTGTTGCTCTGCTGTAAGACTGATTCATTGTCATGTTTTTATAAAAAGTGCCTTTCTCAATGAAGGCACTTTTTTTATCTGCGCTGTATGATGAAAGCCAGCCGTTTTTTAAAAGAACTTTTAAAAAATATTGGTTTAAAAGCTGGTTCGTCAATGTTCATTCGTTACAGTTTAAACTTAGATAAATCCTGAATAATATCTCCGCTCAACTGATCAATCCGGCGACTCAGTTCACCCACATTTTTCGCGTTTTTAGTAATATTGGCAGTAATTGAATTGATCGTTTCCACCTTTCCACTGACATCCGATGTGACGACATTTTGCTCCTCAGTTGCAGTTGCAATTTGTGTGTTCATGTCATTAATTATCCGGATATCGGAAATAATATCTTCTATCGCCTGAATAGCCTGGGTTGATTCTGACTGGGTTTTTTCCAGCGTTTCCTGTGTTGAATTCATCAGGCGGTTGGTACTTTCAGATGAAGATTGCAGATCCTGAATAATCTCTTCAATTTCTTCTGTTGATTTTTGTGTTCTTTGGGCCAGCGCCCGGACTTCATCAGCAACTACAGCAAAGCCTCTTCCCTGTTCTCCGGCCCTGGCAGCTTCAATTGCGGCATTCAGAGCCAGCAGGTTCGTCTGTTCAGCAATGCCTTTGATCACTTCTAATACCGTGTTGATATGATCACTCTTCTCTTTTAATTCAATAATTTTGGTTGAAGTGACGCCGACCTGATCACCCAGATTATGAATATCTTCAACGGTTTTCTTCACAATTTGATTGCCTTGCAAAGCAAGCTCATTACAGCTGTCAGTTTTGTCAGAGGTTGTATTGGCGTTATCTGAAATTTCTCTGGTTGCAGAAGACATTTGACTCAGGGCTGTTGCAACCTGTTCCACTTCACTGAGCTGTTCCTGAGTTGCTTTCGCATTGGTGCCTGCCTTGCTGCTGATTTGTTCAGAGCAGCTTGAGAGTTCATTTGCTGAGTTGACGATACGCCCGATGAGAGAATGCATGTTGGTGATGAAATCGTTAAACCCTTTGGCGAGTGTGCTAATCTCATCATTGCCCGAAATATCCAGTCGCCGGGTTAAGTCTCCTTCACCCTGTGCAATTTCACTCATCGCATCGGCCACGATTTTAATTGGATTCACGACAGATTTACTCAAGACAACCCAGTTCACTATCTGAAGGGAAAAGAGAATAATGAGTGAAATCAGAATAAACATGAAGCGGGTGTTTGCCAGCAGCTCATCATTGGCATCCATCCGGTAAGAAATTTCCAGATAACCTATTTTTTTACCTTCCCAAAGCACATCAATTTTTTCAGTTCTGATGTCCTGCGATGAAGATGGAGATGCACTTTCAGT
This sequence comes from Vibrio quintilis, assembly GCF_024529975.1. Taxonomy (GTDB): domain Bacteria; phylum Pseudomonadota; class Gammaproteobacteria; order Enterobacterales; family Vibrionaceae; genus Vibrio; species Vibrio quintilis. The sequence continues at coordinate 1,288,520 of NZ_AP024898.1, read as the reverse complement.
GGAACTACTGATAGCTTTACCACGATGATCATAGGCTTTGATTTCATGAATGAATGCATATTTCACAAACGAATTCATAATATTGTTTGCCAGGCCTTGATCATAAGAGAAAATGGCTTCTTTCAGAACGATTGATAATGTTGTATTCGAGTCACTGATCTGTTGATTTAACCGGTCACTGAAGTAATTTTTTGCCAGGTAGTAGCCACCAGTAAAAGCGATTATCATCACAACGAGTGAGATCGTGGCAAGATATGCCATGGATTTATGCTTAATGGAATTCATTATCTGATACCTTATTTATTTATATCTGGTCAGCGTTGGTGTTTTTCAGGATTCATATCTTCTGGATTGGTGCTTTTCCAGGATTAATGGTTTTTCAGGTCTTCAATATTTAACCAAAGCTCAGCCCGGTCTGGTTCGGTGTCTTTCCCCATGATCGGATTATCAATTCTGAATATTTTTCTCTGGGTTAAATTCGCCTTATTCAGTACATCTTTGATCATCGGGTGACTGAAAAAGAGTTCGTCAAAACTACCGTCGCGAATAGCTATTTCAAAGCCTTGATAAATCTGATCATGTAATTCGGTATTCGATTTGTTGACGTAGAAGTACATTGCAAACGGGTAAATCAGCAGTATGTTCTTATCGACGACTAAATTGAGTTCAGGCCGGCTTTTCACTTCGACCCAGGGTTCGTGTACTGCCCGGGGGAAATAATCAAAGCGTCCTCCCTCAAGCATAGGGAACAGATTGGCGTATTTAATCGTTGTGATAACCGGGATACGGGCATTTTTTAACACGAGGGTATCGCCCCAGAATGTGCCTTGTCCGGCGTTGAACTGCTTTAAATCATCCAGTGTTTTGATCCGGGAAAAGCGATCCTGGTCTGCCGCGCGGATAATAAATATCCGGTGTCCCAATAAGCCTTTGAGTACAGGAATTTTTACGGATCGGAGTCTTTGTTCCAGATCCGGGTTGATACCTCCCCAACCAACATCGAGGCTGCCGGACTCGACCTCTGCGATCACTCTCGCACCACTATATGCTTCGGGGCTTTGTTCAAACCGGACACCAGGAACGGTCTTTTTCAGGGCAAGCTCAAGGATATTAAAGATCAATTCTTCCTTCGGACCTTCAATTTTCATGATTTTAATATTCCCGGCACTGTAAGCTACGGGACTGAGAATAAGTGTGTAAATCAGTAACAATGATGTCGTGAATTTCTTCATTGAAATACTCTCTGCTGATGATACATCGTATTGTTTTTGTACTGATGAACCGTGATATCTGATTCACCAGTTATATGTTTTATTCTGATAACGATCCGCGTTATTGCATGCAGATGGAAATGAAACAAACCTAAATTCATCGCATTGTAGATGTTCTGTATTTCTCCTTGTTTACTGTTAAATTTTACATGTATATTATATTTATTTCATATGTGGTCTATTTGCCCGGTGAATTACTTCACTGTTTTATATCGTCAGGCTGTTGGTAAGTTTGAGGTATTTTACCGACCGATGAATAAATCTTATGAAGAAACCGTGACTGAGATAACTATTATTTTTTAGTGATATGGATGCAATTCAGTTATTTGAATTGATGGTTGCCTGCCAAAATTACCTTGAGAGGTGGAAAAGTTTCTATGAAAAAAATGACATTACTATCTTTGTGTATCCTGAGCGGATGTACCGCTTCTTATCAGGCTCAGACCGAACAAAAGACCCCGGTTGCGTATGATGCTGATTCTGCCTGCCAGGGATCAACGGCATTACCTGATGAATTCGCGCGTATGTTTGAGGAAGTACAAGACCCGGCATTACTGGCGGATGCACTGGCGGAGCCGGGCAAAGGCAAATTGTGTCAGGGCAGGGTGTATCAGAGTAAGCCGGGGACATCAGTTACCATTTACCGCGCCTGGAACAGCACAAATCCTCATAGTAAATCCGGCCAGTGGTGGGCTTTTTATCAGCCGGCAGGTGATATTGAGGCTTACAGGGCTGACTACGAAATTTGTTACCAGTGGTCTCCGCTGGACAAAATGAGCCAGTGCCATCTGAAACCAGGCACAAAAATAGTGGTCGGAACCGGACAGAGTGCGGTTTGTTCTGAATATTTAACTTATCCGGTTTCCAACAAGCAGCAGGTGTTTATGACCGGTGGCGAAGATGCTCTGAGTGATTGTCAGGATTTTACCGGGGTAATGAGCTGGCGCTAACAGGCTGAAAAACCAGATAAACCTCTCAAATTCCCACATCTTACGGTAATTTGGATTGTTTATTTATGAGTTGGAGGCATAAGACAGGAAGTAATGATTTTTTCTGACACACAATTGCTTTATACTTTCTGAACCAGACGTAAGGAAGTGGTAAAACAAAAGAGATGGCTGTCGGAAGTAAATGTTGTTTGTCTGTTTCTATGCCGGTTTTGACAATTACGGGAATTATCGGATTATTTAATGCAGGATATTTTGCTTACCCGGCCCGGGATTTTTTGACAGATCTTTCTCTGATTCTGGTGTTTGGATTTGTCTTTTCTTCTGTTGTGACACTTAGTAATTCCCGCTTTTGTTTTGATAAAAATACCGGTACTGGTGCATTTTCCCGCTTGACTCTTTTTATGATTACTCTGTTTGCATGGCTCGGCGAAATTGCCCTTTGTATCTGGGGAATTATGTATATTTATGCTAATTAAATCCCCAGATATCCCCAAATGACCTCAGGATGCAGCGCTTCATCAACAGGTTCATTTCTGCGTCAAACAAGCATAGTTCCCATTCTCAGGTTTATTTAGTTTGGGCATGTTCAAAACAAATGAAGCCACAGCTCTTTTCGGTTTAATGGAACCGTATCGGGCAGGAAGGGATTATCGATCAGAAAGACTCTTCTGTTGGGCAGGTGAATAGCGTCAATATAGAACTTGTTATATTTCATGAAAATCTCATCAAATGAACCATCTTTAATCATCATATTAAGACCGCGTTCGATGCGATCAGCCAGATGTTGGTTGTTCTTATTCACAAAAAAGTATTTTGGTAACGGATAGTAAAGAAGAATTGTTTTTTCGACATCGATTTCAGGATGCTGAGTCTTTCTTTGCTGTAATTCAACATAGACTTCATTGATACCCCGGGGAAAGTAGTCAAACCGCCCGGCGTTAAGCATTTTAAATAAACCCTCATAGCTGAATCCGACTTCAACATCAAATCCGTTGGCAGCCAGAATATCGCTATCCAGCCAGGTCGCTCCCTGGCCGGCGGTGAGTTGTTTGAGCTGGTTGACTGATGTGATTGCGGAAAAGCGGGGTTGTTGCGATTTATTGATCAGAAAAACCCGGTAGCCAAGAATGCCTTTCCTCAGCGGGATTCTGATGGGCAGAAAGCGCTCTTCCCGCTGTTTTGTCACAGAGGCCCAGATAATGTTAGGTTCATTATTTTTTTCTAATTCGCGATGAAACCGGAGTGGATTCATGGCCACTTTTGTTGGCCGTATGACAAAAGGCCCATCTGTAGACTCTGTTTTTTTGAGTGCCATGGACAGAATTTCAATAAAGTCCTGATCTCTTTTATCAAGGCTTGATTGAGCCGGCGGGTAAATAACTTCTGTGACCTTGATTTCTTTGGCCTGTACTGCTGTTTTAGCGTATACATCCGTGCAAATAAGAGACAGGATTACTATAAAAATACATACGTTTAAATCTGGTCTCATCCACAAATCCCGACTGGTATCCTTTCATTGTCATCCCTAAACCACCGCCTTGGGCGGTGGTGATTGAACCTTGGGGCTATTGCCCGAAGAAATGCCCATGTTAGAAGTAAACCTCTTATTCACCACAAGTAAGAGGAAACAAAAAACATGGGCGACTATAGAAGTTCATCACATGTCTATTGGCGTTGTAAATACCATATAGTTTGGACGCCGAAATACAGATTCAAGATCCTGAAAGGTAACGTAGGTAAGGAGCTTTATCGCTCAATCTATATTTTATGCAATATGAAAGATTGCGAGGTCTTGGAACTAAATGTTCAGCAAGATCATGTTCATCTGGTTGTGATAGTTCCACCAAAAGTGTCTATCTCAACGTTGATGGGGATGTTGAAAGGACGTTCGGCAATCCGGTTGTTTAACAAATTCCCGCATATAAGAAAGAAGCTCTGGGGAAATCATTTTTGGGCAAGAGGTTACTTTGTCGATACGGTTGGCGTAAATGAAGAAATCATCAGACGTTACGTCAGACACCAAGATAAGAAAGATCAAGAATACGAGGCGCAGTTAGAGTTGAAGATGAACTAACAGCGCGAGAATGCTCCCTTTCAGGGGGCTGTAAACCAAAGCCGCCTTCTAAGAAGGCGGATTTTTACAAAAAAATAGATCAAAGTTCAGAAAAATGCATGGCGATCTGCAGAAGTTTGTGCTTTATCTGCCACTGAGCGGGTGAGGTGGGACGCAAACAGCCTGTATCTGCTTGTTACCGGGGTGAGAACGCCTCCGGTTAAAGTAGTCCGGAGGCGTTTGAGTATCGAATCACATCACTATATTAAACAGGGAAACCCCGGCTTATTCACAGTTACTGACAAATGTCCATGAAGCATCAGTACCTGGTTCAGACGTTGTGTACCAGTTTGCTGTGTATAGTTTATTTTCGTGAACCAGTTTATCTCCGGCTGCACTGTGAGTTGCCTCACCACCAGACCAGTCTTTGGCTGTCCAGTTTGGATAAACATTCACACCAGTACAAACATTGGTTGTATCGTCAGATGGTTCATCTGTCGGGTCATCAGTTGGGTCTGTCGGATCTGTTGGCGTGTCAGTCGCTGTAGTCACTTTATATGGCCAGTCAGCAATGATTTCTTTGACTTTCTTACCTGAAGCAGTTAAATCCATCGTATCAGGCAGGAATGTGGAAGCGCCTTCTTTTTTGTCATTCAGAGCCCAGTTGGCGTTGCTGAGGTTATGCTGTTTCATAAAGCTAACCCAGGTGTTTGTTGCCTGTTCTGCAACGTCTCCGTCACCATCGGCATTGACTGCGCCCCATTCGGTTACAAATAGTGCAATACCGTTATTTAAAGCGGTTGTTGCTTTGTCTCTCAGATATTGACCGTGAGTACCTGCATAGAAGTGAAGTGTGTACGCAATATTGGTTCCGTCAATTGGATCCTGAGATGCAACGTCGACATCCTGTGACCAGGTTGGTGTACCCACAACAATCAGGTTATCAGGGTCGATCTTACGGATTTCTGAAATTACAGATTCAGCGTAAGGCTTGATTACATTGCTCCATGAGATTTGCAACGGCTCATTGTAAAGCTCATAAATCACATTTGGTTTATCACCATATTTTGTTGCCATTTCTTTAAAGAAGGCAATGGCTTCGTTCGGGTTATCTTCAGCGTGGTGAGAGTGCCAGTCAATGATCACGTACATGTCATTATCAATTGCCGCTTTAACAACACGCTCGACTTTGGCTTTGTTCCCTTCAGGATCATCCAGGTAACCTCCTTCTTCCTGAATACCCATAGAGGCACGGACGATACTGGAATCCCAGTCATCTTTCAGCATTTTAACCACATCAGCTGTGTAGAATTTTTCACCACCCCATTTGTTGTTACTCCAGAAAAGACTGTTACCGGAAAAACTTTTGGCCTGTCCGCCGGCATAGATTTGGTTACCCTGAACAGATAAAGCTTCAACGCTTGCCAGTGCTGAACCGGCGAACCCTAATCCAAGGCAGGCACATGAAAGCAGCAACTTACTGCGAAGTGAGTGACGAACATGACGATGAGTCGTCGTTTTTTTTGAGTGAATAAATGGCATGAGTTGTTCTCCATATAAATTAGCCATGACTATCTATATAAGTATCGAATCTATTATTTATCAATTTGCATATGTAGGTGATTACTTATATACAATATGAAACGGATAATGTATGTGATTGGCGTATGAGGAGATATAGCGATTTATAAGAATTGTGATAGTTTTCCAAGGAGTTTATGTTAGTAAGTAGTTGAACTATCAATAAAACTATCAAAAAAATATGAGGAGATTTTATTGGCAGTTTTATGACAAACCACTTGTAAGATTGATGTATTTCTTCTCAACATTATGATTTATTTATATTTAATTTGTGAATTAATGTGGTTGTTTAAATTAATTTTTCGGATGGTTTTGGAGTGATCATACGCAGCGCTTGCTGGTTGAATTTACATAAAATTTGAATATTTATTCAATTTATGTGTGTTTATATACAGCTTATTTATTGGTTGTTGTCAAACAGAGTCTTTCCTGAATATATAATTATAAATCGTATATCGTACTGTTATTTAAAGATATTTATTCCTATTTTAAAATGAAACTACGGTTCTTTTTTGTTGTGATAGTCCTCCCGTAATTTGTAAAACACCTTTTCAAAATAATGATTAAAAATGCATTATATGCCTTGTGATGCACCGTGGAGGTCACATGGTGTATGTCGATATCAGCCATAGCTGATATGTAACAACGTGATGAGGCTCAGGATGAAAAATAATTCTAAATATTTATGTTCAGCGCTGGCGACCGTGCTATTGAGCGGAAGTGGCTTTGCGATGGCCGGGGATTTTTCCTCAAGTATTACCATTCAGGAAAATCAATCTGGTTTTTGCAGTGCAGATGGCGACGCCAGTGAAGCAAGTAATTCCGGTTATACCGGGGCAGGCTATGTTAATGTGATTAATGAATCGGAAACGGCTGTTAACTGGAAAGTAGAGACGGGTCAAAGTGGCTCTTATACAGTTTCTGTCCGTTATGCGAATGGTTCAGGTGATGCCCGTCCGGCAACCATTTATGTGAATGGCACGAAGTATACGTTGAAGCAAGCTTCGACTGGTAGCTGGAGCAACTGGAAAACAGAAAGTGTGACGGTTTATCTCCCTGAAGGGGTTAGTGCGATTCGTATGGAAGCAGATACTTCTGCCGGATTAGCGAATGTCGATTATCTGAATGTTGCCGGCAGTGCCGTCAAAGCAGCAAGCTGTAGCGGTACAAGTGCAACCGATGTTGTTTCAACTGACAGTATTGCAGCTAAAGCAGTTGGTACCAGTTGCAGTGGTACGACGAGCGGTTTATCTGCGAGTAAAATATATTATGTCAGCCCGAATGGTTCTTCGGGTAACTCCGGTTCCAGCTTCAGTTCAGCGATGAACTTCACCAAAGCGATGTCTGTTGCAAAAGCAGGGCAGATGATATTGCTCAAACCTGGTACCTATAAAATTTCTTATAAATCAGGTAAGAAAAATACCATTAACTTTGCCAAATCAGGCAGTAAAGGCAAACCGATTTATGTTGCAGCTGCAAACTGCGGCCGGGCTACGTTTGACTTTTCTTTCCCCGAAGGGAAATGGGTGCAAAATTCATTTGGTTTCTACGTAACAGGTGATTATTGGTACTTCAAAGGAATTGATGTGATTCATGCGGGATATCATGGTGCTTATATTACCGGCGCACATAATACCTTCGAAAATATGCGATTCCACCATAACCGGAATACCGGCTTTGAAATTAATAAAGGTGGCTCTTATACCACAGTCATCAACTCTGATGCTTACCGGAATTATGATCCGAAGAAACATGGCAGTATGGCGGATGGGTTCGGACCAAAACAGAAACAGGGCCCCGGAAATCGCTTTATCGGCTGTCGCGCATGGGAAAATTCAGATGATGGATTTGATTTATATGATAGTCCACAGAAAGTCATCATTGAAGATAGCTGGGCATTCCGTAACGGGATCGATTACTGGAATGACAGTGGCTTTAAAGGCAACGGAAATGGTTTTAAATTAGGTGGGAAACGTGCCGTTGGTAATCACCGTATCACCCGTTCAGTTGCGTTTGGTAATGTGAATAAAGGGTTTGATCAGAACAATAACGCTGGTGGCGTGACTGTGATTAACAATACCTCCTATAAAAACGGTACAAACTACGGATTCGGCAATAGTCTGGCATCAGGTCAGAAACACTATTTCCGTAACAATGTTTCGTTATCCGGTTCTGTTTCTGTGAAAAATGCCAGTGCCAAACATAATTCATGGGATACTGGTCCTTCGGCTTCTAAGTCTGATTTTGTGAGTCTTGATACATCGAAAGCGACCGTTTCAAGAAACAAAGATGGTTCTTTACCATCGACTTCATTATTCCGCTTGTCACCGAAGTCGCAGCTGATTAATGCGGGTTCAAAAGAAAGTGGTATCAGTTATAAAGGGAGTGCGCCGGATTTGGGTGCTTTTGAACGGAAATAATCTGATTATTAATATTTACACAGGGCTGCATTCTGATGCAGCCTTTTTTATATCTCCGTGAATGAGACAAACCGGTACAATTCGGGTAATTTTCGGCATGGTTTAAAAAACTGAATCATGACAGTATAGATTTTCTTGAGTTTTGATGGCTTTGTTAATAGTGTGTGCGTATCCGGACAGGCACACATGTTTGTGAATGACATTTGATGTCATCCCGCTTATACCCAAGCAACCTGAAGATGCAGGTTGTTTGGGTATATCAGACCATTTTGGGTATATGAGAGATATCTCTTTATGCTGACTTTTATTATCGCTGCACTGCTTGTTGTGAATTTTTTCTATATCAACAAAAATAAACCGGTTGAGGTGCAGTCTTATCTGTCTATCGGGTTGATGGCGTCTTATCTGGCATTGCTGGTTTTTGTTCCGCCTCATTCCGGCATCAATGCAATATATATTGGTAATATGTTTGGCATGATTTCACTGATATCGTTTGGTGCGATTCTCTTTCCTGAATTGAATAAGTTTTTACCTGAAAATATCACCAGAATAGCAGGCTGGTCTGGTTTAATTGGTATTTCCCTTCTTTTATGTATTTATAAACTTTTTATATGGCGATAATTGCATTCATGTATTTTGCTTATATACCCAAGCAACCTGAACCCTGCATCTTCAGGTTGTTTGGGTATAAAAAGTACATTTCTCTTCTTCTTTCTTTCCCCGGATACCAGGAAATACAGCTTTAAATGCAATTTTTTGTATGATACAAAGTTCACTTTAAAGTGACATTGCTGATGATAGTTATTGATGTAAAGAAAAAGCTGGGGACACACTGTATAAAGGCAGCAATGAATATCGATAATACTGGTATTACGGCACTATATGGACATTCTGGTGCGGGTAAAACCAGTATTATCAATATGATTGCTGGTCTTCTGGCACCTGATGACGGCAAAATTATTGTCAATGATCGGGTGTTTTTCGAATCCGTGCATCAGATTAACCTTCCTCCGGAGCAGCGGCGGGTCGGATATATTTTTCAGGATAAGCGTTTGTTTCATTTCCTATCCGTCAGGAAAAATCTTCTTTTCTCAGGTCGAACCGATGAACATGCACCACTATTTGATGAAATTGTCGGACTGCTGGACATTGGTGATCTTCTTTCCCGTAAACCGGCGACTTTGTCTGGAGGAGAAGCACAGCGGGTTGCGATTGGCCGTGCGTTACTGGCCCGGCCGGATTTATTGTTGCTGGATGAGCCGATGTCTTTTCTTGATAACAAATGTCGTCAGGCTTTGAGCGGGTTTCTGCTGAAAATCCCGCAGCGCTTTTCTGTCCCTGTGATTTTGGTCACACACTCAGTCGATGAGATTGAGCAACTTGCAGATCGTGTTTATTGCATTGAAAACGGGCAGATCAGCACAGACAACACCCGCTTGTATTGACTTATTTTATTGGTAATCAATGGATTTACTATGAACATTTATCGTTGGTTTTTTCTGGCTGCTGTTCTTTTTTTACCTTGTTCAGGTAGTTTGGCATCCGAACAGATGATGCTTGTCTCCGGCGCCGGTTATAAAGCTTTGGTCACAGATATTATCGAAGTGTGTAAACAGGACTATGACCTGAATATACAGGCATCTTATGGCAATTTCGGTCAGATACTGGCGCAGATAAACCGGAGCGGTATGATTCAGGCTGTCATTTCTTCAGACAATTTTTTTACCGATCACCATGTCAAGGTTTCTGAGACTTATCCGGTTGGTGACGGGACACTGGTTTTAGCCTGGCGAAAAGGTTTACACCTGTCCGGACCACAGGATATCAGTAAGCCTGAAATTCGCCGTTTTGCGATACCTCATACCAGAAAAGCATTGTACGGAAGGGCCGGGTGGCAGTTTCTGCAACATACACATCTGATTCAGGCAGTAGAAAACAAACTGTACGTTGTCTCAACAGTACCTCAGGTCACGGCTTATCTTGTGGCAGGTGAGGTTGATGCCGGGTTTGTCAATCTGACCGATATTCAAAAAGTACAACATCGAATTGGCGGTTATATCAAAATTAAATCCGGATACAAGCCCATTCATATTGTGTCCGGGGTTCTGAAAGGACAATCTGAACGTGAACGAGAAAGCTTGATATTGTTTCGCCAGTGCATCAGTTCCACAACAGTGAAGAAAATTGCTCACCGGCATGGCTTATGATGAACTTTTTCAGCCACTTTTCAGATGATGAGACGTTACTGTTCTCCATTGGTCTGACGGCAAGAACTTGTGTCGTTTCATTGATTATTCTGGCTTTCAGTGGTGTTCTCATTGCTTATGTTCTGGCGAAAAAGAAGAATACTTTGACTGCAATACTTGAATTCTTTATCACCCTGCCACTTGTTTTTCCGCCGATAGGCACCGGATTTATTTTATTGATGCTGCTGGGGCGTAATGGCTTCCTGAGTCAGCTCGGACTCCGGACAGATATTATTTTCACCCGTTCAGGGGTGTATTTAGCAGCATTGATTGCGGGTTTACCTCTGGTGGTAAAACCTGTTCAGTCAGCGCTGGAACGCAACGTCTTTAAACTGGCAGAAGCGGCCAGAACGCTTGGGAAAAATCAGTATCAGGTGTTTATCCTGGTGATTTTACCCTCGGTCAGAAAAAGTCTGGCTGCCGGGCTGGTGCTTGCATCTGCACGTTCACTGGGAGAAGTTGGAATTACTTTGATTATTGGCGGGAACCTGGCTGGCCGGACAAATACGATCTCTCTCGAAATATATAATTCAGTCATGGATGCAGACTTTGAACGTGCTTCATTTCTGTGTGTCATATTAGGCGGGATTTCAGTGTTGTTATTTATATTGCTGCGAAAAATATCCGGAAATGATTAATCATTCTTCTGAAATGATAAGATATGAGACGCCAGCCTTATTTTACAGGCTAAAAACTTTTAAAGAAAAGAATATTCCTGGTGGCAAAATAAACACCAGCATTGATGAATTCTATTGATGAAATATCCCTCCTTATTTATTTCATAACTGCTTTTATATTTTCCAGGTGGAAAATATAAGCTGACTAAAAAAAACACACACCATCTGCAAATGAAAATTATTATCAATCTTAAGTGCTCAATGAATTGAGCACAAATTCATCATACTTGTATGGTTTTTTTTAAAGATAAAAAAACATAAATTTAATTTAAATTCATATAGTTATGTGTAAATTTTAATTTTACTTGTATGGTTTTTGCGCAGAACTGCGTCACATTATTTTATGCTAATCAAACCAGTTTATATAATATTTTGTTATGTGAATAAACTACCTGTCTATTTTTCAATATCGTTTTTTTGATATTTTTTAGAAGTATTTATTATTTTATTTTTTTGAATACTCAATTCAGTTGATATGTTTATAGTTTGTTGTTTTTTATAAAAATTATTTAGAAAAATTGACATGCAATTTAAATTTCTGCAAACTTGATTCCGACATGACAGTGGATTGGTTACATAGATCTTGTTTTATGTAATCAAGTTAATCGTAACAAGGGAATCGGATAAGGACTTCCCACTAAAAAATAAGGCATATAGGATTAATATGAAAAAGACCCTATTAGCGCTGGCTGTTTTAACAGCGGCAGGCACAGTAAACGCGGCAGAAATTTATTCTTCAGATGCAACAGCAGTTAAACTGAAAGGTGAAATTGACGCATACTTAGCAAATTATGACATTGACCAAACTGGTGAAGCTGATGCAGACATCAATGCATGGGGTAAAATCCAGATTGATGCTGAAACGGCACTAAATGATGATTATAAAGTTGCAGGTTCTTTTGAGATTGAATCAGGCTCTGGCTATACAGAAACTAAGAATGAAGCTAAGTTTGATGATATGTATCTTGCGCTGAAAGCGGACAAATGGGGTGTTGCTATCGGTGAAACAGGTGACTTTGCAGATTCTGATGACGCAATTGAAAAAACTGATATCACCAATGAGGGTAACCTGTTGGGTACAAGTGGCCACCCTGTTGAAAGTTCAGGCCACGGTTTTGCATATAAAGTAACGCCAACTGATGGTTTGACTTTTGTTGCTGATGTAAACACACAAAAAGCTGATAATGTTGATAACATTTATGGTCTTTCTCTGGACTACAGCAAAGATATTTTCTCTGTAGGTGCTTCTTACATTGGTGGTGAGATTGCAGAAGATACAGATTTCTCACAGGCTGGCCTGTCTGCATCGGTAGATGTAAGCGGATTATTCCTGGCTGCAACTTATTCTAACTTTGAAGGCGTGAATAGCTTTGGTTTCTTCTCCAGCACACCTTACTATTCTGGTGACGCATTTGAAGTTGCAGCTTCTTATACTGCAGATAAACTACGTCTGTACACTGTATATGGCCTGATTGCTCTGGATGAAGCGACTAAAGGTGGTGCAGACGCAGATGGTGATGTATACAGCTGGACTCTTGGTGTTGACTACGCGGTTGCAAGTAACCTGACTATTTTTGCTGAGTATACAACTGGCGAAACATCAGATGATTTCTCTGGTGGTGCAAACCTGGATGCTGACGCTACAGTATTGGGTGCATACTACACATTCTAATCAATTGGATATCCAGTTGATTATACGAAAGCCAACGTTTATCGTTGGCTTTTTGTTTATGTTCCCGGAGATATATTGTGACCCGATTATTTATTTTACTGACGACATGTTTGACATGGGCCATTTCAGGTGCGGTGTATGCGCTTGACCTTGATGCTGATAACGGTATTGAAGTGTTATATGTGAATGGTAAGCCGGTGGAAGAAGGGCGTACTGTTCATTTTTCTGAAAATAAACTTCAGCTTGTTGTCCGGTATGAAGGACGTTTGAAAAAGAATGGCGGTAAACTGGAATTTCTTTCGACTTATCCTTATGTATTAACGTTGTCGTCCGGAGCAAAGCCGACGAATGAAACACTGCGGCTATCTCTTGTCTCTAATCGCTATCATAAAGTGGATGGCCTGAATCAGGCCCGAAGGCCCGTTTTTAAAGTTTCGTCTGGCTTCCCGGTCAAAATGGTTCAGCAAGTTGTCTTGCCTTCAAAATCCAAAGTATTTCCTTATATGAATTTAGGGCCATTGATTGAATCATTTAATCAACAAAATGACACTGTGTTTGTCGATCAGCCGCTGGGGCAGGTGAAAGAAGCCAGGCAGTCCGCCACAACGGTTGAACAATTAAAGTTTTGGTTTGATAAAGCCTCTGCCGAAGAGCGTCATGAATTTTTGCATTGGGCGTCAAAGCAATAAATACTGCTGAGCCACGGCGGGCAAATCATGTACCGTGGTTCTTCTCTTTTCTCTCCTCTCCTTCACCCGGTTCCGTGCCTATAACGGAATCAATCACCAGACGAATACCTGTGGTATTGATTAGATCATCAATTCAACTTTCTGATAACACTGTGCGTATTATTTAACTAATCAGAAGTATTGTCCGGGACTGAACCGGCCGCCCAGGCATCATCAATTTGATATTTGCAGGATTGTATATTACAAAATAAAGCGTACACTGGGTTGAATATGAGTGACGATCGAATAATAAAAAGCGGATTTGACTGGCGTCCGGTGCTGTTAGCCTGTCTGGCAATTAGTGTTGGCCAGTTAAGTATTGGTCTTGTTTTTCCTTCATTACCCTGGATCGCAGATGACTTTTCTGTGTCCGCAGATCAGACGCAACTCTTAATTTCAGCCTATTTGATTGGATTTGGCCCATTGCAATTTATTTATGGCCCGGTGTCCGACTCTATTGGCAGAAGAATCGTTTTACTGACTGCTCTCATTCTCTCCTTTATTGGTTTAGTGACTATTGTCTGTTTCAGTCATTCGTTTACAGGGTTGATTATCGGCCGCTTTATTCAGGGTGCCGGTAACGGCTGCTGCGCTGTATTATCCAGAGCCTCAACGCGGGACTCTTATTCCGGTGAACAACTACCGGTGGCTTTATCTTATGTCACTATGGTTGCATCGATTACCCCGATCTTTGCGCCTGTACTGGGCGGCTTTATTAACCACCAGTTTGGCTGGCGGGCAATTTTTTATACCTTGCTGGGATATCTGGTATTTGTCTGGTGCATCTTGTTTTTGCGATTCAGGGAAACAATGCGTTATAAAAAGCCATTGCCCCGGATCCGTGAATCACTACAGCAATACAAAAAACTGCTTTCCTCCAGTTATTTTCTGAGCTTCGGTAGTATCGGCTGGCTCAATTTTACCCTGGTAACAACCTGTATTTCACTGATGCCATTTTTGATGCAGGTTCAGATTGGTATGTCATCTGATGAGTATGCGTTATGGGCTTTAATTCCGGCATTCGGCATGTTGCTTGGCAGTTTTTCTGTGACCCGGCTGAGAATCCGTTTTGGACTGAAGTCCGTGTTTTATCTTTCGCCGGTTATTCAGCTTATCTCTGCATTATGGTTTATTCTGACACCGCTGGATCCGCTGATGTTGATGGCAGGGCAGTTTCTGATGGTCGTCGGGAACGGTATTGCTTTGCCCTGTGCACAGGCCCAGCTGATGTTACCTTATCGTCATCAGGCGGGTATGGTTGCGGCGCTGGCTGGTGGCGGGCAAATGGTTGTCGCAGCACTGGCGAGTTTTTCACTGTTAAAGGTCGGGATCAATCAGGCCTGGCATCTGGGTATTGTTATTGCCTGTTTTGCATGTGTCACCCTGCTGAATATCCGCCGGGGATTTAACTCGGAAGTGAGTCAGGATGAAGTTTGATTGCTCCGGATAACCAGTCTGAACCTGTATTTTCAGCATCCAGACATATCGCCGGCGCTGAATAAAGAAAGACCTCCGCTTCCGGGAGGTCTTTTTCAATCAGTGATTGTAATTGAGTGATGATATCAACTTACTGATTATAGACTTCAAACTCAGCAATTTTTGGTGTGCTGCTTGCTGCTTCAATGTAAAGACTCAGCTTTTTCACAGACACAGCGTCAAAACTGATGGTGTCAGTTAATGAAGAACCACTTGCCAGAGTTGCGCCAGTATCATTATTTTTCAAAACCCATGAAGTGACAGTGCCTTCTGTTCCGGATAGTTCCACAATTTTGACAGTATTCACTGTCACATTGAGATTTTTCACACTGATACGGCCGGTTGTGCCTGATGGAGACCAGTAAGTGCTGGTATCACCATCGATTACGTTGCCATAGCCGGTTTTGCTGCTTTGTTTAGAGCTGCCGTCAGCGTTAGCGCTCAGCGCCAGATTTTCACCTGATGGTGTGGTTGTTGTAGAACCAGAATCTGAATTACCGGAGTTTGAACTACCGGAATCTGAAGAGCTTCCGCTGTTGTCACTGCTGCCGGTGCTGCCGCTATCGCTGCTGGTGCTGCCGCTTGTGCTGGCATCAGAGCTGGTACAGGTTGTTGGAACTTCAGCCATAATTGCTGATTTGCCTTTAGAGTAAGAAGACACATAAGGTGTCAGTCCGCCTTTACCTGCTGTTGCTGCAACATAATCAACCAGGTCCTGACCTGCATCCATCATATTGCTGTTGATGGTGCTTTTCGATGCTGAACCATAAGCACTCAACATGTCAGGTGTTGTACCATGAGAAGCAGTCAGATCGCCTTTACCGGCCGCTGTATCAAGTTTACAGTTAGAATCAGAATTCCAGACATAAGTACCGGTAATTTCTAAACCACCTTTGCGGAAATCACGCAGTAATGATTCTGTCCAGTATTCAATATCGTCGCCCTTCTTCGTGGCAGCAGCAGTGTAGCTGTTCATAAACGCGTTGTTCTGGAATTCAATCCGGCCGCCATCACGAACACTCAGAATATCTTTACGATATCCATAGAACACGTTGTTGAACATGTGTGACTGACCAAAACGCATCAGAGGGACACGACGACCTGTGTCAAATTCTTTCGCGTTATAGTATTCATCACGGGTAACAAATAAGTTGTCATGAATTGTTGACTTGATTTGTGCATTGATTGAGCGGCTGTCGCTGGATCCGTGTAAAGCTGCACGTTTTACATCAATCAGTTTGTTGAATGATACCGTGATATCATATGCGCCGACTTTAACATCAAATGCAGAGTCACCTGTATGTTCAAAGGTATTCTGATGAATCCAGATGTCATGAGATTCACCGGTTGAGCGAATCATATCCGGATCAAGCTCGTGATCTTCTGTATGTCCGGCACCCACAAAACGGTTGTTCGTGACGATGACATTTTGAGCCTGATAAGTACTCTTACCTTTATGATCGCTACCAATCTGGAAGCCATTGAAGTAGAAGTAAGCTTTCGCGCCACGACCATCAATGGTTGTATTGGAGTGAATCACCTGGTTACGGATTGGTAGTGATTTATCATTCAGTTTTTCATTAAAGAATGTTGCGTCACAGCTGTCGCTGGAAACATTATTGTCTTCACACCATTTGGTATGATCCAGACACTGGGCTTCAGTTGCATTGTCCAGGTTTGCCAGAACGTCGGCTTCACTACAGTCAAGACGATACATCGCAACTTCGGTATCTTTGGCAAAGTCATCTTTATCAAAGACAATCCAGTTGTACTCTTCTGAGCTGATAGCATCCAGAATTTGCTGCTCTACTGATTTTGTTGCATTCTTCTTGATCACAACCAGATGGCTGCTGCCGTTTGGATCGTAACCACCAGTTGTATTTTCACCAAAACCGACAGGCGTACCCAGCGTGGAGGCCAGACACTGTACAATTTCCTGATCGGTTTGCAGAGATGATTCCCGCCAGTTGACATCGGGGTTATTAATTAAGTCAGAGCAAGCCGAAGCTGCAGCCTGCTGGGCAAATAATGCCGAGGACACAGCAACACTGACTAAGCCTAATAGTTGATATTTTTTCATTTTATTGATTTTCCTTCATTTTTCTTTATTTCCCAGCCAAACAGACTGGCCTTGAAGACAAGGCCTTGGTAACCCAGCTGATGAGGTCTGTACAAGGCGTGGGTTGATACGCACCCAACGTCGAATCTTGCGTATTTCTGCCTGATACGCATCGGGCTTAATATTTATTAACAATTTTTTCAGTGATTTCATATGAAAAGATGTTAATTTTTAAACCAGTGTTTCAAAAATAAATAAATTAATTATATTAACCTCACAATCAATGTGACAAATATCATATTGATGACGTTTTATTTCGGAAAAAGGAAGAGATCACAGTTTGCGGATTATTTGATAATATGTCTTTTATCAATAGGTTATATTTTCGTATGGATTCTGATGAATCCGAAAGGTGAACAGATGCCATCCTTAGCGGGTCTGAATATGCAGGCGCATTGCCCGTGTCGGGAAGTCATGACTCAAAACAAAGACCCAATGTAAAAACATGGTTTGTTTTTCACGCCGGGTATGTGCCTGAGCAGCGAACCGATTTATATTACGGCCAGATTTAATGGATCAGAGAGAAAAAATGAAAACAGTTCTTTGTTATGGTGATTCAAATGTATGGGGGTTTATTCCGGGAGGCGGGCGTCATGCATGGGAAATTCGTTGGCCCGGATGTCTTGACCAGTTATTAGGAGAGGAATACCGGATTATAGAAGAAGGACTTAATGGCCGTAATACCGGAATTGATGATCCTTTGTTTGAAGGAAGAAATGGCAAAGCGTATTTACCGGTTGTGCTTGAAAGTCATTATGCGGCGGACTATGTGGTGTTGATGCTGGGCACCAATGATCTGAAAACCCGTTTTAACCGGACAGTTGAAGATATTGCTCACAGTACCGGCCAGTTAATTCAGCTGATTCAAAGTTATTATCCGCAATCTTCGGAAATTATTCTGATTTCTCCTCCGCCTGTACAGCAGTCACAAGATGCTGAAATGAATGAATCCTATGTGGGGGCGCCGGATAAATGTGAAGCACTGAGCGCCAGCTATCAGTATCTGTCAGAGCAGTATGGATGTTCTTTTATTGATGCAGGTAAATATTGCTCGACCAGTATTAAAGATGGCATTCATCTGGACGCAGATAATCACAGGGCGCTGGCACAGGCTGTATTCTCGCAGGTGATGCTCTGCGAATCGTGATTTAGCCGGTTGCCCGGTTCTGTATCCGGTATGACGCTATTGATACGCCCTCAATTTGTGTTTAAATTGAGGGCTTTTTTCTGAATCAGTCCGTTTTTTCAAGCGATTATCCCACCCCGTCAGATTGCCTGAGTATAAAACTTATTCCCAGATCACATTCAGCATAAATATATAAAGCTAATATAAAATTAGTTGCTTATTGAACGGACAATTAATGTTTAAGTGCAACCGAGCTGAATTGTGCCTGGTAACGTCAGAAAATTGCATGCTGTATTGATGTTCAATGTTGTTAATTCCTGCGTTAACGAATAAAAAACCATGTATACCCAAACAACCTGAAGATGCAGGGTTCAGTGAGACAAACTCACCCGAAGGGCGTGAGCTGAATCATGCATCTTCAGGTTGCCTGGGTATAAAACGGAGAGATGAGATGATGAGGAAAATACTGATACTGACGTTGTCGCTGCTGACGGCGTTCTGTTCGCTGGCGGCTGATGATGACTGGAATGGCAGGAAAGCCGCCGTTGTTCTGACTTATGATGATGCATTATCCGTGCATCTGGATCATGTGTTGCCGGTTCTCGATGCTTATGGCATGCGGGCCACTTTTTATCTGACGATTAGCAGTGAAGGATTTGAGCAGCGGATTCAGGACTGGAGAGTTGCTTCATATGAAGGGCATGAGCTGGGTAACCATACGCTGTTTCACCCTTGTGATGGCAGCCAGCCGGGCAGGGAGTGGGTCACCAAAGAAAAAGACTTATCGCTGTGGTCAAAAGCGCGTTTTCTAGGCAATGTTGAAATCACAAATGTGACACTGGAAGCCGTGGATGGCAAAAAACGCAGAACTTTTGCTTATACCTGCGGGGATACCAAAGCTGGTGATGAGAGTTTTCTTGAAGACATCACCGAGATGTTCCCGGCAGCCCGGGGCGTAAACTGGGGAACGGAATCACTGGAAGAGGCGAATTTATCCAGGCTGAAAACCATCAGTGTGATGGATAACACAGCGGAAGAGTTAATTGCGCAGGTTGATCAGGCCATTGCTCAACATCAGCTGCTGGTTTTCCTGTTTCATGGCGTCGGGGGCGGACATGACAGTATCAATGTCAGCCAGGCTGCACACGACGGGCTGATTCAATATCTGGCACAGCACCGGCATGAGGTTTGGATTGCCCCCATGATTGAAGTGGCCGACTATATTAAAAATGTCCGGTCAACAACCGAATAGCCAAGGGTTGCAGAATGTCAGTCGCTCAGGCTGATACCGAACACCAGCATCTCTGAATCTGTCACCAGATAACTGATATCTGCCTGACAGCAAGGCGCAGCGCATCACAAGGTGCGCTGCTGAAAATCAATAGTCCAGCGGGATAAATGATCTTAAATGTTCTTTGACTGCCTCTGAAGTAAATGCATGCTCCAGACTCATCCGGTAAACCGCAAAATATTCCGCTTCCGTTAACTGAAATTGTTCAACCACTTTGCGGACTTCATCAGTCATGGTGGTGTCTGAAACGGTCCGGTTATCCGTATTGATGGTGATTTCTATGCCATCTCTGAGAAATGCACCGGCAGGGTGCTGTTCAAGACTTTCGACGGCCTTTGTCTGTATATTACTGGTCGGGCAGGTTTCAAGTGCGATGTGCTGTTTTTTGACCAGCTGATAGGCCTGAGCGTGATTTTTGATGTGAATACCATGGCCGATACGGCTGGCACCCAGTAGCGTAACGGCGTCATATACATTCTGGCCAACACCCTGTTCACCGGCGTGAATTGTGACATTGTAACCTTTAATCAGCGCATACTCAGCATAAGGAATATATTGCTGACAGAACCCGGCCACTTCACTGCCGGCCAGATCAAATGCAACCACGCCTTGGTTCAGGTAGCTTGCGCCCGCATCAAGAACGGCTTTGATGTTGTCTTCGGGCATATTTCTGATGATTGACAGAATGTAATTGCCCCGGATGTCATACTGCTGTTCAGCCCGCTGCATGCCTTTCACCGCACTGCCAATGATCTGATTCAGGGTTAACCCCTGCGCCTGATGAAGCAAGGGACCGAAGCGGACTTCAAGGTATTTGACGTTCTCAAGGGCGGCATCTTCGAATAGTTCAAATGAAACCCGCTCAATTGCCGCTTCTGTTTGCATGACCGAAAGCGGCAGGCTGAAGCATTGCAGATATTCATCCAGATCCTGACAGGCAGGCGGTGCTGTCATCATCTTCTTAATCGTTTGCACATCGTCTGACGGGAGAGTGATATGTTGCTGATGCGCCAGCTCAATGAGAGTTGCAGGGCGGAGGCTGCCATCCAGGTGGCAATGTAAGTCAATTTTCGGAAGATCTGAATAATTCATGAGTTTCTGCCTTAATTAAACCCTTTGTTTACGAAGTCACAGCGACTCTGCTTTACTGCGACTCCGGTAACTCAGGGATACCGGTGAAGAAAAACAAAGAGACAGACTTCATAATCAAGAGTTTAGGGCTCTTGGTAGAAACTCCCAAACCATATCATTGGGATTATACGAAGTGAAAATAAATTGTTTGGATAAAATCAGGCCGGATCATAGCGGGATCTGCTACATCTGTCCAAATTTTTATCGCGGGTATTTTTTCAGATCTACGCCCGGATCAATTCTGTAATGAACCGGCTATTTATACGCCTGAAACGTAAACTGCTGTAAAATTTCTTTCAGGGATTGAGTCTGCACCGTCAGCTGTTCTGCTGAATTGGCACTGGCAACAGATGCGGCCGCATTGCGTTGCGTGACTGCTTCGATTGAAGCCACGGCCTGATGAGCATTGTCGACTTCCGAAGCCTGCTTTGCACTGGCCTGTGCGATCCGGGTCACCTGCTCAAAGGCCAGATGAATACTTTCATAAACGCTGCCCAGAGACTGCGCGGTTTCCTGAGCGATCCGGACACCATTCTGCGCTTTTGCCTTTGAGGCCTGAATCAGCTTTTCAGTCTCTTCGGCTGCTGAAGTACTGCGGGAAGCCAGATGACGAACTTCATCTGCGACAACGGCAAAACCTCTTCCCTGTTCACCGGCTCTCGCGGCTTCAATCGCTGCATTCAGCGCCAGCAGATTGGTCTGTTCTGCAATTTCATCAATGGTTTCAATAAAGGCAGCAATACTCTGACTGGATTGCTGAATTTCATCCATCGCCTGAATCATATACTGCATTTTTTCCTGTCCTTCCGCGACAGCACCCTGTGCTTTTTGGGCGAAATCACTGGCCATTTGTGCATTCTCTGCATTGGTCACAGTGCGGGAAGACAAATCAGCGAGAGAGCAGGAAATCTGCTCAAGATTACCCTGTTGTTCTGTCACACCTTCGGCAAGGGAATGACTGGTCTGGGAAATTTGCTGACTGTCAGCACTGATCTGTTCCCCAAACGTTTTTACCCCGGATAATACTTTCTTCAGATTCTGCGTCATTTCTTTCAGCGCAATGCCCAAAGCATCACGATCTGAGGCTAATTCAATCTGTTGCGATAAGTCACCGGCGGCAATCCGGCCAGCCAGCCGGGTCTTTTGCTGTAACGTACTGACCATATGACGAATCGAAGCATAAAGACTCGCTTCTGATTCTCCGTTGTCCGGCAGATCAAGATCCAGATTTCCGGCAGACACATTTTGCGCAATCCGGGTGACGCGGGCAGGATCACCGCCTAACTTGCTGAGAGTCGAGCGCACAATATAAATACTGACCAGCCCTCCGCATATCATTGCGATCAGAATAATCAGGCTGATGACAGAAATTGCGGTTTGGTTCTTTTGTTGCAGGTTTTGCCCCAGAGTGTCCTGCTGTGTTTTCACCGACTGGCGGATACGCTCAATATTTTCTGTTGCCTGCGAGCCGACACGGTCGATCGTATTATGAATCACATCATTGCGCCGGAAGATGGCTGAAACGATCTCATTAAACACTTTGACATCGAATGAAGCGTCTTTCATTGTTGAGCGCAGCAGGATTTTATAAGATTGATTGGTTAATTCGGTTTCCAGCTCTGTCAGATATTTTTCAAGTTTTTTGAATTCCTGATTGACTTCATTGACGGTCTCTTCCTGATTGTCATTCAGAAATTTAAATATGTTCAGCCGGATAATCAGTAAACTTTTCAAAGCCAGTGAAGCGGTGTAAGCCACATCCATTTCGTCGCCTTCTTCTCTGGCAGAAGATAATATTTTGGAAAGATTTTGCTCAACTTCAGATTCTTTCTGATTCAGTGCATTCATTTTGGTCTGGCGCAGTTGTTTGAGCTGCACAATGTTGTCGAATCCGTCTTTATAACGTCCGAGTAGTTTTTCCAGCCGCGAGAGGGCATCTCGTCGCTCAGGAGATTGTAAGTCGTGATGCGACTGTGCAAGCAGGGTATGGGTTTTTTTGAGATAAGCTTCAAACTGCTGTTTGTGTTTCGTATCAGAGTGGAGAATGTAATCTTTTACTTCTAAACGCATCAGGGAAAGATTGGTCTGGATCTGGGCAGTGATTTCTGTGGTATTGGTCAGGCCGTGATATACCCCGAATTCACGGGAGGTATTGTTTAACGAATGATAAGCAGAGATGCCAACGAGTACGATTAATCCGATCAGTAACCCAAATCCTGAATATAAAATGGTTTTAAAATTAAACATCATTAATTATCCCTGCGACGTACAAGCCCAAAGGTCAACAGACCTTAATAATCCCAAAAAACAACGCTCTGAATTCATATTAAAATATTTGGCAGAAGTCATATTTTAGGATTGGGATTATGACATCACTGTTAAGGTAATATGATCTGGTCGTCATTTTTACCGGATTACCTGATATACCCAAGTGACCTCAAGATGCAGGATTCAGAGCTTCATCAACAGGCTCAGTTCAAGGAAAATAACCGAAGGAATGATGACGCCTTTCGAGGTTGTTTGACGCAGAAATGAACCTGTTGATGTGCTCCCGAAGGGCGGGATTGATTGGCGCCTGTCCTGCGTGACTGATTTTCAACGTAGAATGACTATGTCTACAAATCAGTGCCTTGGTCAGAAACCAATCCATTCTCGCTGAACATGCATCTTGAGGTCACTTGGGTATATCGTTTAAAGCCCAGTCGTAATCGCTGTAACGGATCTTTGCGCCGGACGCCTGCCACTGCCTGAGCTCTGCGTTACTGAAACCGGCCAGCGGCAAATAATGATCCAGAAACTGATATAAGGACTGATAGCCTTTCCAGCCTCGTTCAAAGTCTTCTTTATACCAGCGGAAAATTTTTGACAGATACAGGTGCTGCCCCTTCAGGTAGTTACGCCGATGGTCAGCAAGGAAGTTGATTGTCACGCTTTCGAGCTGTTGCTCAAGCTTATCGCCGGTGTATGCTTCGTTGAGCAGTGCCGGACAGCCGATGCTGGCACAGTTAACGGCAAAATGGATACGTGGCTCCTGAAAGGTTTTTGAACGGATGAGCTGATGTTCGATTTCATCCAGTGTCCTCTGTTTGCCCAGCAGCGGGATGAAACGAATGCTCCAGGGCGATTCAAACCATGAACCAATATCTTTAATTGAATCAACCGGATAGTGCTGAAGAATCAGCTCAATCGTCCAGGCATTATACGCATTGATTAAAAAGGCCAGTCGCGCAGGTTTCTGCCACGTATCGAAGGTTGCCGGTGAGACGGCGTCCAACTGCTCCAGATAAGACTGTAAATGTGCACGCCGGGTATTGAACCCCTGATAATTCACCCCGGAAGCCCGCTCTTGTTCCCGTACTTCCACGAAAGTGTTTAAAAGCTGATCCCAGGGCTGGTGAAGTGATTCAGCACTGACGATGGGAGGAAAGGTGAGCGTCAGAATCAGTAATATTTTTTTTAGCATCAGGGACACCTGTGAATCAGCAGAGATTATTTTTTAGTCGGACTTTGAGCTTAGTTTATTACACAGGTTTGCACATATTTTGATAAAAAAGTCAACAGACTATCGGTATCGTCTAAACTTCTGTTAAGGGAGAAAGAATGGAATCAATCAAGATGAAACAGTTGCTTACAGGATTACTGATACTGATTTGGTCACTATCCGCCACGGCAAATGATCACTGGCAGGATATTGTGACAGAAGCCCGTGGACAAACCGTCTATTTTAATGCCTGGGGAGGCAATGCTGCCATCAATGAGTACATTCAGTGGGCAGCCGCTCAGGCAGAAAAGCAGTACGGGATTAAGATTCAGCATGTCAAAGTCAATCATACAACCCTGGTTGTGAAGCGGATTGCGGCTGAAGTGAAAGCCGGGCGACAGAAGCCGGGGTCGGTCGATTTAATCTGGATTAATGGCGAAAACTTCAGCCGGATGAAACGGGAGAACCTGTTATTCGGCCCCTGGGTCGGGCAACTACCGAACTGGCAATATGTCGATCAGACCAAGCCGGTTCAGGTGGACTTCTCCGTCGCGACTTCCGGGCTGGAAAGCCCCTGGGGTTCGGCTCAGCTATGTTTTATTGTCGATCTGGCCGTGACGCCCAATCCGCCGGTATCCGCGCAGGAGCTACTGGCTTTTGCTAAAAAGAATCCCGGTAAAGTCTCATATCCTGCACCGCCGGATTTCCATGGTTCAACATTGATAAAGCAACTGCTGATAGAGCTTTCCGGCCCGGCGTGGTTTCAAAAGCCGGTTGACCCGCAGTTTTTTGCGCAGCTGACACAGCCGCTGTGGGACTATCTGGAACAGCTGCATCCTTATATGTGGCAAGAAGGGAAAGTTTTTCCGCCCAGTGCGGCAGAGATGAATCATATGCTGGCGGATGGAACACTGAAACTTTCTCTCTCCTTTAATCCGAATGAAGTAAGAAACTTAATTGCCCGTCATGTGTTACCGGAAACGGCCGCCAGTTATGGTTTTACCCGGGGAATGATTGGCAATGTTCATTTTGTTGCCATTCCGGCAAATGCACGTGCGAAAGAAGCAGCGCAGGTTTTTGCGAACTTCTTACTCTCCCCTCAGGCACAGGCACGCAAGGCGGATATCACCGTCTGGGGCGACGGCACTGTGTTAGATCCGGAGCGTTTATCCGTTACAGATAAGCATTTATTTCAGGTGTTATCAACGCAAAGCCTGATGAACAGGGTTCCGACACTGGCTGAACCCCATTCAAGCTGGATGCAGGCTCTGGAGGAAGAGTGGCTGAGGCGTTATGGTGGCCGCTGAGTGAAAGTGACAGAAAGGCGACATCCTGTTCTGGTGGAATAAGGAGCGTCATCCCATGATTCATAATGATTTCACCACAAAGCACCGGGCAAGATCTTTGGGATCAACCTCCCGGCTTTTTACTCACTCACCCCAGCGTCACTTTTAACTGCGCCAGTAGCTTCCACAATGCCTGCTCCTGCGGGCTGCCCGGGATCAGCACAATACAATCCCTGGTGATATTCACGGTGACCGGTAAATCGGCTCAGCCAGGGCTATGAATGACGTTATGAGTTTGATGCTTTTGGCCGCATCCGCACCGAGCGCCATGACGACGGGCGCAAAGAGCACTTCAGCTGGCATGACAACGGTCAGGCAACCAGCCGCTCTGGGGCCGTTTTCTTCAGAAATGTTCTGTAAAAGTGAAGCCAGTTTTTTGGGGAGGGCGGCAGATGGATGTATGTTGCCGCTCAGATAGTGGGTTCCGTAACAAGACCAGATCAGCCCGTAGTCTCAAATTAAACGGTATTTAATGATAAATGCGTCACTTATAAAAAATATTGTTTTATTTTTTAATTTATTGTTGCTATTGCATATTTTATCTCTAGTATTATGAACCCTGTTTTTTATATGGTTGTAATAATGTGGCACAGATCGCATGAGCTTATCTGTTCCACATGGCATTTTTTGAGTAATACAAATAAGGGAATAACATGGGTTTCTTCGATAAAGTAAAAGCAATTAAGAATATGGTAACGGGTGGTGCAGCGAAGGTATATCTTGAGTGCCCGCATATCACGTATGATGAACCATTTACTGTGAAAGTGAAAGTTGAGACGCTGGATGCGCCGGTCAAAATCAGTAACGCTTACCTGCATTTGCGTGGATGTGAAGAGGTGCGCGTGCCGGACATCGACGTGGCTTATGAACGTGACGGAGAGCTGGAAACCCGTCGTGAAATTGTTACAGAGTCAACAGATACGGTAAATCTTGAGATTGTTTTTGCGAATGCTCAGGAGCTGGAAGCAGAAAATGTTTATGAATGGGAGGTTGAAGTTGAAATGCCTTCAGATGCACCGAGAATTTACCGTGGCCGGTTCTGTGAACATACATACGAAGTTATGGCCGGACTGGATTGTTTTGGCAATGATCCTGATTCCGGCTGGATTGATCTACACGATTAATGCATTGCAGCTGAGCGCGCTATTTTTCTTGCTCAGGCGGTATATTTGGCGCGCTGGTTGATGGAACATCTCGTGTTCCTTATCCCCCTTATCTGCATCAGGATCAAAGCGATATACCCAAGCAACCTGCATCTTCAGGTTGTTTGGGTATATAGGGGGCCTTTTAAGGAATCGGTATCGAACTGTCTCCATGATCGATATAGCGGGTAAATAATTCCACCGGTAAATCAGCCACTGACTGCTGAACCGTTGCCGCGATCAGGCCGGTATCCAGTTCCGGCTCCAGATCGGATGCCTGACCCTGTCCGCCGGTCGGTTCCGGTTGCAGTAAACCATCCTGTAATTTCAGTACGAACTCACCGGTACAATTACGACAATAAATATGATCGTTTTCCTGATGTTCCCGGCGAATCACCAGTGTCGGACCGCACATCGGGCAGTCCCGCAGCGGAATGCCTTCATCGCTGTGAGCAATGATGTGATCCAGCACGCCTTCTTCGCCAAGCTGAAGAAACAGATCTGCGTAGTAAATATCAAACTGGCTATCCATGTTTTCCCTGATAATGGATAGTGCTTTTTCCTTCGGCATACCCGCGCGGTATGGGCGGTGGCTGGTCATGGCATCAAAGGCATCGCAGATACCGACAATCTTTGCGACCTTCGGAATTTCTTCCTGCGCCAGCTTTTTGGGGTAACCCCGTCCGTCAGGTCGTTCATGATGGGCAACAATGGCATCTTTTACCAGCCGGGCCATCGGATGGCCAGCCAGCATCCGGTAACCCAGGTCAGGATGGGTTTTGATGATGTCATATTCTTCATCGGTCAGCGGACCTGTTTTGCGCAGAATTGAGTCAGGGATTGCGATTTTTCCCAGATCATGTAAAAAGCCGCCTAAACTGATCATGGCCGTTTCAGCGGCGTTTTCTCCGGCTTTTTCCGCCAGAAGGCGCGCATAACGTGACACCCGCCATAAATGGCCGCCGGTATAAGGATCCCGGGCCTCGACAAACCAGGCCATTGTCAGCAGGCTGGCCATCATCTGGCTGGCATATTTCTCTGTTCTTTTTTCCGGAGAATGAATCAATGATTGACGGAGTTGCTGGAATAAGTTCATCGCGTTACCTTCCACTGGTGTGTTGACTTGTTTAGTTTGTCGTTTCAGAGGACGAATCATTACAGTTTGTTTTAATCGTCCGGGCACACCCGGACCTGTTCAGAACAATGATTAATGAATTGATTTCATAAGATTGTAGTGCTTAATCGTGATTGTTGCCGGAGGATTGCCGGTTGAAGCCGGGAATTTTATACCGCTGCAGTGTTGATAACCGGCTAAAGGAGATTATGTTGATATTTTTAATATTAGCCTCCTCTTTTGGCGGATTTCTTGTATCATGTGCGCTTTTATTGAAGAGATAAATGGAGTTAAGTCATGAATCAGACGAATTTCCGTCGGTTACGTTCACTACGCCTTGCAACGCTTGCCTGTGCAGCACTTGTTACCGGCTGCGCTGTAAATGCTGAATCCCCTCAGACTGAAAAAGCAGTCGCCTGTGATGCCGGCAGCCCGATGGCTGAAACGACGTTGTATTTTGGCCTGAGTCGTCCGCATGGACCGGATATCACAATGGCGGAGTGGCAGAAATTTGTTGATAAGGAAGTGACGCCGCGTTTCCGTAATGGTTTAACGGTATTTAAGGCGCATGGTCAGTGGTTGGGTAATGACGGCAAAGTTGCCAAAGAAGGCAGCCGTGCACTGATGCTGATTCACCCGCTTCACGATCAAGACAGTAACAAGCGCATCGAAGCCCTGCGTTCTATCTACAAAAAGACATTTGCACAGGAATCTGTGATGCGGATCGAAACAACGAAATGTGTTTCTTTCTGAATCTGATGGCTTGAAACCGCCTGTTTATCCGGCAGAGCAACTGTCTGCCGGATTATTTCTCTTCTGTTTCTTCCCCATTCCTTTTTTGTCTTCTGCTGGTCATCAGCAGCGGATAGTGACATGATAAATCAGTTGTATCGCCCGGACACAGCCTCCCTGCAAACCTTGTATTTATCGCTCCGGCCTTACCGGAGAAGGCTTCAGCCGGGTCTGTGATCTGACAGCACAGAAAGGAGAAACCAATGATTAAAAAACAACCTGAGCAACATTCATTGTCAGATATGATTGAGTCATCTTTTGAAAGCGAAACCTTTCCTGAGAGTCATGTCTTTGCCGAAGGGATTCAGATCCTGCCGGCCGGTTATGATGAGAAGTGTTGCCGGGTTCACTTTAGTGTGCCATATACGACACGTGACAGTGGGCCATTACATCTGCATATTATTGAACCCAAGCAAACGATAGAAGAAGGGAAGACCTATCCGCTGATTCTCTATGTTCAGGGTTCGGCCTGGCTGGCGCAGGACACCGGTTCGCAGGTTGCACAATTGTCCCGGTTTGCGCAGCGTGGATTTGTGATTGCGGTGGTTGAATACCGTCCTTCAACTGTTGCGCCTTTTCCGGCTCAGGTGATTGATACCAAAACTGCGATCCGTTATATGATGCAACATGCTGCTGATTATCATGCCGACCCGCAGCAGGTTTTTCTGTGGGGAGATTCCTCCGGTGGTCATACCGCAGTGATGGTCGCCGTTTCTCAGGAAAATGAGGTGCTGGATGAATGTGCCGCGGGCGATGATACTTCGCTATATCCGCCAATTCAATTGCGTGGTGTGATTGATTATTACGGCCCGGCAGATATTGCCAAAATGGCGAATGAACCTTCCGTGCTTGACCATACCGGCCCCGATGCGCCGGAAGGACTGCTGATTGGTGGTGTGCGCCCGGCCGATCATCCGGAGCTTGTCCGGCCAACTGTGCCGATGAACTATTTAGCTGATGCTCACGGGATACCGCCGGTTCTGATCTTTCACGGCAGCAAAGACCGGATTGTGCCGTTTGGCCAGAGTGTACTACTCTATGAAGCATTGAAACAACATGACAAAGAAGTGTACTGCTATCAGCTTAAAGGGGCAGATCATGGCGGAGAGCCTTTCTGGCAGCAGAACATTCTGGATATTGTGGAAGACTTTATCCGGCGATATCTCTGATATTCGGTTCAAATCCGTCACAGGTATTGATGCATATATCATTGTTGGGTAATATCTCATCGCTAATTTTTTGTTTTTCTTATTAAAAATATGGATTTGGTGATTTCATGTCTCAGTTTAAAGAATATAAAATTGTTCATATTGTTGAAGGTGGCTGCGGGACTATCCTGCTGGGTTCCAGTGGTATTCCGCTACAGAGATTAGAAGCGGAACTTAACCGTCATGCGCAGGATGGCTGGCAGGTGGTGTTTCAGGTGATTGAACAAAAACGTTTTCTTTTATTCTGGCGACGTGAAGCCCTGATTATTACGCTGGGCCGCTGATGTTCAGAATTCTGTCATTAAAACTGATCGGTTTTTACCAGCGTCAGGGCGGCTCAAAAAAGCTGTTCAATACAGAATGTAATTTTGAGCCCAGTTGTTCAGAGTATACCCGGCAGTGCATTGAAAAATATGGTGCATGTAAAGGCTGGCGTCTGGGGCTGGCCCGAATCAGGCGTTGTAATCAGCCTGATCTGACAGAAAAAATCCACGATGAGGTGCCTTAATGAAGTTATTTGAACCCCTTCATGTTCTGGAAGCGAGGGAAGAACAGCTCCGGCAGCAGGTGAATGCATCCTCTGAAGCCGTCAGGAAAGCTTTTTTCCGTGAACAGGCGGACCAGATTAAAGATCCGGATACTTATGCGGTGCTGAATTATGTGTTCATCGGCGGATTCCATCACTTATATCTGGGGCGATATAAACTGTTTGCGATGGATATTTTGCTGACGATGACGGCGATGTTGATGTTTTTTGTCGTTGACTGGTATCGCACCGGGGCTGCCATTGTCATCTTTCTGTGCTGTTTTGAATTACCTCAGTTATTCCTTTCTCAAAAAATTGCCCGACGGCGTAACTATCAGATTTCTTACGAAATATTTGAGCGGCTCCGGCAACAAAACGGACAGCCCGTTTCTGAGCCGGCTTATTCAGAACTGGCGTAGTCGTCTGTCGTTTCAGGGCCGGGAGTAGCGGCCCTGATTTATCAGAACTGATTTCAGAGATATACCCAAACAACCTGCATCTTCAGGTTGCTTGGGCATAGCCAGTATGGCGGTGATTTGGTGCCGGAAAAATATTCGTGCTGAAACAACAATGAAAATAACAGCACCAGCAACGGGGAGGTTCTGGTGGAATAAGTCGTTTGCCCTTCGGTTTATACCATGACAAACTAATATTCAGGGTGTTTTGGTATAGTGCATCATGTCTTTAATCGTTTTTTATTATTCACTGTTATTTTTATACTAAAATATGGGGTTTAATTGATTTTTTATATAAATTAAAAACATATTTATCAATTTAAATTAAAGTTTAATTTCCTATTTATACAGATAAATGATGAATTTTTCAAATGTATAATTAACTGTTTGATTATATTATAATGAGTCCGGGTTTAACCGTGATATAAGGTTGGGTATGGATTCTAATAAAGTAAGCAGGTATAAATCTATTGGGTATAATAATGAGACTGGCAGTGTGAGTCACTATAATAAATATATTTCAGAGGAGTGTTTTTTTGACAAGTTGATCAATTATATAAATTTCAAAAATAACAATATAGTCATTGTTTGCCATGCTATTAATAGTTTGATTCCATTTGTTTCTATTTTATCAAAATACAATACCCTTAATAAGGTGCTGATAAAGCCAAAATCTATTGACAGAGAAATAATAGAATATCTGGATGTTAATGAATACGATTTTGAAATATTGAATAGATTCAGTTATTCAACAAAAGATAAGTTACTGGAAAAGTTTGAGAGTTTTTCAAACGGCGATAAGTGTATTATATTAGATATCGGTGGCTATTTCTCATCTATTTTCGATAACAATGACATTGTAAAAAATGTGATTGGTATTGTTGAGGACACAGAAAACGGGCAACAGAAATATGAAAGTAAGGATCTGTCAACTATAGATATTCCCTTGTTTTCTATAGCAAGGAGTTTCCCAAAAGAAACTGAGGACTGGTGGGTTGGTGTCGCTATACTTTTTTCGGCTGAAAAGCAGTTCCGGGCGTTAGGCAAGACCTTTAATGGAAAGCAAATACTGGTGATAGGATTTGGAAAGATAGGTAAAAGTATTGCTCAATATTTACAACGTTATGGCTATCATGTGACAGTTTATGACAGAGACCCCCGCAAGTTAGTTCATGCAACATGTTTAAATTTAAATATAATAAAAAACAGAAGTAAATTTAATCATTTTGATGTTATTTTTTGTGCGACAGGTAATAAATCAATATCAGAAAATGATTTAAAAGAATTTGATAGAGTTTGTTATTTTTTCTCTGTGACATCAGCAGATGATGAGTTTGATATAGATTTTAATGAATTTAAGCTGGCTAAAGAAAAATTTTATATTAGTAATAATAATAGCAACCTTTATTTTTGTAATAAAGGTAATGCTGTCAATTTCATTGATGGTGGAGAAATTGGCTATTTTGCTCATATTGTCCAAGGGGCAATTGTTTGCGCTGCTCAGAAAGTAGTCAAAGCTGATTATGAGTTAAATAAAATTAATGAACTTACTGATAATGATGAAATATTTCTGTCTGAAATTTATCTGGAGACATTTTTATGAATAAAACATTTGAAGAAAAATTAAGAACATTGGCCTCAGAACTAATGAAAAAGGGTGATCCATCACATGATATGATGCATATTGATCGGGTTGTCAGTAATTGTAAAATAATTGCTAAATCTTATCCTGAGGCTGATATAGACATACTTATTTCTGCCGCTTATTTACATGATATTATCAGTTTTCCTAAGAATAGTGATGAAAACGCACAAGCTTCGAAATATGCTGCTGATTATGCACGGCAGCTGATGCATGACATACCTGAGTTCCCGGATACAAAAATTGACCAGTTAGCACATGTAATTGAAGCACACAGTTATTCAGCCCAAATAGAAGCCAAATCAATAGAAGCTGCAATATTACAGGATGCTGACCGGCTCGATGCCTTGGGTGCTACGGGAATCGCAAGGTGCTTTATTGTTGGTGGAAAATTTGCGTCTTATATTTGTCATCCGCAGGATCCCAACCCAATGGTTAACCAAAGAGTATTAGATGATAAAAAGTATATTGTGGACCATTTTTATAAAAAACTATTGCGACTGGAACAAAAAATGAACACTGGTGCTGCAAAAGAAATAGCCTCAAAACGTGTTCAATTTATGCAAGATTTCCTGACGCAATTTTATGAAGAAATTACCCCCGGAGAGCCAGTTTGTGATTGATATACCCAGGTAACCTGCATCTTCAGGTTATTTTGGTATAACAAGTTTGAATCTCTGGTTATCCCGATGAAATCAACTCATCTGTTGAGAAGTGTTCAATACCTTGAATCAAAGTTTCGGAAATCGTTTTAGTTGCAAGAGATGCATGTGAAAGTTCATCTGTTTTCTGAGCTGTCAGCAGGTGAAAATCCGCAATATCCTGTAAAATCAAAATTTTTGATCCTGATTCAGTGAATCTGGAGATTTTTACATAAATACCGGCCAGCAGGCCGGTATCCAATCGTTATTTGTCGTCAGTCACCGGGGGAGCTACATCGCTGCCGCCCAGTGCCTGATAAATGGTTGCCTGAACATTCAGCTGGTTGTAGCGGTTTTCCAGCAGTGATTCCTGTGCGCTGCGCTGGGTTTCCTGTGAATCCAGCCAGTTTTGAATGCTGACAGCGCCGTGACGGTATTTACTGGCGTAAATACGTTCAGCGGCGGTGGCGGCATCATACTGCGCTTTGAGCTTTTCACCCTGATACTGATACTGCTGCCGGGCCGATAATGCATTGTCGACATCTTCAAAGGCTGAATATAAGGTTTTGCGGTAATTGATCACCGCGGTCTGGTAATCAACTTCAGCGATTTTCTGATTGATCTTCATCGTGTTCCATTGCAGAAACGGTAGTACTAAGCTTGCGCCCAGCGTGCCGACGGGATTCTGCAGTAAGTCCCTTAACCGGGAAGAGGAATCCCCGACAGAACCTGTCAGAGTTAACGTGGGCAGATAAGAGGCGAACGTGGCGTCGCTGGTCGCCAGTGCTGCTTTCAGCTGATACAAGGACGCTTTGACATCCGGTCTGCGTATCAGCAGTTCAGCCGGTGCACCGGCTGCAATCTCTGGCAACGCTGTCTCCGGTAGCGTCGTGATCATATTCTCCGGGGTGGACGGTGCATGGTTGAGCAGCACCGCCATCGCGTTTTCTGACTCTCTTAATTGTTGCACCAGCTGGCTGCGGGTCGCTTGCTGCCCCGCCAGACTGCGTTTCGATTCAAAGACGTCTAACTCAGAAACCGAGCCACTTTTAAACTGACGCCGGGTCAGATCCAGTGTTTGCCGGGCGTAACCAATACTTTTATCGCTCAGGGCAATACGGTCTTTCAGGTAGCCGATTTTCCAGTACAGGGAAGCGGTGGTTGAAACCAGCGTTTGCGCAGTGCTTTCCCGGTCTGCGGCACTGGCGACGGCGCTCCATTGAGCGGCATCGACGGTGGATGACACATGTCCCCACAGGTCAAGTTCATAACTGAGAGAGAGCGAGGTCGAATAATCAGAACTGGTTGAACCGGAATCCAGCAGGGTGGATTTGTTCGCCGCAGTGGTTGAACTGACCGACGGATAGCGATCTGTGGCCGATAAGCCGGCTTTCAGCCGGGCTTTTTTTAAGGTCAGTGTTGCCAGTGCCAGATCATTATTGGTCTGCAGTGCCTGATGGATCAGATGATTTAACTGCGGATCATCAAATCGTTTCCACCACGGATCCAGACTGACCTGTGTGTTCACCACCGTCGTCTGCCAGCTGGCCGGGATATCGACTTCAGGCGGTACGAATGTTGTCTGTGTCAGGGAACTACAGCCGGACAACAGAATGGCACTGATGGCGATGCCAAGAGCCGGAGATTTTAATTTTACTGTGAACATTCGGTTTCCTTATTCTCTTGCCAGGGCTTCAACCGGATCAAGCTGGGCGGCATTTCTGGCTGGCAGGAAGCCGAACAGAACGCCAATCAGTGTTGAGCATAAAAACGCGGCCACAATCGAAGTGACTGAATAGACCATCTGAAAATTACTGCCGAAAGATGAGAATACGATGCCGATGGCATACGACAACGCAATCCCGCAAACCCCGCCACACAAACAGACTAAAATCGCTTCAATCATAAACTGACGGAGAATGTCATTTTGCCGGGCGCCGACCGCCATGCGAACCCCGATCTCTTTGGTTCGTTCGGTCACTGAAACCAACATAATATTCATCACGCCAATCCCGCCGACGACCAGAGAAATCACCGCAATGGCTGAGATGAGCATCGTCATCGTTGCGGTGGTTTTTTCAATGTTTTGCCGGATGGTATCCGTGTTAATGGTAAAGAAATCCTGGGTGCCGTGGCGCATTTTCAACAGCGAAATAATTGCCTGTTCCGCGGCGCTGCTCGGTGCATCATCATTGAGCCTCACCGTCAGCCGGTTCAGATAGGTCTGACCCACCATACGTCCCGCGACTGTGGTATATGGAATCCAGATTTTCAGGGCATCACTGTTACCGAATGCCCGTTCGGAAGGTTTGGTGACGCCGATAATTCTGACCGGTAAGTTGTCAAGGAAAATCACTTTGCCGAGCGGGTTTTCATCGGCAAACATCTCTTTTTTAGTGTTGTTATCGATCACCGCTTCCTGTGCCAGAGACGTAACACTCTCCTGATCCCAGAATTGTCCGGCTGCCAGCTGATAACCCCGGACCCGGAAGTATTCCGGACCAACGCCTTCAACGCTGGCACTGACCGCCTGATTCACATAACGAATCGTCACACTTGTGCTGATAGAGGGCGTGACACTATCGACAAAGGGAAGATGCTTCAATGCTTCGCCGTCGGTGGCTTTCAGGGTTCTGACCCGGCCGGAACGCCGGTCACCGAAGCCGGTTCCGGGCATAATATCAATCGTATTGGTTCCCATTGAGGAAATATTTTTCAAAATCGCCTGTTGGGAGCCTGTCCCCAGTGCAACCACAGAAACCACGGAAGCAATGCCGATAATAATCCCGAGCATGGTCAGAAATGTTCTCAGCCGGTGGCTGGACATTGCCAGTAAGGCCATTTTGAACGCTTCGGTATATCGATCCCAACTGATGCGGCGTTTTGGTGCCGGGGCTGCTGAGGGCAGGTGATTCATCTCACTGGTTGCCTTGTTGCGTTTGTCAGCAATGATTTCACCGTCTTTGATTTCGATGATCCGGTCGGTGAATTCGGCAACATGCATGTCATGCGTGACGATAACAATAGTATGACCGTCATGATGCAGCTCCTGCAATAAAGCCATCATCGCTTCACCGCTGTGGCTGTCGAGTGCGCCGGTCGGTTCATCGGCCAGAATGACTTCACCACCGTTCATCAATGCCCGGGCGACACTGACCCGTTGCTGCTGACCGCCACTGAGCTGGTTGGGTTTATGATCTAACCTGTCTTCCAGCCCCAGGCGGGAGAGCAGTTCACTGGCGCGTTGTTGTCTTGTTTTACGATCTTTGCCGGCATAGACGGCGGGGACTTCGACATTGCCGACAGCGGTTAAATCGCCCAGCAGATGGTAGCGCTGGAAGATAAAACCGAAATGCTCCCGCCGCAGCCGGGCCAGCTCATCCACTTCCATGGTTGAAGTGTCCTGACCGTGAATGGTGTAGGCGCCTTCAGACGGCTTATCCAGACAGCCAAGAATATTCATCAGTGTGGATTTACCTGAGCCGGATGCGCCGACAATCGCGACCATTTCTCCCTGCTCGATCCGCAGATCGACCTGTTTGAGCACGGTCAGTTCTTCATCGCCGGCCGGAAAAGAGCGGGAAACCCCTTTCAATTCAAGAATCGTTTCTGCCATATCGGTTACATCCCCATTGGCGGCGGACGGCGGAACCGGCGGCTGGTGAATGTATCCCCTGTCGGCATACCCAGAATAATCTGATCACCTTCTTTCAGGCCGCTGATAATCTCAGCATTTACTTTATTGTTAATGCCGGTTTTGACCGGACGGTAAACAACCTGTCCGTTTTCAAGCACGGGCACCTGATAGCGGCTGTTCTTCCTTCCCGGCATTTCCTGCAGAACCTGTGCCGGCACCAGCAGTGCATCATCCGATTGATCCAGAACAATTGAAACCTGAGCCGTCATGCCGATTCTCAGGGTGCCATCCGGGTTATCGACATCGAATAATCCGTTGTAATAAATGGCTTCAGAATCATTGGATGTCATGTCACTGTCGTCGCCATCCATTGAAGTCGGGCCGGGCTCGATGGCTCTTAACCTGGCCTGATAACGGTGATTGGGCTGACCCAGAATCGTGAAATAAACTGGCTGGCCGGGTTTGACATGAATCACATCGGCTTCAGAGATTTCTGCTTTGACTGTCATCACATCCAGTTTTGCCATTTCAATGATGGTTGGTGTGCTTTGGTTGGCATTGACTGTCTGGCCGGTTTCCACCGCTGTGTAAACAACTGTGCCATCCATCGGTGCTGAGATTTGCGTGTAACCCAGATCGACTTTCGCGGAATCGACCGAGACTTTGGCCTGCTGGATTTCGGCATGCAGTTGATCAAGCTGCGCTTTGTAGACCTTTAAGTTTGATTCTGCGGTTTCATAGTCGGCTTTGGAACTGGCGTGATCGGCCAGCATTGCTTTCTGGCGATCGAACTCCTGTTGTGCCTGCTGGATTTGCGCTTCTTTGGCTCTGGCCTGAGCGTTCAGACTATCCAGAGAAGCCTGTGCTTTTTTGAGGCTGTTCTGTTGGGTCAGGCTGTCTATCTGGGCGATGAGCTGGCCTTTTTTGATCGACTCACCGAGCTTCACCGGCAGGTTCACGATCTGGCCGGATGCCTGTGCCCCGACACTGACCAGTTTTGAAGCCTGTAACATACCATTCGCCAGAACAATATTTTCAATGTGTCCTCGTTTGACCGGTTCAGTGGCATATTGAGGAGCAGGTTCGCTGCGGAACCATTGATAGTAAATTCCGCCCGCAGCGCATATCAGCAGAAGCAGGAAAAACAGGGTGCGTTTCGATAACATTTTTATTCAACCATACTGAACGGATATTGCTTCCCGGCCGGTCATCATTCTGCCAGATACGGGAAAGCCCGAGGTCCGTTTGTTTTGTTTTGGAACCAATTTGCCACAAGGGAATCAGGATGAAAAGTCAGACAGAGCGGCTATGGAATATAACGATTTGTCAGGTGAGCTTAATTTTTTGGTAAAAACGGGAATAATGCTGGTTAGTTGAGATATCGGTAAGTGCTGATACAGCAAGGGTCGGAGCTGGTATTGGTTTGATATGTATGAAGGACGATTTAAAGCACGGACTCTAAGCCGTTCTGCCGGGAGATTTACTTAACTTTACGTTGTTTTATTGTCGCAAATACAAGGCCTGACAGTATTTTCGCCTTATCTGTTTACGGTTGAATAAAGTTTAACCAGTGCGCTTGTATACGGTGATATACCCAAGCAACCTGAACCCTGCATCTTCAGGTTGCTTGGGTATAGATCCCGGTGAAAACAGATGCAATCTGATGCTTTTCTATTGATTGCTTTGTTAGTGATCTTGTTCAAGATTTTACTCCCGTTTGGTTTTTTCTGCACGATCCGCTTCACAAACCCGATTCGGGTGACTTTTTTTTACTTTTATTCAATATATATTTTCATCGAAACGTTTCGATGGTTATTTTTTGGTCACTTCAGGGTGTTTCGCAACAAGACAAAAATAGAAGGCTGAGGAAATGATATGAAAAAGAGCAGTCTGCTGAATTCAGAATTATCTCATCTGGTGGCTATGCTGGGACACACGGATGAAATCACCATTTGTGATGCCGGTTTGCCGGTGCCGGAAACCTGCCAGCGTATTGATATGGCGCTGACACCCGGCGTACCGGGATTTATCGAGACAGTCAGAGCGATGCTGTCTGAATTAAAAATTGAAGGGGTGCTGATGGCTCAGGAATTTACAGAGAAAAGTCCTGAACTGCATCAGGCGTTGCTGGCAGTACTGGATGAAGAATCACAGAAAACCGGTCAGCCGGTAGAGACAGCGTACATTCCCCATGAAGCATTCAAAGGCCGTACCCGTCAGAGCCGGGCGATTGTCCGCACCGGTGAATGCACGCCTTACGCCAATGTAATTTTTCAGGTTGGTGTGGTTTTTTAGCATATGTGGTTTTTTAGCATAGTCAGACAATGGTTGAGGTGAAGTCATGACACAGCCCATTTTAGCGCTACATCAGATTGACAAAGCTTTTCCGGGAGTCAAGGCACTTGATCAGGCCGGTTTAAGTGTTTATCCGGGACGGGTGATGGCACTGATGGGAGAAAACGGCGCAGGTAAATCGACCTTAATGAAGGTGTTGACCGGGATTTACACCAAAGACGCCGGTGAGATTACATATCAGGGTGAAGTCACTGACTTTAAAGGACCGAAAGACTCTCAGGAAGCCGGTATATCGATTATTCATCAGGAGTTAAATCTGATTCCTGAGCTGACAATCGCTGAGAATATCTTTCTCGGGCGGGAGAGAACCAACGCATTCGGGCGGATTCTGTGGCCGCAGATGTACGCTGACGCTGATAAGTTGCTAAAGCGTTTGAATGTGCGTCACAGTTCCAAAACACTGCTGGGTGATCTCAGTCTGGGTGAGCAGCAGATGGTAGAAATTGCCAAAGCACTCTCGTTTGATTCAAAGGTCATCATCATGGATGAGCCAACTGACGCCTTGACGGATACGGAAACTGAGTCTTTATTCAGTGTGATTCGTGAGTTGCGCTCACAAGGTTGCGGGATTGTGTATATTTCACATCGCCTGAAAGAGATCTTTGAGGTTTGTGATGATGTGACCGTGTTACGTGACGGCAAATTTATCGGCCAGAAAATGGTCTCTGAACTGGATGAAGATCAGCTGATTGAAATGATGGTCGGCCGGAAACTGGATGAGCAGTATCCGCGGGTTGATGTGACTGCCGGTGAAATCAGCCTGGAAGTGATCGGTTTGACTGGTTCGGGTGTCCGGGATGTCAGCTTTCAGCTGCACAAAGGCGAGATTCTCGGTGTTTCCGGGCTGATGGGCGCAGGCCGGACTGAACTGATGAAGGTGATTTATGGTGCGCTGCCCAGTGAAAAAGGCGTGATTAATCTGGAAGGTAAAACGATTAATCCGGTTAGTCCACAGGACGGTCTGGCGAACGGTATTGCTTACATTTCAGAAGATCGTAAAGGTGATGGTTTAGTACTCGGGCTTTCTGTGAAAGAAAATATGTCTTTGTGTGCTTTGAATCAGCTTTCTCAAGGCTGGCAAATCCGCCATCAGGATGAAAAAACCGCCGTGGAAGACTTCATCCGCCTGTTCAATATTAAGACACCAACCAAAGAACAGATTATCGGTAATTTATCGGGTGGGAATCAGCAGAAAGTGGCGATTGCGAAAGGATTAATGACCCGGCCTAAAGTGCTGATTCTGGATGAACCGACCCGCGGGGTTGATGTCGGTGCCAAGAAAGAAATCTATCAGTTAATTAACAAATTTAAGTCAGAAGGCATGAGCATTATTCTGGTGTCTTCTGAAATGCCTGAGGTCCTCGGGATGAGTGATCGCATTCTGGTGATGCATGAAGGACGCATTAGCGGAACATTTGACGCCAAAGATGCGAATCAGGAAAACCTGCTGGCTTGTGCAGTCGGCAAGCAGACTCACGGGGAGGCAGCATGAACACGAAATCTATGGATAAACCAGTTATGTCTGAAAAAAAATGGTTCAGTAAAGCGTGGCTGATTGAACAAAAATCTCTGATTGCTTTGCTTTTTTTGATTGTCGTTGTGTCGTTTTTAAATCCACATTTTTTCACGGTCGATAATCTGCTGAATATTTTACGGCAAACGTCTGTGAATGCGATTATCGCTGTCGGGATGACGCTGGTCATTCTGACCGCCGGGATTGATTTGAGTGTCGGATCGGTGCTGGCGCTGTGTGGTGCACTGGCTGCCAGTATGATTGCGCTTGAACTGCCGGTACTGGTTGCGGTGCCTGCTACCCTGATTGCCGGGCTGCTGCTTGGCGGACTGAGCGGCGCTATCATAGCCAAAGGGAAGGTGCAGGCATTTATTGCCACCCTGGTGACGATGACGTTATTACGGGGTGTGACCATGGTTTACACTGAAGGACGGCCGATTTCGACTGGTTTTACCGATGTGGCGGATGCGTTTGCCTGGTTCGGAACCGGTTATCTGTTTGGTGTACCTGTGCCGGTCTGGCTGATGGCTTTGGTCTTCGGACTGGCGTGGTATCTGCTCAATCACACCCGTTTTGGCCGCTATGTTTATGCGCTGGGCGGCAATGAGTCTGCCACCCGTCTGTCCGGGATTAATGTCGACAAGGTTAAAGTTGGTGTCTATGCCATTTGCGGGCTGTTGTCTGCGCTGGCCGGCATTATTGTTACTTCAAGACTTTCCTCAGCCCAGCCAACCGCCGGGATGGGATATGAACTTGATGCGATCGCCGCTGTGGTACTGGGTGGAACCAGTCTGATGGGCGGTAAAGGCCGCATCATGGGAACACTGGTCGGGGCGCTGATTATCGGGTTTCTGAATAATGCGCTGAACCTGCTGGATGTTTCTTCCTACTACCAGATGATTGCAAAAGCAGTGGTTATTTTGCTGGCAGTGCTGGTGGATAATAAAAACAAGTAATTGAATGATAAATAAAAAGTCATCGTGAACGTGCAGGGTTCGCAACCTCGCGACCCCTGACCCTGCGGACAAAGATAAAGGACAACAAATATGAAAAAAATTGCAACTTTCATTGCTACGGCATTGCTGTCATCGATGGTGTCACTGAGCGCTCAGGCTCAGGAAACTATCGCCATTGTACTCTCCACTCTCAATAATCCGTTTTTTGTCACGATGAAAGATGGCGCTGAAGCAAAGGCAAAAGACCTCGGATATCATCTGATTGTGCTGGATTCACAAAATGATCCCAGCAAGGAGTTATCCAACGTTGAAGATTTAATGGTGCGTGGTGTCAAAGCGATTTTGATTAACCCGACTGATTCTGATGCGGTATCCAATGCCATCCGGATGGCAAACCGTTCAAAAGTACCGGTGATCACACTGGACCGGGGTGCCAGCCGCGGTAACGTGGTCAGTCATATTGCCTCCGATAACGTGGCTGGTGGTGAAATGGCAGGTAACTTTATTGCGGACAAGCTGGGTGATGGCGCGAAAGTGATTCAGCTTGAAGGAATCGCCGGTACATCTGCTGCCCGTGAACGTGGTGCTGGTTTCATGAAAACAGTCAAAAGCCGCCACTTCAAACTACTGGCCAGCCAGCCTGCAGACTTTGACCGGACAAAAGGTCTGAACGTGATGGAGAACCTGTTGGCGGCGCATCCTGATTTACAGGCAGTGTTTGCCCAAAACGATGAAATGGCACTGGGTGCGATCCGTGCGGTTCAGGCTTCAGGTAAAAAAGTGATGATCGTCGGTTTTGATGGTACTGATGACGGAATAAAAGCGGTTAAACGCGGCCAGCTTGCCGCAACTATCGCACAGCAACCTGACATGATTGGTGCGCTGGGTATTGAAACTGCAGACAAAATGCTCAAAGGCGAAAAAGTACCTGCAAACATTCCGGTTCCTCTGAAAGTGATCAGCCAGTAAGCCCGGTGCTTTCTGACTGACCTGTTTGTCATTGCTCCACAATGATAATCCATATGCCCCTTGTGGTGAGGGGCATATTTTTCACAGCCGGGTCAGCTATATCTTTTCCGGAGTTATATTTTTCCGGGTTACGACACCTTTCCGCAATGTCGTGATTTCTGATTTGAAAACATATATCTGACTCAGACTGGATTGATTTTGAGGATAATAATTATGGGTAAATTAGTCGTACTCGGAAGTGTGAATGCCGATCATGTGTTGCGCGTTCCTTCTTTTCCCCGTCCGGGTGAAACGCTGCACGGGCGTGATTATCAGGTGATACCGGGTGGCAAGGGTGCTAATCAGGCGGTTGCGGCTGCCCGTTTGGGTGCCGGGACCGGATTTATTGCCTGCGTTGGTGATGATAGTTTTGGTATTCAGATCCGGGAACGTTTTCAGCAGGATGGGATTGATGTTGCTGCGGTGAGCGTGATACCTGAGTGTCCTACAGGCATTGCGATGATTCAGGTCAGTGATGCCGGAGAGAATTCGATCTGTATTTCTGCCGAGGCGAACGCAAAAGTGACACCGGATTTTGTGGCCGGTCACAGGCCGTTGATCGCAGCGGCTGATTATTTACTGATTCAGCTCGAAACGCCGGTTGAGGGTGTTTTTCAGGCGCTTCAGTATGCGGCAGAGCATCAAACCAAAGTGATTCTGAACCCGGCACCGGCCCGTCATTTATCTGATGAATTACTGGCGCGGGTTGATATGATTACGCCTAATGAAACTGAAGCCGAAGTGCTGACCGGCGTTACCGTCACGGATGAAGTGACCGCACAACAGGCGGCTGAAGTGCTGCACGCAAAGCATATACCGACCGTATTGATCACTTTAGGTGCGAAAGGTGTTTGGGTCAGTGAAGCCGGTGAAGGTCGTCTGATTCCCGGGTTCCGGGTTGAGGCGACGGATACGACTGCAGCGGGTGATACCTTCAACGGCGCTTTAGTTACTGCATTGCTGGAAGGGCAGACGCTGAATGCGGCGATTCAGTTTGCCCATGCCGCAGCTGCGATTTCTGTCACCCGTTTTGGTGCCCAGACTTCTATTCCGCAGCGGGATGAAGTCAATACATTTTTAGCACAACATTAATCAGGGAGTGATCACAATGGCGACGATGAAAGATATTGCAAAACTTGCCGGGGTTTCAACATCGACGGTCAGCCATGTGATCAATAAAACCCGGTTTGTCAGTGATGAGATTGCCGACCGGGTCAACCGGGCGGCGAAAGAATTAAATTATACGCCTTCGGCACTGGCCCGCAGCCTGAAGATGAACCGAACCCGGACATTCGGTATGTTGGTAACAACCTCAACCAACCCGTTTTTCGGCGAAGTGGTGAAAGGCGTTGAGCGGAGCTGTTTTCATAAAGGTTACAATCTTATCCTGTGTAATACCGAGGGCGATGACCAGCGTATGCAATCCTCCATTAACACGCTGCTGGAGCGACGGGTGGACGGGTTGATTCTGATGTGTCCGACACTTGCCGGAGAACATATCGATGCGTTTGACCGCTTTCCGGACGTGCCTGTAGTGGTGATGGACTGGGGGGCGATGCATTTTACCTGCGATAAAATCCAGGATAATTCGTTGTTGGGTGGTTATCTGGCAACGCAGCATTTGATTCAGTCCGGGCATACGCAGATCGCTTGTGTCACCGGGCCGTTAAAACGCAATCAGGCGCAGATGCGTTATGAAGGGTATCAGCAAGCGATGCAAGAGGCCGGGCTGGAGATGAATCCGGCGTGGGTTGTTGAATCAAACTTTGAATCCGATGGCGGTTATGATGCTTTTCAGCGTTTGTATGCGCAGAAAACTTTGCCCAGTGCTGTCTTTGTCTGTAATGATATGATGGCGATGGGGCTGATTAATGCGGCCACAGGCCGGGGAATTCAGATTCCGCAGCAACTGTCGGTCATCGGATATGATGATATCTATATCGCGAAGTATATGACGCCGTCTTTAACCACGATTCATCAGCCGAAATACCGGCTGGGAACGGCTGCTGTGGAAGCGCTGCTGAACCGGCTGGAAAATCAGCCGGATGAGCCGCAGGTCGTGCATCTGGAACCGGAGCTGGTCATCCGGGATAGTGTGAGGGAATATCATGCCGGGTCGTGATGTTATGATTGTCCGGGGCCCGGAATTATCGCTTTTTACCGGTCAGGTATGACTGTTGATATGCGATACCCAAACAACCTGCATGTTCAGGTTGTTTGGGTATATTGAGCTCACACTTTATAACATTCCTCCATTTCTGACATTTCTAATCTTTTATTGTGTCGCCTCCATCAAATCTGATTATTCTTCAAAGCGATAAACTTGGTG
This sequence comes from Vibrio quintilis, assembly GCF_024529975.1. Classification (GTDB taxonomy): domain Bacteria; phylum Pseudomonadota; class Gammaproteobacteria; order Enterobacterales; family Vibrionaceae; genus Vibrio; species Vibrio quintilis. The sequence goes on along the minus strand of NZ_AP024898.1, from coordinate 1,243,634 downwards.
CTTATGATGCATTGAATGAATATGTATACCCAAAAAATCCATTCATGTTGCATCGGTATCGGGCCTGTCAGCTATCGAAGCAGCGGTATTCTGAATGCTGCCCGGTGTTTAATCTGTCTCTCTGATAACGGACAATAAATTATGGGTGAAATCGCACTTTCTTTACTGGTTCTGTCTGTTGTGGCGGTGGTCGGTCTGTGGCTGGGCGGGCTGAAAATCAAAGGGGTTGGTCTGGGGATCGGCGGGGTGTTGTTTGGCGGTATTTTTGTCGGACATTTTATCAGTCAGTTTGGCTGGCACCTTGATCATCATGCAATGCATTTTATCAAAGAGTTTGGCTTGATCCTGTTTGTTTACACGATTGGAATTCAGGTCGGGCCAGGTTTTTTCGCGTCACTCAAGAGTAGCGGGTTAAAGCTGAACGGGCTGGCATTCAGTATTGTTTTGCTTGGCGGCCTGACTGCGGTGTCGCTTTATTTTATGTTTGATTTACCGCTGCATGTCATTCTGGGCATTTTTTCCGGTGCAGTGACAAATACGCCTTCACTGGCTGCGGGTCAGCAGGTTTTGCAGGAATTAGGTGAAGCGACCCGTCAGACGGATCTGCTGGGGCTGGGTTATGCGATGGCTTATCCGTTTGGCATTTTAGGGATTCTGCTATCAATGTGGCTGATCCGGATTATATTCGAAATCAGCGTGGATAAAGAAGCTGATTTGTACGACAGCAGAAGCGCCGGAAAAGTGAAAAATCTGCAGTCAGTGAATATCCTGATTGAAAATCCCAATATGGACGGGATGAAGTTTCCGGAGCTGGTATCTTTGGTCGGAGAGGACATTGTCTGCTCACGGGTGAAAACCCGGGGCAATCTTCAGGTACCCGGAGCTGAGACGATTTTAAATGTTGGTGATTATTTGCATTTTGTCGGCGCTGATCAGGAGAAACTGCACCGGGCAACGTTAATTATCGGTAGTGAGGTGGCGGAATCTTTGTCAACCAAAGGGACGATTCTCAAGAGTGACCGGATTGTTGTCACCCATGAAAAAGTGTTGGGGAAACATCTTGGAGAGCTTGATATCAAACATCAGCATAATGTCGTCATCTCCCGCCTGAATCGGGCTGGCGTTGAGCTGGTGGCGAACCGGGATTCTGTGCTTCAGTTCGGGGATATTCTGTATATTATCGGTCAGCAGGCTGACATTGACTACGTCGGGCGGATGATCGGCAACAAAACCAGTCAGTTACAAAATGTGCAGATGCTTCCTGTGTTTATTGGCATTGGTTTAGGGGTATTGCTTGGCTCTGTTCCTTTTCAACTGCCGCACTTACCAGCTCCGTTAAAACTGGGCCTGGCGGGCGGGCCGTTAATTGTTGCGATTATTTTGGCCAGAATCGGCAGTATCGGACGTTTGTACTGGTTTATGCCGCCCAGTGCCAATCTGGCATTAAGGGAAATCGGTATTGTGTTGTTTCTGGCGGTTGTCGGGATCAGTTGCGGCGGTAATTTTTTCACCACAATTCTGGATGGAGAAGGGCTCACCTGGATGGGACTGGGGATGGTGATTACACTGGTGCCGTTACTTACGGTGGGCCTGCTTGCCCGGTTATCCGGTAAACTGAATTATCTGACTATTTGTGGCCTGATGGCAGGTTCGATGACTGATCCGCCGGCGCTGGCATTTGCTAATTCGATTCACCCGACCAGTGGCGCTTCTGCGCTGGCTTATGCAACGGTTTATCCGCTGGTTATGTGTCTGAGAATTCTGACACCACAAATCATCGCGGTGCTGTTATGGACGACCGGAGGTGGGGGATAATGCTTTGCTGCCGGTGGTGAATGTGTTTTACCACCGGCAGTCTGGTTAGTTGATATGTTCTGAAGCGCTCTCACCCGGGAGTGATCTATACCCAAGCAACCTGCATCTTCAGGTTGTTTGGGTATATCTCAGGGGAATGTATCCCGGAGTTAAGGGCTTCAATTTGCAATCAGGGTGTTCTTTCCCGAAGAAAGACGGGCCCTGTTTTTCAGTCTGGATGTTGTCAGTGCAGCGATGAAAAATGCCGCCTGCACCAGCACAATACAGGCGCTGGTTGCCCCATCAATATAAAAGCTGACTAAAATGCCGGCGACAATAGAAGTCAGCGAAACCGCGAGTGCAATCCACATCATTTTGCTGAACTGTTTGGTTAATACAAATGCGGTAATGCCCGGAGAAACCAGCATCGCGACGACCATGATGACACCGACAGCTTGTATTGTTGCCACGATGGTCAGTGATAACAGAATCAGCAGGCTGTAGTGAATAAATACAACCGGTAATCCAACGACCCGGGCATGGCTTTTGTCGAAGCAGTACAGTAAAAAATCTTTTCTGAACAGCACAATGATGACAAACACGATCAGAGAAATGATCACGGTTTGCAGGAACTCATAGTCGTTAATCCCAAGCATGTTACCAAACAGAATGTGCAGCAGATGCTGTTCAGTTTCCACTTTAGTGAAAAGCACCAGACCTAAAGCAAACATGCCTGAATACACAATACCCATGACCGTATCTTCTTTGACCCGGCTGTTCTCTTTGATATAGCCGGTGAGCAGGGCGCAGGTCAGTCCGGAAGCAAAGGCGCCGATCGGCAGGGCAATCCCTGTAACATACGCAATCACAATACCAGGCAGAACAGCATGAGAAATCGCATCTCCCATCAGTGACCAGCCTTTGAGAATCAGATAGCAGGAAAGAACAGCACAGACTGCGCCAACTGCCAGACCTGCCCAGAGTGCCCGCCGCATGAATTCAAACTGAAACGGGTCGAGAAACCAGTGAATAATATGATCCATTATAAGCGCCTCATTTTCGGATTGATGCCAGGCTGATGTCTGCTGGCTGTCTGACGTTTATTTTCTTCACGGATATTGGTCCGGGTTGCCAGCATGCCGTATTTCGGTGCGAAAAAGAATGCAACCAGAAAGAACAGCGTCTGGATGACGACAATTACACCACCGGTTGCGCCATCGAGGAAATAACTCAGGTAGGCGCCCAGTGCGCAGCTGATAATGCCGATGGAAATTGAAATGATCAGTAACCAGCCAAAACGGTCGGTTAATAAATAAGCGGTTGCACCCGGTGTTATCACCATCGCTATCACCAGAATTGCGCCAACGGTTTGCAGTGAAGCAACCGTACAGGCACTTAAAATAGTGAAGAAAATGACTTTCAGCACAGTGGGGGACAGGCCAACGGAAGACGCCTGGGTTTCATCAAAAAATACCAGCATTAAATCTTTCCAGAGCAGTGTCAGCACAGCAAAGGAAACCACGGCAATTATCACCATCTGCATTAAATCTGAAGGGCTGATAGTTAAGATATTGCCGAAAATAATTCCTTCAATATTCACGGAGGTTGGATTGAGTGAAACCAGTAATAAGCCTGATGCGAAAAATGTGGTGAAGATAAAACCAATAATGGCGTCTTCTTTTAAATGAGACAGCGTTCGCAGCAAAGCAATCCCGATCGATGCCAGAAACCCCGCAATAAATGCACCGGCAGAGTAGGGAAGTCCCAGCGCATAAGCACCAGCAACGCCCGGGACAACGGAATGGGACAGGGCATCTCCGATTAAAGACCAGCCTTTCAGCATCAGAAATGCTGAAAGAAATGCACACACGCCACCGACAATCGCACTGGCCAGAATTGCATGCTGCATATACTGATATGCAAAAGGTTCAGTCAATAATTCAATCATGAAGGCCTCCCTGAGCGGGATTTCCGCCGGATGAGTTTGGCACTTTCACTGTTTTTGCCGTAGAACACGGCCGGTTCTTCATGGTCGGACAGAATCGTGACGGTTCTGTCGTCATCATCTTCATGCAGGGTTTCCCCGAGAATACCGACATGTTTCAGCACCCCACCAAAGGTGGCCTCCAGATTATTCTGCGTAAAGGCTTCGCTTAACTCACCTGCGGCAATGATGGTACGATTGATAAATACAACTTCATTACAGTAATCGGGGATATTTCCCAGATTATGTGTCGACACCAGAATCAGATGACCTTCGTCTCTTAATTCCCGCAGCAAATCCATGATTGCTTCTTCAGTGGTGAAGTCGACACCGGTGAAAGGTTCATCCAGCAGGATGGTTTTGCTTTCCTGCGCTAATGCTCTGGCAAGAAACACCCGCTTTTTCTGTCCGCCTGATAATTCCCCGATCTGACGTTCCGCCAGATCTTCGATGCCCATCCGGTGCATTGCCTGCTGAACTTTTTCTTTATCTGCTGCTTTAGGCCGGCGAAGGAAATTCATGAAGCCGAATCGTCCCTGCATCACAACATCACGGACTAAGATAGGAAAGTCCCAGTCGATATCTTCACTTTGCGGCACGTAGGCCACCAGATTTTGTTTCAGCGCATGGTGAATTGGTAAACCGGAAAGCTGAATATCACCACCGGAGATTTTGACCAGCCCCATAATGCTTTTAAATAATGTCGACTTACCGCCGCCATTGACACCGACCAGCGCACAGATTGTGCCGCCCTGAAGGGTAAAGTTTACATCATTGATTGCCCGGAAGCCGTTGTTGTAAATGACGCTGACATCATGCGCCTCAAGGCTGACTGTATGATGAGCTCTGTTCATAACCGGAATCCTTTTACAATGGTGTCTGTTGTGACACGTAACAGGTCCAGATAAGTCGGAACAGGACCGTCTTTGGTGGAGAGGGAGTCAACATACAGTACGCCGCCATAGTGCGCACCGGTTTCCCGGGCAACCTGTCTGGCCGGTTTATCTGAAATCGTACTCTCACTGAACAGAACCGGAATATTGTTCTGGCGGATTTTATCAATGAGTGTTCTGACCTGACGGGGAGTTCCCTGTTGATCTGCGTTAATTGGCCACAGATAAGCTTCTTTCAGGTGATAGTCTCTGGCCAGATAGCTGAATGCACCTTCACTGGTGACCAGCCACCGGTGTTCTTCAGGTATTTGATTCATCTTCAGTTGAATTGGTTGATTGAGTTGCTGAATCTGCTGTTTATATATCGCTGCATTATGGTTGTAGGCATCCTTGTGTTCCGGATCGTACTTCACCAATGCTTTGCGGATATTTTCGATATAAATTAATGCATTTTCCGGCGACATCCATGCGTGTGGATTTGGTTTGCCAGTATATGGGCCGCCATAGATTGATATTGGCTTAATTCCCTCAGTGACCACGACGGACGGCACTGATTTGACATTGGCAAAGAACCGTTGGAACCATCGCTCAAGATGAAGCCCGTTCCATAAAACCAAATCAGCTGATTGCGCTTTGATAATATCTCTGGGCGTAGGCTGGTAATTATGGATTTCTGCTCCGGGCTTGGTGATAGAAAGCACATCTGCATAATCACCTGCGACATTTTTGGCCATATCCTGAATGATGGTAAAGGTCGTTACGACGCTGAACTTAGCCCACGCAGATACCGGTAATACTGTCAAACTCAGGAAAAGGATTGAGACTAAATACTTCATATTCATAACCACCTGTTAAAAGAAATGCTGTTCTGTTTTCAATCTATATGATAATGATTATCATTTCAATTTAGTTTGTTCGAATTTATGCTATGAGACTAGCAAAGACTGCAATTTATCGGGTCTATTTCTCTGATAGGCTGTACTGATGATGGTAAATTAAGAATAGAAGAGCATATACTCTGACTGGATTTGTCTTTATCGATGGATTAGTAAATAAAATGATGTTTTATTTCTAACCCTATGTAACACAATAAAAAAACATCGTTCAGTTAACGCGTGTACGCCCGAAAGTGTTTGCACAAGCTTATGAACTGATTCAAAATCAAGTTGTTAGTGACTTCTTCTTTTGAAAAGGGGTTGAAATGAAGGTTGTCGAATTATTCAAACAACGTGGTGAAATTTTAAGTAAACAGCATGCTGAGTTAGTTCAGAAAATGCCGCCTGCGATGCGGGAATACTGGAATGAATTTTTGACGAAGACCAATAATTTCCATTTATTCTCCTGGGCAAAAGACTTTAACCAGCCCGCGGTGAATGAAGATGTGGTTTCCAATGATCCCACTATCATGAAACCGGAAGCCAAGGCACTTTATGAGGAGCTTGAGGTTAAGATTGGCGAAGTCATTCATACCGGGGAATGGATGTTAGTTGATCAGGCAAGAATTAACCGGTTTGGTGCTGTGACTGATGATACTCAGTGGATTCATACGGATCCGGAAAGGGCAGCAATGGAGTCTCCGTTTAAGACAACGATTGCTCATGGTTTCTTAACCTTAGCGCTTTTGCCTAAGCTGACAGATAGTGTTGACCCTGATAATCCGTTATTTCCTACTGCAAAGATGGTGGTGAATATTGGCCTGAATCAGGTTCGTTTTCCTTATCCTGTGAAGTCTGGTGATCGTGTTCGGGCAAAAAGTATACTGACGAAAGTCAAGCCTGTGCGAAAAGGTTTGGAAATTGAGCGTGAAATCAGAGTCGAAATCGAAGGTGTCCGCAGACCAGGTTGTGTCGTTATTTCTGTAATTCAATTACATTTCTGAAACAGGTTTTCTGGTTATTTTCCAGAAAACCTTTCTGTTTTTCTCTTTTTAGTACATTGTTATATTTTTCCTTCTGTAAAATACGACGTTCAATTCTTTGAATTTCATTTGTAATATGAATAAATATGCATCGTTCATGTTTTCAGTGAATGACTAAAAAGCGCCTTAAATATCTCAATTGCGTTGTCATTTAAACTTAATTTGAGCTTGTTTCGTGCTTCTGTCAGGTGATGTTAATTATAATATTGATTTTATTAATATTTCATGTGGAATTTGTGAATGAGTATCATTTTTTTGTATGATGCCATGTGATTTACATCTTATTTTATAAGACCAATGATTGTATTTAATACAACTCATTTGTTTATGTTTTATTATATATCGAAGTTAATTGGTATAACAAAATGGTAAAATAGGTTCTACTATTAATATATTTATTCATATTGGCGGTTGGATGTTGGTATGAATTTTGTTGCATTTTTGTGTTTCGGAATTTTACAAGGAGTCCTTCATTTTGAAACTTTCAAGACAACTAGCTTATCTAATTGTTTCTATAGCTTTGGGGTTTGTTTTGTTGGGTCTGTTTGGATTGGAGTCATTGCGCTCAAACCTGATAGACAGTCGTAAACATGAAATTCAATCTGTTTTGAGTTTTGCTAAAAATCAGGTTGGCGTTTATGTCAAACAGGAAGAACAAGGACTGATCACAAGAGAAGAAGCTGAGAAGAAAGCTGTAGAAGCGCTGTCTGGGTTGCGTTTTGGGGCCTCTTATATTTGGTCAAATGACAATAATTCTATTGCCCGGGTCCATGTTCGGGCCAACAAAATAGGGCAGTTCCAGAAATCATATCAGAAGCATATTTCTCAGTTACGTAATAAAGATTTTATTATCGATGTCGGAGAAAATGTTAAACCGGGAACGAACAAGAAGACAGTAAAAATCAATGGAGTCACTAAGATACCGGGTTGGAACTGGGTGATTGGCTACGGTGTTTATATGGATGATCTGGATGCAACTTACTGGTCATTTGCTTATAAGTTTATCGGTATATCGATCGCTATTGTTCTCATTGTTATTTCAATTGTGCTTTTAATCGCCAGATCGATTCTTAAACGTCTGGGTGGAGAACCTATCTATGCCGTTGAAGTAACCAACCGCATTGCGAAAGGTGATCTTTCAGAAAATATTGAAGGGAAGTTTGATGATGAGAGCCTGCTGGGGTCGATAGTCATCATGCAGAACTCTCTGAAGAAAATGGTGAAAAGTATTCTCGACGGCTCGCATCATTTATCAAACGCAACCAGCGATTTGAAGCATCAGGTTGCGAATATTACCCGCGCCTCTAACGGTTCTTCAGATGCATCTTTGTCAACAGCAGCTTCAATACAGGAAATGTCAATTTGTATCGGTGAAATTTCCGGTAGTGCGGAAAAGACAGAGCAAAATTCTGAAAAAGCTTTTGATTATTGCGCCAACGGTGAAGAGCTGGTGAAGCATTCCGGTGAAATCATCAATGAGATTTCTTCTCAGATTAAAAAATCAATGGAAGATTTTAATAAACTGAGTGAACGATCAAATGAAATTGGTAATGTGGTTAATGTCATCCGTGACATTGCCGAACAGACTAACCTGCTGGCTTTGAATGCGGCGATTGAAGCCGCTCGCGCCGGAGAACAGGGACGAGGGTTTGCAGTTGTTGCTGATGAAGTTCGCACGCTTGCTTCAAGAACCGAAGCCGCAACATCTGAAATTACTGAAACTATTCATATTATTCAGAAAGATACAGACATTGTTGCCAAGGCTCTGCAATCAGTCTTACCGAAAGTAGAAGAAAGTGTTGAAAGTTCACATCAGGTCAATCAAATGCTTGGTGATATCCGCAACAGTTCTTCTGAAACACTGGATATGGTCAGAGAAGTTTCTGTCGCGACAAGTGAACAGAATAAAGCTTCTGCTGAGCTGACCAGCCATGTCGATATGATTTCGAACATGGTTAAAGAAACTGCGGAATCGATTGAACAGTGTCATCATACCGTATCGGAATTAGATGAATTGGCTCAGGATCTTCACGAAAGTATCAGTTACTTTAATCTTCATTAATTTTGTCCGTACATCTGCGATATATTGATCGGTATGTCGCAGATGTTCTTTTCTTTCCCGAATAAAATCTGTTGTGATTTCAAATTCATTCGTTAGAATAATGCTTTGTATTATTTCGGATACATCCGTAATTGTATTCAATTAGTACGTATTCACTTAATTCACTCGATTTCAGTTCTTTGTTATTTATCAATAAATATAAAGAAGTTTTATTAATGCAAGTGTTGCCTGGTATGCAACACCACTGTAAGGATTTATCATGCCTGTTATTACTCTTCCTGACGGTAGTCAACGTCAATTCGATCATTCAGTTTCAGTTTTAGAAGTCGCTCAGTCTATCGGTCCGGGTCTGGCAAAAGCCACGATTGCAGGTCGGGTTAATGGCCAGCGGGTTGATGCATGTGATGAAATAGAATCAGATGCAAGTTTGGAAATTATTACCGCTAAAGATGAAGTGGATGGTCTGGAGATTGTTCGCCACTCATGTGCTCACTTGCTGGGACATGCGCTGAAACAGTTGTATCCTGAAGCAAAAATGGCCATCGGTCCAACGATTGATAATGGCTTTTATTACGATATCGATATGGAACAATCCCTGGCTCAGGAAGATTTGGAAAAAATCGAAGCGCGGATGAAGGCACTGGCGAAGACTAAGTATCAGGTTGTCAAGAAAAAAGTAAGCTGGCAGGAAGCCCGTGATGCTTTTGAGTCTCGCGGTGAACCGTACAAGATAGAGATTCTGGACGAAAATGTTGCCCGTGATGACCGTCCGGGGCTATACCACCACGAAGAATATATCGATATGTGTCGTGGACCTCACGTACCGAACATGAGTTTTTGTCAGCACTTTAAGCTATTAAGTGTTGCTGGTGCATACTGGCGTGGTAGCAGTGATAATAAAATGCTGCAGCGGATTTATGGTACTGCATTTCATGACAAGAAAGCATTAAAAGCGCATTTAACCCGATTAGAGGAAGCGGCAAAACGCGATCATCGTAAAATTGGTAAACAGCTCGACTTATTCCATATGCAGCAGGAAGCGCCTGGGATGGTGTTCTGGCATCATAATGGCTGGTCTGTTTTCCGTGATCTGGAAGTTTTTATCCGTGAAAAACTGACTGAGTATGGTTATCAGGAAGTGAAAGGCCCACTGATGATGGATCGCGTTCTTTGGGAACGCTCCGGCCACTGGGATAAATATGCTGAGGCAATGTTTACAACCAGCTCTGAGAACCGTGACTACGCAATCAAACCAATGAACTGCCCTGGTCATGTGCAGATCTTTAATCAGGGGCTGAAGTCTTATCGTGACTTACCGTTACGTATGGCAGAATTTGGTTCGTGTCACCGAAATGAGCCATCAGGTTCGCTTCATGGCATCATGCGGGTGCGCGGATTTACTCAGGATGATGCACATATTTTCTGTACTGAAGATCAAATTCAGCAGGAAGTGACATCTTGTATTAAAATGGTATTCGATACTTATCAGACTTTTGGGTTTGATAATATTGCTGTGAAGCTATCAACCCGTCCGGAAAAACGAGTGGGTAGTGATGAAATTTGGGACCGTTCAGAAGAAGCATTGAAAGTATCTCTTGAATCAATGGATATTCCGTATGAGATTCAGGATGGTGAAGGCGCATTCTACGGACCCAAAATTGAATTTACATTACATGACTGTTTGGATCGTGCGTGGCAGTGTGGTACTGTTCAGCTGGATTTCAATTTGCCTAACCGTCTTGGCGCAACTTATGTTGGTGAGAATAACGAACGTCTGATTCCGGTGATGATTCACCGTGCGATTTTAGGTTCGCTTGAACGGTTTATCGGGATTTTGATTGAAGAATATGCTGGATCATTCCCAACATGGCTTGCACCTGAACAAGCAGTTGTTTTAAATATCACGGATAAACAGTCTGATTATGTTCAGGAAGTTGCTTTAAAACTACAAAAATGTGGTATTCGTGCAAAAGCAGACTTGAGAAATGAGAAAATAGGCTTTAAAATCCGCGAACATACTTTGAAGCGTGTGCCGTATATGCTCGTGTGTGGTGACCAGGAAATTGAATCCGGTGAAGTCGCAGTGCGGACACGAAAAGGCGAGGACTTAGGTAAGTTCAAACTGGATGATTTTATTCAGTTTGTTCAGCAAGAAGTTTCTAGCCGTAAGCTCAATCTGGAGGAATAAACTATTAAAGGTGGAAGACGTGGCCAGGTTCAGGCCAAACAAAACCAACATCGTATTAACGGAGAGATTCGTGGTGTACGTGAAGTCCGTTTAACCGGGGCAGACGGTGAAGAGTCTCGTATCGTTTCGATTACTGAAGCGCTTGAAACAGCATCAGAGTCGGGTTTGGATCTTGTAGAGATCAGCCCGAATGCTGAACCGCCAGTCTGTCGGGTGATGGATTATGGTAAGTTCCTCTTTGAGAAGAGCAAAGCTGCAAAAGAGCAGAAGAAAAAGCAAAAGCAGATTCAGATTAAGGAAGTAAAATTCCGTCCTGGAACTGATATTGGAGACTATCAGGTAAAACTACGCAACCTGACCCGTTTCCTTGAAGAAGGCAACAAAGTGAAAGTAACAATTCGCTTCCGTGGCCGAGAAATGGCGCACCAGGACATTGGTGTTGATGTTCTTAACCGTTTGAAAGAGGACACTGCTGATTTGGCGGTTGTTGAGTCTTTCCCAAGCCGGATTGAAGGGCGTCAAATGATCATGGTGTTAGCCCCCAAGAAGAAGTAATTAGTGGCTTGCAAGTAATAAAACCCTGCTTTATCTGGCAGGGTTTTGTTCGCCCTGATTGCATATTTTAAACATAGATACAATGCGGAGTGATTCATCATGCCTAAGATGAAAAGCAACAAAGGTGCTGCTAAGCGTTTTAAGAAAACAGCTGGTGGTATTAAATATAAGCGTGCGACTAAACGTCATATCCTGACTAAGCGTACAACTAAGAACAAGCGTCAGCTACGTCCTAACTCAGTACTTCCTAAATGTGAAGTTGCTGCAGTTGCCCGTATGTTGCCATACGCTTAATTTTTTGGTTTTTATTCGTTTAGTTTAGGAGAAGCAGAATGCCTCGCGTAAAACGTGGTGTACAAGCTCGTGCACGTCATAAGAAAGTTTTAAAACAAGCTAAAGGTTACTACGGAGCGCGCTCACGGGTTTACCGTGTTGCCTTCCAGGCAGTAACTAAAGCTGGTCAATATGCATATCGTGACCGTCGTAATAAAAAGCGTCAATTCCGTCAATTATGGATTGCACGTATTAATGCGGCATCTCGTCAGAATGGTTTGTCTTACAGCCGTTTAATCAACGGTTTGAAGAAAGCTTCTATCGAGATCGATCGTAAGATCCTTGCTGATATCGCTGTATTTGATAAAGCAGCATTTACTGTGCTTGTTGAAAAAGCAAAAGCAGCGCTTTAATCAATAAAGTCTGCGTATTAATTGTTGAAGGAGAGCATCAAGCTCTCCTTTTTTTATCTTTATAAGAATTTTGTTCTATACTATTAATCAGTACGAGGTCTTGAGAATCTTGTTCTGTAGTAAAAATCCGCTGAATTTTTATCCTTTCCGCTATCCTTCTGATTTTTTCATGTTAAAGAAAAGATTTTTAGTAAATTAATTGTTACTTAAATCTCATAACTGAATGTTAATTTGCCCTTTTCTATCATAAAAATCTGACTTAAATCCCGATTTGTACCTTTTCCTGCCATGTTTACATTAGAAGTTATTGATATTTAGTGATTAAATCTGCAAATATAGTCTTAATTGGTTGTTAATTTGACTAATTTAAGCGATAGCCAGTGTTATTAACTACTTATTTGGGGTAAATTAGAATGATTGTCGGTGTTCCTAAGGAAATTAAGAATCATGAGTATCGTGTTGGTATGATTCCGGCGTGTGTCCGGGAATTGGTCATACATGGGCATCAGGTTTATGTAGAAGCAACTGCCGGACAAGGCATTGGTTTTTCAGATGAAGATTACATCGCTGCCGGAGCCGAAATTCTCTCTACTGCGGAAGAAGTGTTTGCAAAATCAGAAATGATTGTCAAAGTGAAAGAGCCTCAGGCTGTTGAACGTGCGATGTTGCGTGAAGGTCAAATTTTGTTCACTTACTTGCACCTTGCACCCGATTTCCCTCAAACAGAAGATTTAATTGAGAGCAAAGCTGTTTGTATTGCGTATGAAACAGTGACTGATGAAAGAAATCAGTTACCACTGCTTGCGCCAATGTCAGAAGTTGCAGGAAGAATGTCCATTCAGGCTGGTGCTCAGGCGCTTGAGAAGTCAAAAGGCGGCTGTGGTTTATTGATTGGTGGTGTTCCTGGTGTTGAGCCGGCAAAAGTTGTTATTATTGGTGGTGGTGTCGTGGGTGCCAGTGCTGCACGTATGGCTGTTGGTTTGAGAGCCGATGTGACTGTGCTGGACAGAAATATAAACACATTGCGCCGTTTGGATGAAGAGTTTCAGGGGCGGGTAAAAGTTGTGTACTCAACCAATGAAGCCATAGAAAGACACGTAACACAGGCTGATTTAGTGATTGGCGCTGTTTTGATTCCGGGTGCAGCTGCGCCGAAACTTGTCACCGAGTCATTGATCGCAAAAATGAAAGCAGGTTCTGCTGTTGTTGATGTGGCGATTGATCAGGGCGGATGCTTTGCAACTTCCCATGCGACCACGCATGATGCGCCAACCTATATTGTTGATGACGTGGTCCATTATTGCGTTGCTAATATGCCGGGTGCGGTAGCAAGAACGTCAACATTTGCACTAAACAATGCCACATTACCTTATATTCTGAATTTGGCTGACAATGGCTATCAGGCAGCCCTGCTGAATGATCCAGGTTTCCTGAAAGGGTTAAATGTGATTCATGGTCAGGTGACATGTAAAGAAGTCGCCGAGAATTTTAATCTGAGTTATGTAGAGCCTGAAGCAGCGATTAAGATGTTCACTTAATGGATTGACTGCATCAAAACTCGTTTTTTGTGATGGAATTCTTTTGCTTATCCGAAGAATTCAGGAGGCCGGGTAATCTGTTACCCGGTTATTTTATATTTATGATGAATAAGTATGAGTTTTATACCCAAACAACCTGAAGATGCAGGTTTCAGTGAGATTTGTCCGGCTTTGAGACAAGGCACTGATTTGAAGATAGAGTCATTCTACGTTGAAAATCAGTCACGCCGTATCAGAGCCTGACAAACTCACCCGCAGGGCGTGAGCTGAAAGGTACATTTCTGCGTCAAGAGAATTTGAAAGGTGGGTACATTCCTGCATTCCCTTTCCTTGAACTGTACCTTTCGGCTGCACGCTGAATCCTGCATCTTCAGGTTGCTTGGGTATAAGTATTTCTTTATTTATACGATTTATTTCTATGTATCGTTTCTTTTCATGTTGAACATTGAAAGATTATTCCGAAGAAACTCATGTAGTCAGGTCATTTTCTGGCAGAAATATCTAAATCTGTTTATCCGGGCTGTTCATTGCTTGCAAATTGAAAAATGCCGTCGTACGGTAATATCCGGTTAATATTTCAGACCAGAAAGATATTTTTTCTATATTTTTTTCTGGTTTGAACAGGAACAGAGAGACGAACAGGAAGTTAAAAGGTCTGTAAAATGGATATTAGAGTAGCTGAATATAGTGATTATGAAAGCATCGCTAAATTACATGCGCAAAGCTGGCGTATGAATTATCAGGGTGTGATGGATGCGGTTTACCTGCGTGACGAAGTCGATGAAGAACGTAGCCTGATCTGGCAAACCCGTTTGATCAACCCGCCGATTAACCAACATGTGGTTCTTGCCGAAGAAGGGAACCAGCTGTGTGGATTTATTTGTGCCTTTGGTAACCATGACTTTGATAAAGGGTCAATTATTGAGTCTTTACATGTTGCACCTGAATATCAGGGAAAAGGACTGGCTAAGTTACTTATCAGAGAAGCGACAGAGTGGATACAGCATTATTTTCCTGACACCGGGGTTTATCTGGAAGTCACGGAAGAAAATATTAAGGCGATTCAGTTTTATGATCACTTAGGTGGTTTACATGAAATGGATCGTATCTGGCATACGCCCTGTGGCTGCGATATCTCTGAATGGATATACACATGGGAGACGCCTCAGGCAATTTTATCAGCGGTAGAATGATGAAGAATCCGGGCCTTTTGGCCCTTTTTTATCTTAGGTAGCAGAACCTTCACTTTTTCTTGCCAAAACGTTGTATGGTTGAATTCTCTGGTCGCTTAAGCGGCGCTATACAGAGATTCAGTTTATCAAAACATATCACAATGAATGAAGTTGGAATGATGTCATGATTCAGTTAGAGCAGTATGAAGGGCTGATTTTTGATATGGATGGAACGTTAATTGATACGATGCCATGCCATGTCGCGTCATGGAAAGATACGTCGGTATTTTTTGATTTTCCTTTCCTGCCGGAGTGGCTTCATAGCATGGGAGGCATGCCGAGTATTAAGGTCGTCAGCGAAATTAACCGACGATTTGGTCTTTCATTAGATCCCGCCGTTGTTTCTTCATATAAACAAAATGTATTCAGGGAACTCGGCTGTCCGGGAGAACGTATTCCATCCACCTGCGGTATTCTTGAACAATATCTGGGTAAGAAAAAAATCGCTTTAGGCACAGGAAGCCCGAGAACAAATGCGATGTTGCTGCTGGAAAATGCCGGTCTGCTTAACAAATTCGATGCGATTGTGACGGCCTGTGATGTGGATAATCATAAACCCAATCCGTATACTTTTCTTAAAGCCTGTAAATTAATGGCCCTGACTCCGCAGCAATGTGTTGTATTTGAAGATACGCTGTTGGGGAAACAGGCAGCACACGCCGGCGGTATGGATTGCATTTTAGTGACTGATGGTGAACTGGAATTCTATCCGGCAGAAGTAAACCGCTAACTTCTTATAACAGATGATAATGTTACAGCAGGCTAAGATGCCTGCTGTTTTTTATTGATAATCATGTTCTTATAACCACTTTAATGTGATATTGATAACGTTAACACCGTGATCTGTTTAACAAAATACATACTAATATGTGATTTAAGTCTTATTGTTCATTGTTTTCTGATTTGTGTCATGTTCTTAAGGTCTGAGGGAAGAATAATCTGCCTTATGTATCATTTTTTATGAAACTTATTGGAGAAAAGTTATGAGCATAATGAGGTTTTCGATTCCCCGTGACATTATCTATGGTGAGGATGCACTGGCAGAATTAACAAACTTAAAGGGAAAAAAAGCGGCGATTGTGACTGGTGGAAGTTCGATGAAGCGTTTTGGCTTTCTTGATCAATGCCAGAAATATCTGGCAGAAGCCGGAATGGAAAGCATCATTATCGATGGCGTTGAGCCGAATCCTTCCGTTGCTACAGTGTGGCGGGGTGCGGAAGCGATGATTCAGTTTGAACCTGACTGGATTGTGGCGATTGGCGGTGGTTCTGCACTGGATGCTGCGAAAGTGATGTGGTGTTTTTATGAGCATCCTCAGCTCAGGTTTGAAGACATCATTGAAGTTGGTTCGATGCCCCCACTCAGAAATAAAGCAAAATTCATTGCGATTCCATCCACAAGTGGTACGGCGTCTGAGATTACTGCATTCTCTGTTATCACTGACACAGAAAACCATATTAAGTATCCGATTGTTGCAGCTGATATGGTGCCGGACATTGCAATTCTTGATCCGAAGTTACCGGAAAAAATGCCTGCACACATTACAGCCAATACAGGAATGGATGTGCTGACACATGCGACGGAAGCTGTGGTTTCTATTGCAGCAACATCGTTTACTGACCCTTACGCAATTGAAGCGATTCGCTTAGTGATTGAAAATATCGAAACAGCCTTTAAAGATCCTGAGAATATGCAGGCAAGATATAATATGCATAATGCTTCAGCTTTAGCTGGTATGGCATTTACCAATGCTTCACTGGGTTTGGTTCACTCGCTGGCACATAAAATTGGCGGAGAATTTGGTGTGACTCACGGTCTGGCAAATGCCATTTTATTGCCATATGTGATTGAATTTAACCGCAAGTCCACTGACAAATATGATGTGGTTGAAAAATTACTGGGTATTGATGATCTGGCTGAAGCGGTGAGAGAGTTAAATCGCGGTATGAATATCCCGACCTGCTTTAAAGACTGTGATGAAGTCGACTTCAATGAAGAAAAATTCAAAACAGTGCTTGATCGCATGAGTGAAAGAGCTTTTGGTGATCCTTGTACATTAACTAACCCCGGAAAACCAACTGTGGCAGATGTGAAAGCACTGTATACAGTCAGTTATTACGGTAAATAACCATTGCAGTGGTATGGCTGGGTTTGTCAGCCATACCGCTTTATTCATCATCTTTCAGTTCTGCTTACTCTTTCGCTTAAACCTCCGTTCATATCTCTGTGACCTGCCGTTATCTCACGGTTATTTTTCTGTTCAGAATTATTAATGCAATTGGCGTATTTGCTCAGGCGGGTATAATAGATGCGATCAGAAATGCTGATGACCTGAAGGAGGCTCACTATGGTGGATAGTGCCATCAGAAATGTGGTGTTTGATATTGGTAACGTGCTGGTTCGCTGGGCACCGGTTGAAATTGTACGTCTGACATTTGGTGAATCCGGTGATAATCACCAACAGGCGCGATCGATTTTTACGCATCCGCTGTGGGCGGCTCTGAACAGAGGGGAACTGACGGAATCTGAAGCGAAAGCAGCTTATCAGGAAACATTCAGCTTTTTTTCAGCCGGGACCGTTGATCAATTCTTTTATTATGTCAAACAAACGCAGCTCGAACTATTTGGTTCGGTTGCCTTGTTGAAAAAAGTCAGGGAAGCAGGATACCGGACGTTTGCGCTGACGGATAACGTGCATGAAATTGTCGCTTACCTCAAACAACGGTATGATTTCTGGTCTTTATTTGATGGTGCGATAGTATCCGCTGAAGTGGGATGTTTAAAACCGGGTGCTGAGATTTATCAGCATTTAACTGAGCAGTTTCAGGTCAAAGCCTCAGAGTCAGTTTTCATTGATGATCGTGCTGAGAATATTGAAGGCGCCCGGGAACTAGGTTTCAAAGGGATACAGTTTTTTAATGCTGCTCAGTGTGAGCAGGAATTAAAGTCATTCGGTGTGTTTGTTTGAAATTGTTTTAGCAGGAAATCTCATGAAATCAGTAATTTTCTTATTCGGTATATGGTCGTTCTTCTTTTGTTTTTCCGCGCAGGCTGCACCTTCATCGCTTGTCGGTTCGTGGCAATGCTCGGCTTCTCTGCAGAAACCTCTGTTTCGTTTGACATTAAAAAGTCAGGATCAGTACACATCTCAGGGTGATTATCATACCAAAGGGGTTCTCACCGCCGCATTAAACGGCCAGCCAGTTGAAGTGAAATATGCGGTTTCCGGAGACGGGCAGTGGCACCTCAGCCAGAAAACGCTGGAGCTCAAATCCCGTCACCTGACATTTAAAAACATCAGTAACCCTGAATGGGAAGCGTTCCTGAATCTGAAACAGTATATTCCGAAACAAGCCAGTGGTTCATTTCAAATTAAGGCGCTGACTCAGCAGCATCTGGTGCTGAATAATCGCCGTTTATCTCAGAATATTGAGTGTGAAAGGCAGTAAGTCTGCGGGTGTGTTTAGTTTAAGTTCACGCTGGCTCAGACAACAGAAGCAACTGACGCCTGTTGTCTTTCTTCCTGATACCATTGAGACAGCTGCTGGCCAAAGGCTTCACTTAACGGGTTTTCTTTCCTGCCGGACAGGATCAATACAATATCTATCATCGGCAGGCCAGGTAGTATATTGCCGGAAATTTCAGCCAGTCCGGCGCTCATACTCGAACGCGCCATGGCGCCGATCCCCAGGCCATGAGCAATTAATCCACGCAATGTGGAAGCACTGCTGGTACAGGCCATGACTTTAAAGTTTCTGTTCTGTTTGATTAATCCGTCGATTGCTGCCTGATAAAACTTACACTCCGGCTGAAAAAGAACCACAGGCAACGGTTCTGCTGACAGCAGATGATCATGCTGTACTGCCTGTACCCAAACGCCCTGCTCGCGCTGGAGCGGATAGCCTTCTTCTGAGGTGGGTGAACGGGTCACAATACCAGCGTCAAGATGATTGCTGTCCAGCATAATCCGGATGCGATGGCTTGGTGCTGCGGTAATTTGTAAATCCAGTTGAGGCCACTGTTGATGAAGTAAACGGGTCAGGCCCGGAAGCACTGATTCAGCATAATCATCCGGACAGCCCAGGCGTATCTGAGTCGTTGGCGTTTCAGATTTAAGCTGAGCCAGCGTCTTATCATGCATCTCGATCAGACTCTTTGCATAAGGAGCGAGGCGTTGACCGTCATAAGAAAGCATCAAATGCCTGCCGTTTTTAATAAATAAAGGTTTTCCGACCTGTTCTTCCAGTCTTTTCATCTGCATGCTGATGGCTGACTGAGTGCGATGCACCTGTTTCGCTGTCCGGGTAAAACTCCCTGTTTCAACAAACGCAATAAAACTCCGGAGTGCTTCA
Organism: Vibrio quintilis; assembly: GCF_024529975.1. Classification (GTDB taxonomy): domain Bacteria; phylum Pseudomonadota; class Gammaproteobacteria; order Enterobacterales; family Vibrionaceae; genus Vibrio; species Vibrio quintilis. The sequence continues at coordinate 1,224,431 of NZ_AP024898.1, read as the reverse complement.
ATATCCATCATTCACCTATCAACGATTCTTATAGATAGTATGAATAATATACGATAGTCGCAGAAAAATCATTTCTGTAATCTTATATGGAAATCAACCGTAACTGAGCAGAAGGATAAGTCAGATGAAACTGTATATCGGAAATAAAAACTACTCAACATGGTCACTAAGAGCATGGATTTTGATGGAAAAATCAGGCATCTCCTTTGAAGAAGTTAAATTGCAGTTAGATACACCTCAATTTTATGCAACACTCAAATCAGTTACTCCGACGCAGAAGGTGCCTTGCCTGGTGGACGGAGAGGTGACGGTCTGGGATTCTCTTGCGATTTGCGAATACATCAATGATATTTATTTATCAGGAAAAGCATGGCCGGCACACAAAGCAGAGAAAGCTCTGGCAAGGTCACTGGCTGCAGAGATGCATTCCGGATTTATGGCCCTGCGAAATGAAATGCCAATGAATGTCCGGGCAGCACGCCGGGTTCAGCTGTCAGAAAATGCCCAAAAAGACCTTGAACGCATTGATCAGATATTTGCACAGCAGATGAATGAATTCGCAGATCGGGGAGGCTGGTTGTTTGGGGCGTTTTCAATCGCAGACGCAATGTATATTCCGGTTGTACTCCGGTTGATGACTTACCAGATACCAGTCAGTGCTGCGGCACAAAAATATATCGATCATGTGATGGCTTGCGAAGCATTACAGGCGTGGCTGAATGAAGGCAAGCAAGAGTCTGAGATTGTTGAGCAGGATGAAGCGGGTGAGCCGGTATAGTGTGTGTTGTGATCAGGTGAGTCTGGTACTCATCTGGTTTTCCTGCGGATTGACTTGTCAGAAAAAAGGCCGTCAACGACCGACCTTCAGATGATTGTCCTTCTGGTTTACTCCGGAAAGCTGTTCATTTCCTGAATTAAAAACTGAATCAGTAAGTGTGTTCTTGGCGGTATATTTTTCCTTGAAGGGTACAATATATTCATACTCGGCCCCTGATGAGAAAACTGAGGGAAAAGCTGTACCAAAGAATTGTCATCCGTTTGTTTGACCAGAAAATTAGCCACCGGACCGATCCCCATGTTTTGCCGGATCATTGACATTGCGGCCATCGGGGAATTGGTCTGATGTCTGGGTTTGACCCGGACACAACGGCTAAAGCCTGATTGCTCAATCAGGGAAACCATATTGTTTGGTAAGTTCATTCTGGTGACTGTGATCCAGTCATGATGCTTCAAATCATCTAATGTCTTAATCTGATCGTGATTTTCCAGATACGTTTTACTGGCATAAATGCCCATCTTAAACGGCGCCAATACCCGCCCGACCAGTGAACTGGATTTGAGTTCACCAATCCTGATCACCAAATCCAGATTGTGCTTAATCGGGTCTTTTAAATCATCTTCCAGCTGTACATCAAAGATAACGTTCGGATATTGCTGATTGAACCGTTTAAGCTGCGGAATCAGTAAATACATACCGACATCAACCGATGTACTGATCCGGATAAGTCCGGATATTTCGTTGACCATCGGAGCGAGAGAGCTTACAGCATCTTCGGCCAGATTCATCAGGCCGTGACTCGATTCATAAAAAGTTGTGCCTTCCGTTGTCAGACTGATTCTGCGTGTGGAGCGGTTCAACAGACGTACTTTCAAATGTGACTCAAGGGCCGTCACCTGTTCGCTGACTTTTGACTTTGCCATTCCTAATTCCAGTCCCGCTCTGGTAAACGAACCACATTCGACAACTTTGTTAAAAATGGCTATCCGTTTTAAATTTTCTAACATTATTGTTCCTCTATCGATAACAGTTGGTTCCGGTTATATGTGTAGATTTGATATGAATATGTGGTAATAATATTGATTCTCAGAGAGGACGTAAATTGATGTTTGCCATTTCATCTGATGAAGGGACAGACAAGTTGTAACAAAATCAGACGATAACTCCGGATCCTTGTCTCTGAATGTTCAGAATGAAGTGATAATTCTCAGTAAACAGCATGATGGGTGAATGATTTTATCTGCGGGAAAAATATATTTTCCGGGGAAGTGCTTTGTTTATTTTTTACATCAATATATGAATTATATCCTCTCTTGTTTCAGAAAAATACATATCATAATTAAATAATAGTCAGGTACTTCAATATATTAAAGGGAAAGTTATGTTAGAAATAAACAATAAAGAAAATCTGGTAGAAGAAATATCATTTATCTTGCTGAATCAGTTAATTGCCCAATATGAAGCAAATATTCATGGGCTGGTTAAATTAAAAAATCAGGTTCGTGATTTTGTAGCAAACGACAAACCGGTTCGCCTCTTGTTGCCTGCATTTCCTTGTAAAACAAATAACCTGGACAAAGTGATTTGTCATTTGCCTGATATGGGTGAGTATCTGGTTTTAAGGAAGTTTGTTCAGACGATCCGTGATATTCAGGCCATTTATGAACCAGGCATTATTTTTCATATATTCTCAGATTATCATACATTCTCAGATTATATTTCTGTTGACCTTAAACACCACTATGATTTTTCAGATAAGCTACGTTTAATGGTTGAAAGGATGAATTGTAGTGAATATCTGAAAATTGTGAATTTTGAACACTATCCGGAATTTGATGATCTGGAAGACTTTCAATATTTCAAAGGACTGAAAGATAAATATGGTAAGCCTGGATATGAAGAGAACTTTGATAAACTGAAGTTAAAAGATAATAAAATGAACACCACTTATCTTGGTCTGAAGAAGTTTATGAGCCATGATCAAAAGCATGTGCTGGCACAGCTTTCTTATAAACAACGCCGCCTGAGATTATCCGAAATTGCAAAAGGAATGATGGTGCAGGGGAAAGCGCTGGATAACTTCCTCAATGACAAGTTCTCCGATTGTATTCGTCTGAGTATTCACCAACACCCAATGGTGGGTAAAAAGTATTCACTATATTTGTTTGATGAGCAGGCTTTTAAAACACCATGGCATACTGCGGTACTTTTCGATGCCGCGCAGGGCAAATACGTTGTAGATATGAAACATAACCACCTTGACCGGGATGGTGTGATTATTCCGGTTGAGTATGATAACCGGACCTGGTGTTACATCCGGTTGACCGCAAAAACTCCGGAAGCAGAGCAGAAGTTGCGTCAGGTGAGTGCTGTGCTTTACCGGGAAAAATTTGGTCTGATGCTGGTCAACAAGCAGGAAGATTGTCCGGTTTCATTGTTTGAACACAAAGAACTGAAATACCTGATCAAAGAATTCGGCACTGTGGTGCTGCGTGGCTTTGACCGGTTTGAGGCACCTCAGGCGCTGGAATCATGGTATGCAGAACGTGGTGCACTGGTGCCGTGGAAATTCGGTAATACACATATTATCTCTCCGGTTGACGGGCATCAGGGCAAACCAAGCTCTTCAGCAGATTCGCAGGAAGCGCTGCCAATGCACTGGGATCTGTTGTGCCCTCCACCTTATATGAACGTGAGCCAGGATCTGTATCAATATGAAGACTTTACTCCGGATGAGTTTGTCCTTTATTGTCACCGTAACGAGCCGGTCAATGCTGAAACAGACGGGATTAACGTCACGTCTGACACTGCACTGGCCGCACTGACGATTCATGGCCGGGAGCGCGAGCAATTGCGGCAGACTAAAATCCGTTATTCAACCAAAGAAAGCTACTTCGGTGGTGACAGTAAAGTATATCCGCTTCTGATGACCTGCCCGTGGACCGGACAAAATACGATTCGCTGGTGGGAAGTGTGGGATGACCGATATCATGCCGGCGCTTTACAACCAAACTATTCTGAAATTGCCAGTTCAGAGCATTACACAGATATGAAAGCGTTGGAAGATCGTCTGATCGAAGTTTGTATGAATCCAAACGTCAGTATTAAGCATCAGTTTGAGAGCGGTGATCTGGTCTTACTGAACAATCATACAACGGTTCATGGCAGAACTGCATTTAACGGATACCGTGAAATGTGGCGGATACAGCTTCAGCCACAATCGATCAATTCACCATGGCAACCGCATAATCTGGTTGAATACGATAAAGTCAGCTAACAAAAAAATAAGGCAGTCAGTTCTCCATGAATCAATACTGACCGACTCTGTTTTTATTCAGGCCACCTGTATAGTCAGGTGGCTTTTCTGTTTGTCTGGTGTACCTGAACCACTAATATCTTCAGAATGTTGGGGTATATTTAATTTTAATTTCGGAACGGGTTGTCCAGATCATTGAGTTATCGCTTCATATTCTGAATAAACGAGCCTGTGGTTCTCAGAGTGACACATATTCAGTCAACGCTTTATCTCTGGCCGATTTGAATGTTCGCCACATTTTATTTTTGATGATATTAATTTATTTATTAATGAATTGGCTTGAATTTCTTTATATTATACCTGGCATTAATCTAATCCTGATAACTTTATTCCGGATTCCTTCCCTGAAATAGCATAATGAACACTGATGGCAATTCTGTCATTTGTGGTGTGGGTTTTATTTTGTATTTTATCTATGTTAAAAATAATGAGCATTATAATAAATAAATTCCATTATCTTAAATTTAATTTCGCACCAAATTTGCGAGAGGTATCGGTCATACCTTTCATCCGGAAAGGATTTCCACAATGAAAATAATCAGGAGATTGATGCGAGTGAATTCACAACATGTGTTAATAAAAATAGTTCCCTGGCTGATGGCTTGCGCAGCAGCGATGTCATCTGTTCATGCCGCGGAATTAAAGGTAATTACCAAAGGGCAGGGGCATGCGCCTGTCTCTTCCACCACGGAAGGGAACGCGAAATCGCTATCTGCAGGTTTAAAAGCTCAGGCGAACCCGTCAGCGGTCGCCAGATATATCCTGGTTGGCCAGGCACCGTCAGTGGCAAGTTACCGGGGCAGTATTGAAGGCTATGCCAGTACCAAATCGCTGAGTACCGGAAAGCTGAATATGCGCAGTTCGGCTGCGATTGCTTATCAGGGTTACCTGAAAACGACGCAGGCAGAGTTAATCAGTCAGATCGAAGCAACTCTGGGACGGGGTGTAAACGTCACCGGGCAAATGCAGGTGGCGATTAATGCGATCGTCATTGAGCTGACTGCGTCTGAGGCGGCAAAAATCAGTGCATTATCCGGGATAGAATCGATCACCAGAGATCGGGTCTCAAAGCTGAAAGGCAGCCAGACGATCACAGATGCTTCAGGTGCGTCCCGGAGCGGGTCAAAGCGATTCCATCACAGCGCTCAGATGATGAGTGCTTCGCGATCTGTGTTAACTGCGGATGCGACAGATATCTCCGAACTTCAGGGCGGATTTACATGGATTAAAGCCAATGACTTATGGCAGGGTGTCTCCCGGGCACAAGGTACTTTTGGTGACGGAGCTATTGGTCAAGGTACTGGTAAAAGCACGATGGGCGAAGGCATGGTTGTCGGCGTGATTGACAGTGGTATTAACCCGCACAGTCCTTCATTTGCGGTCACCGGCGGTGACGGATACACAGTCAAAAATCCCCGCAGCAGCTACTACGGTGTGTGTGACCCTAAATCATCGGTCTATGACGCAACGTTTCCCTGTAATGATAAACTGATTGGCGCCTGGGGTTACTCCGGTATCGACAACGGGAGTCCGGTCGATACCAATGGCCACGGTTCACACACTGCCAGTACAGCGGCAGGTAATGTGGTTTACGGGGCTTCCCTGACGACAAAAATGGGGTCGACAATTACCCGCGATATTGCCGGTGTGGCACCACACGCGAACGTGATTGCTTACCGGGCTTGTAATGAAAATGCGCGGTGCCCTGAATCTGCCATGCTGGCGATGATTGATCAGGCGATTCAGGACGGTGTTGATGTGATTAACTTTTCAGTGGGTGTCGTCCACGGCAGTGACCCTTGGGTTGCCACTGACGGTAAAGCGTTTTTATCGGCGATGGACGCCGGTATTTTTGTGGCCGTTTGTGCCGGAAACTCAGGTCCGGGAGCAGGAACAATCTGGACGCCGGCCAATTCTCCGTGGGTAACGGCGGTTGCGGATGGTTCACAGCAGGTGATCTATAAAAATGCTCTGATTGATATGCAGGGTGGAGACACACCACCACCGGAGCACATTGCAGGTGAGTGGATCACAGACAGCTACGGTCCGGCCGAAATTATCGATGCGGGTCAGCTGGGCAATACCTATTGCGAAAAAGACAAATTTACCACGAAGTTTGACGGGGCGATTGTTGTCTGCCGATACAGCACAGAGGTCAGTACTGAAGATCGTGAAGCCGCAACCTTTGACAACGGTGCCGGTGCGGTGGTGATCGTTGCCCGGAAGGAAAACTCGAATCAGGTGCCAATGGGGCCGGGATTCCTGCTGGCGATTGAGCAGGAAAAACGCAAAGTCGTGATTACATACCGCGATGGTCAGCGCCTGCTTGCCTGGCTGGATTCAGGTTCAGGTCACACAGCAACGCTATCGGGCACCCGGCCTGAAGTGGATCCCGGACTGGCGGACATTCTGGCTTATGATACATCCCGCGGGCCGAATAAAGTGGCAACCAGTGTGGTTAAACCGGATATCACCGGGCCGGGCAAAGGTATCTTTGCCGCGTTTAAAGAAGGTTATGCGATTGAATATGGCACCTCAATGGCTTCACCTCATATTGCCGGCGGCGCTGCGCTGCTTCACTCGATTCATCCGGACTGGACGCCGATGCAGATTCAGTCTGCGATGATGACCACGTCAACACCGTGGGTCAGAAAAGCTGACGGGTTAAGACAGGCAACACCATTTGATATGGGCGCCGGAAGACTTGATCTGGAAAGGGCCGCACGGGCCGGTTTATTGCTGGATGAAACCCGGGATAACTTCCTGAAGGCTGATCCGTATGAAGGTGGTGACCCGGCGGCGCTGAATCTGGCTTCTCTTGGTCAGCAATCCTGTATTCTGAGCTGTTCATGGCAGAGAACTGTCACCAACGGTCAGGACATCACCACGCACTGGCTGTATCAGTACACGCCGTTTATCAGTGTCTCACCGGCTTATTTCAGCCTCGCTCCCGGAGAAAGTCAGACCATCACATTTACCGTGGATATGATGAATTCGCCGGCAGATGCGTGGCGCTTTGATCAGATTACGCTGAAATCGTTAACTTACGGTGTGCCGGATGCTCATTTCCCGATGGCAGCATTCAGTGCCAGCAGTAACTTTAATCAGCTGACCGGTGTGGATATTGTTGCGAAGAAAGAAGAAGGCAGCACGACCATCAGCGGGTTGAAAGCGCGCACAGTGACTGATGCTCAGGTGACCATTTACGGCCCGCAAAAACCGACTCAGTTCTCGGATACTATTTCCTTTGCGGATAATAACTACGGCTGGTACTACTACGATTATATTGTTCAGGTGCCGGAAGGTGCGAAAAGGCTGGTGGCCGATATCACTCAGACCGATGCCAAAAATCTGGAAATCTATGTCGGAGAGGGAACGGAAGTTGATTTTGAACACTACAGCTATGCGGCGAATAACTACCTTCGTTCCGATCAGTACCTGAATGTGCCGGTGCCTGATTCGGAAACGATCTGGATTGCGGTACGTGGTTACCGGGATGGCAACCCGCCGACATTCAGCTATCAGCTTGATGTGGCGATGCTTTCAGCTTCACCGGAGCATCTGAGTGTTAATGTGCCGGAATTTGTTCCGGCCGGTCAGCGATTCAGTGCTGAAGTCAATTATCAGCTGCCGGGCTCTGAAGCCGGAGAACGTTACTATGGCGCATTTACGATGGGGACAGACAGCGAACACCCGGATAATCTCGGCGCGATTGGACTGAATTTTATACGCAAATAACCTTGTACTGACGATGATATTTTTATTGTACGTCAGTTTGACTCACAGCCAGAGGCACCGTCCTCTGGCTGTGAGTCAAACGCATGATCTGAAACTTTCATTGTGTTATTCAACGCATCTCTGATAATATTTCCGGACTCCCCTTCAAAAGGCTGTGTGACATGTAACCTGAAATACCTTCGATTGATTCATTCTGATGACGGAACTGTTTGCTGCTGATACGGGCTTTTTGCCTGATTTTTCAGCACCAAAACATTGCCGGTGATCAGAGATTTTTAAGGTAGATTTACAGGTGATTATTTATGTTGCATCAAATGGCAACAATGTGCATAAGCCGCTGGTTCTGCATGATGTGCGTGTGTATTTTCTCTCATCAATTCTTGATTGGATTATCCGTTTACATCTCCGTCAGACTTTCATCGGCCCTGATTGAGCAGGGGCTTGGCAGTCAGGATGTGAATATTTATGTGCTCATTTATATCTTGCTGATGGTTTTGCCCTATTTGCCGGGATATTTTGCTGACTACTGTAAAATCCGCTGGGAATCATCAGCTCTGGCAGATTTCTGGTCAGAAAAAGCCGGTGTATATCAAACCGCCCCATCGGCATATAAGCTTGGTTTTTATACAGCGCAGGTGCGGGATGTGTATGGCAGGTTTACTCAGTTTTTTCAGTATGGTCTGAGTTCTCTGCTGAATTTTTCATTCAGTCTGGCCATGATCGGGATCTATATTGATGGCCGGTTTTTACTGGCAATTCTGATCACGATTGTGCTGGTTTTTATCGTCAGCCGGCAGACAAACCAACCAATGACGCGGTTGTCAGAAAATGAATCAAGGCAAACGTCGTCTTTGACCCATCATCTGAAAGAGATTCATCCAAATGCGATCAGCGGTAATGTGATTAACCGGCAATGCTGGCAGAACCGGGTGCTGAAACATATACGTCGTTTTTGCCGGGCCAGAAATACCCATGCCGGTTTTCAGTCGGGTGTGTTCCTGTTGTCTTCTTTGTTCAGCCTGTTACCGACATCGGGATTGATAGCCTGGCTGATCCTGACACCGGAAACCAGCGATGCGGTATTGCTGGCTGTCGTGATCAACCTGACGCGAATCTATCATCTGATTGGTTCGATTAATGATGTGATTGAAATTGTTTTATCGCTGCCTTCAGTTCAGGGGTTACTGAATACACTGCGTGAATTTGATCGGGTGGAAGCGCCATCTTCGTCAATGCGTCTGTCACAGATTGAAGTGAATCACCAATCTGCGGCGCAGTTTGCGTTATCCGGGATTCGTCAGGGGCGTTACCGGATTCGCGGAAAAAACGGTAGCGGCAAAACCACCTTTCTGCGCCAGCTTGAAAGGGAGCAGGATATTCTGTATTTCAATCCGGCAAGGCGGGTTGACTGGCCGTGGCCCGCCGATAGCGGATTGTCTGACGGACAATACAGCAGGCGATGTCTGGAATGGTTGCTGACAGAGACTGATCGTCCACTTGCATTAGATGAATGGGATGCGTTTCTTGATGTCACAAACCGGGAGCAGTTCAATCAGCTGATTGAAGCGCAGTCATGCCGGCGGGTGATTCTGGAAGTGAGGCAAACGGACTCTGCTGATATGGTCGTTTCCTGAGAACTCTGAGGATTGATCATTCAGGAAAGACGCCCGGCAGGTCCGGGCGTTTCTGATGCTGCGGCTTAACCATTGCGGCAGATTTGCCGTTACGATAAATGAGCCGTTACGGCAGATTAACCGTTACGATAGATATAGCTGTAGGCATTTATCGCCGGGACGCCACCCAGGTGAACATACAAGACTTTTGACCCTTGCGGGAAATAGCCCTTGCGGGTCAGATCAATCAGCCCCTGCATTGATTTTCCCTCATAAACCGGGTCTGTCATCATGCCTTCGGTTTTTGCTGCAATCCGGATGGCATCATTTGTCTCTTCAGAAGGCACTCCGTAAGCCGGATAAGCGTAGTCATCAATAATCGTGATGTCGTCTTCCTGAATCGGTTGTTCCAGCTCAACCAGATCAGCAGTATGCCGGGCAATGCGTAATACCTGAGCATGGTTTTTCTCCGGCGTACCGGATGCGTCAATACCGATCACCCTGCGGCTGCGCCCATCTTCAGCAAATCCGACAACCATACCGGCCATGGTTGAGCCCGTTACTGTACACACGACGATGTAGTCAAACTTTATTCCCATTTCCGCTTCTTGCTGGCGGACTTCTTCAGCAAACGCGACATAACCCAATCCGCCATATTTATGTTCCGACGCACCGGCAGGAATCGGGTAGGGGTGCCCGCCTTTGGCTTTCACGTCTTCAATCGCATTCTCCCAGCTTTCCCGGATGCCAATATCAAATCCTTCATCAACCAGTTCGACAGTGGCACCCATCACCCGGCTCATCAGAATATTTCCGACCCGGTCATAAACCGCATCCTGAAACGGTACCCAGCTTTCCTGAACCAGCCGGCATTGCATACCGATTTTTGCCGCAGTGGCTGCGACTAAACGGGTATGGTTGGACTGTACACCACCAATAGTAACCAGTGTATCCGCACCTGAAGCGATGGCATCCGGTACAATATATTCCAGTTTTCTGATCTTGTTACCACCAAATGCGAGACCGCAGTTGCAGTCTTCCCGCTTGGCATAAATCTCTACATCACCGCCAAGAAACTCACTCAGGCGGGGGAGTTTTTCAATGGGTGTTGGTCCGAAGGTCAGGGGGTAACGCTCAAATTGTTCCAGTTTCATTTGTCTCTCCATGTGATGTCTGAATATCCCGAAATCTGAATATGCTGAAAAGACTACTGGATCTGCGCTGAAATGTGCTTTCATTATTGTTGTTATATTTTTATTTATATTTTGAAATTGATGTCTGATATTGTTAATAATTAAATTAATCTGACATAAAATGGAATAATCTTTCATGACGATATCTCTGGACCGGACCGATCTGAAACTCCTGCGTTTACTCCAGCAGGAAGGACGCATGTCAAACGCTGAGCTGGCTGAAAAAGTGAATATCAGTGCACCCACCTGCCATCGCCGGGTTGAACGCTTGTTTGATGCCGGTGTGATTCAGTCTGTCCGGGCTGTTGTTAACCCGCAGGCGGTTGCAAAAGGAACACTGGTGATGGTTGGCGTCGTGCTTGATCGCTCAACGCCGGAGAGTTTTTCTGAATTTGAAGCAGCTGTGGTACAAATTCCGGTGATCATTGATTGCCAGCTGGTTGCCGGAGAGTTTGACTATTTTCTCCGGGTCAGAGTCAACGACATGGAAGATTTCAATCGTCTGCATGCCAGCCACCTGATAGCTTTGCCTGGTGTGCGTCAGATCCGCTCTTTCTTTGTTATGAAAGAAGTGATTGACAATTCGCCTCTGAAATTCTGACGGCCGGGTTGTCATCTTCCAGCGTCAGCCGCAGCACTGGTTTTTCTTCATATTCTTCCAGTACGCCCTCAATCCGGAAGCCGAGGCTGGTCAATAAGATTTTTGATGGCTGATTATCGAAGTAAACATCGGCCATGATCTGATGAAAACCCTGCTGTTTCAGCTGCCGGATGAGTTGTGCGACAGCTTTTCGTCCATATCCCTGACGTTGAAAGGCGGGGGCAATCCAGTAGCTGATAAATGCGCTGTCTCCGGTATCCTCTCCCCAGGCGACACTGCCGACAAGTCCATGTTTACGATGCCAGATACCCAGGCGGACTTTATGCGCATAGCCATCGCCGTGAACAAAGTCCTGCGCCTGTTTTAATGTATGAATGCGTTCAATGGCGAGATTATCGCAGACACCATCAGAAAATAATGCCAGCAGGCGGGTTGCGTCGTGATGTTGTAAAGGATACAGCTTTACCCCCGGTACAGAATGCCATGTTTGAGGGAATGACAGAGGCTGTTGATCGTTGTAATGACAGTTTTTCATAAGATAATCAGTATCATGAAGCAGGGTAATGAGGAGTAGTTTCCTGTTTACCGGCACTTTAAAGTTGGTATTGAGTTGTTAAAGCGTCCGCTCAACCCGTCAGATTAACTGATCCGGAAAAAACACGTTTAGAATGCTGTTGTCATCCGCATAATCTGCTGAATTTATTTATACCCAAGCAACCTGAAGATGCAGGGTTCAGTGAGATTTGTCTCAAAGCCAGACAAACTCACCCGAAGGGCGTGAGCTGAATCATGAATCTTCAGGTTGCTTGGGTATATGACCTTAACGCCAGAGACGGGAAAAAACACGGTGTGATTGAGGATTTGTGACGGGTAGCCTGAGCCGTATGGCCGGAGAGCCGGAGAAACAGCAACTGCGGCACAGGAGACATCCCTGTCGGACCCCGTATCCATGCTGATTTCATGTTATCCGGGTATAAAACATGAAGGACTGTTGTGTAAAAAATCAATAGTCATATCACGAAATTTTTCCTGATATAAACCGGTTAATCCATGAGCTTATTTTATTTGCACCCATGAAACCAATAAATCCACCAATTGATACTGTGAACTGATTTGATATTCCGAAATATTCTATTATTGATACAGATATTAATGTCAGGCAACCACACATGATGCCTTCAAAAATGATTTCTGATAAACCTCCGCCTGAATAAATAACTCTGACTGTTGCCAGAAAAAATGAGGTGAGCAGACTCAGAATAATTGAGTCTCCTTTAAAGAAAGATCTTATCAATTCGAAAGAACTATTTACATCTAAAGAGATATTTATATCCATTGTCCCTCCAAAGTCAGGTGGTGCATATTGATGCACCACCTGTCCGGCTATTTAATGAAAATGTTTTCCATTGGCGGAATAAATCCATAGTCGTATTCTTTGACGACAAAGGTCCGGTTCCCTTCAATTTTGATCTGCACCGTTGGTGCCTCGGTTCCTCCGATACGGTAGTCACCATCATAATCACTGTCATCCGGTGCAGGAACGCTGTCAATGAATGATGTCACCAGACCATTCGGCATGACGCAATGTGAATAGGTCTGGAAAGGCTGGGAAGAAGGATTTCCCAGTACCAGGCCGGAGCCATTTAAGGGTTCATAAGGTCCGAACAGTGAGTCACTGACAAAGCCATAAACGCCGTCCGGTCCGGTCAGGCCATCCGCATAGGTAAACTGGTGGCTGATAGTGAACAGATAATACTTGCCGTCTTTGAATACGAAATGCGGCCGCTCTGTCTGGTCGTTGACACCGACGGCGGTAATCAACGGCGGCAGCAACTGCCAGTCATCTCCTTTATCGTCTTTGGCAACAGCAAGGCCAATACATCCGGCCTGATACTTTGCGCCGCCAACATCTTCATGGCCCGGCGGTACATCTCCCATATCTTTCGATGTGATCTGATGGCTGCCGCGTTTACCGGCAACATTGCCTTCAAAGACCATATAGAGCCTGCCGTCATTCGGGTCTGTAAACGGACTGGGATCCCTGAAATTCCAGTAAGTATTTTGCGCTTCGGTCTGGTAATAAAAGCCATCAGCGGTAAATAGTTCAGTCACTTCATGAAAGTCCGATAACTGAACACTATCTCCGGTTTCAGTGATATGTCCTCTGACTTTAGCAATCGTTGCATCCGGGTTGACGCAGGTATAATAGAGCTCAATTTCGCCCTGATCATTGAGAAGGATTGGCGTGCCGGCCCATTCTCTGGCGGTTGGAGACACACCATCGGCCATCACCCTGCCACCGAATGCCCAGCTCTGACCATCTTTGGCATACCAGTAACAGATTCTTGCCCGGCCGTGTCTTGCATTCCAGTCCGAAGTAATATCATAGCTGCCGTCTTCATTTTGATAGTTTTCAGGTTCTCTGATTGCTGTCAGAGTGAAAATAACAGACCATCCGTTGACTGAAACAATGGTGCCATCTAATTTTCGCAGTGGCATGGTATCCCAGATAAAAAGCGTTTCATCCATCACAGGAAATTCAAGATCAACCGTTGGCTGCGTTGTTGTCGGATCATCGAATTTCACTTTCAGTGCGTCAGCGCGGGACCATGCAGTCGTAATAACTTTATCTTGTAATAACATAATTTAACCTCTCTTGTTTAAGGAGGCTTAATAAAACCATATTTATTCATGAACAAATATTAAATATGGTTTTTTCATTAGTCACACAACAAACTTAATACTTCACTGTTGTGTAGGAAATGATAGATTAAAAACAAGCGGAAAACATATAAATAATAAATGATTATCAGAAACAGAACGATAGCAACTATATATAAAAATAACAATAAAATTGAACGTATTACCTCTGAATCTTTTTATTATTTAGGAATATAAATTAGGTAAATAATTATGATGCGTTGTCCAATTTGTAATAAACCAGCACATATAAGAACCAGCCGCTACCTGACAAAAACGACCAAGGAATCTTATTATCAATGTCAAAATATAATATGCTCTTGTACATTTAAAACAATAGAAAGTCTGGATAAGATTATTTGTTCTCCTTTGAATGAAGCAGAAAATAAAGAGGTATGCCATGTCTGAATACATCTTTATACCCAAGTGACATCAAGATCCATGTTCAGCGAGAATGGATTGGTTTCTGACCAAGGCACTGATTTGAAGATAGAGTCATTCTACGTTGAAAATCAGTCACGCTGCATCAGAACCTGACAAACTCACCCGCAGGACGTGAGCTGAAAGGCACATTTCTGTGTCAGGATAATTTGAAAGGTGGGGACTTGAACTGTACCTTTCGGCTGCACGCTGAATCATGCATCTTGAGGCTGTTTGAGTATATAACCCTGAAAGCCATTCCCGATGGTGAAAATTTGCGTGAGATGACTCGTACCCATGTCGAAGCATGTAAAACGCAAAAAAATGTTCGTGAAGTCGATATTGAATAGGTGGTTGCTATGTCCACATTTCAAATTATCGTGTTAATTGTTGGTGGCGGGTTACTACTGCCTGGTGGCTATTCAGGATGTGTGCTCTTTGCCCGTTCATTAAAGATCTCAGATAAGTTTGGTGATGAAACCAATGTCGGTACACTTTGGGGATTATTTATTCTGGGGCTATCGGCAAGTTTGTTATTGATGTGGCTGGTTTTACCCTGAAATGGATATATTCAATGGGTTAACTTTTTGCACTTTGTTCTGTTTAGTGTAGTTGCCGGGCCTTATGGATAATATGGTCATGGCAGGCATATCTTTGCCTTATAAATGAATACCTTCTGAGGCGATCATACATATTGTTAAAAATTCCTTCCAATGTTGTGAAAAATAATTGGTATAATTATTATGAATTTAGTTTCATTTTGTCAAATGACACGGAGGAAATAACAATGGAAATCAGACAATCAACTGAATCAGACCGCTGCGGAATTCTTGAAATTCACCAGCATGCTTTTGGCGATGATAAAGGAAGTGTGATTGCAAAACTTGTTGATGATTTAATGCATGATACGACGGCAATGCCGGTCCTGTCTTTAGTGGCAGTTGAAGGTAAGCGCCTTGTGGGCCATGTGCTGTTTACCAAAGCTGAGGTTAACGGAGCTGATGTACCGTTATCTGCCCAGATACTGGCACCGCTTGCAATTATACCGGATAGCCAGAAAGGTGGAGTCGGGTTGCAGCTAATCAATGAAGGGTTAGAACAACTCAAACAGGCGGGAGTGGATTTTGTTTTTGTGTTAGGACATGCGGATTATTACCCACGATGTGGATTCCGTCCGGCGGGTTCTTTAGGCTTGAGTGCACCTTATCCGATTCCGGAAGAGCATGCCGGAGCATGGATGGTCCAGGAGCTGAACCACAATTATCTTGGCCAGGTCAAAGGCACTGTTCAGTGCTCGCAAGCGTTGAGTGAACCACAACACTGGCGGGAGTAATCCTGCTTTGTTGTGCGATTTTTTCGCATTTGATGATTCAATATGTGATATTCATTCACACATAAGAACAAACTTATTCTTCAGGTGTTTTTATTTCTATACTCTCACTGACTGTTTTTCCGGGGATCACGCATATTTTTGCCCTGTTTTATCAGTGGATTTATAACGTATTGGAGATCTGAGAATGAGACCTTTGATCAGGTTTATTGCACATTTAGTTTTTTTTATTGGCTTAAGTCTGTTAGTTCTTTTTCCCCGTCACCAATATGAGTGGACACCCGGGATGGAACCATCGGTTTCTGTTTCTTATGACGATGTGATTACTATTCACAGTATTCTGTTTATGCTGATGGTACTGGGGGTTATGATTATCTCGCAGCTTGGCCTGATTGCGATGTCAACCAACAGTAAAGAGAGAAAAAGATCACTGATCTTTATCGTGGCATCCATTGTTGTCTGGTTCCTCTGGTATTCAGAATGATGTCGCGCCGGGTTTTCCCGGCCGGAAAAATTGCACCTCTGTCACGGACCATATAAAATTGCGCCCTTTGTTATCAATGAACGCTATCAACAAACAGGCGCAGTATGAAGTTTCCCGGTCAACGAAAATCAAAGCACTATTTCCCTGTCTCTGAGCGCGACACGCTCATCGTCCCGAATACAGCAAATCACACCTTAACTTTTAACCATGTCATTGGTATGGCACAGGTTATCGTTGATATTGAGGCGAAAGTACCTGACGCGCTGATTGAGAAGTATGAGTTATCTCCTGGTCAGTCTCTGGTCATCGATGATGTGAAAGCGGAAGCGTTATATCAGGAGCTGGCAGAGCGTCAGCTGATTACCGATCAGTTTGCTGGTGGCACTATCGGGAATACCTTACATAACTATTCTGTGCTGGCGGATGCCAAATCGACATTGCTGGGGGTGATGAGTGAAAACATCCGGATTGGTAGCTATGGATATCAGTATTTATCCAATACATCCAGCCGGGTTGATCTTAATTATCTTCAGGGGGTGGATGGTCCGATCGGGCGTTGTTTTACGCTGATTTCAGATAACGGTGAAAGGACCTTTGCGATTAATGCCGGCAAAATGAATTATCTCCGTTCTGATAGTATCCCGGAAGCGATCTTTAAAACGGCTTCTGCGCTGGTATTAAGTTCTTATTTGCTGCGTTGTAAAGAAGGCGAACCAATTGCTAATGCTGCAATGCAGTCAATTGAGTATGCAAAAAAATATCATGTACCGATTGTGTTAACGCTGGGCACGAAATACATGATCGCGCAGAACGTGGATTTCTGGCAGTCATTTATTCGGGATCACATCACCGTGGTTGCGATGAATGAAGAAGAAGCGCAGGCTCTGACAGGCATTGCTGACCCGCTGCAGGCGGCAGATAAAACACTGGACTGGGCAGATATGGTGCTGTGTACCGCCGGGCCTGTCGGTTTGTTCATGGCTGGTTATACCGAAGATGAAGCGAAAAGAGAAACCAGCCGGCCTTTATTGCCAGGGTCAATTGCGGAATTTAATCAGTATGAATTTAGCCGGCCAATGAGGAAGAGTGACTGCTCTCAACCTGTCAGAGTCTATTCTCACATCTCTCCATACATGGGCGGGCCGGAAAAAATAAAAAATACCAATGGTGCCGGTGATGCAGCCCTTGCCGCGATCCTGCATGATATGGCCGCCAATGGGTTCCATCAGGCGAATGTGCCTAATTCGCGAAAACATGACTACAGCTGCCTGACTTATTCTTCTTTTTCTCAGGTGTGTAAATATGCGAACCGTGTCAGCTACGAGGTATTGGTACAGCATTCACCGCGTTTATCGAGAGGATTGCCGGAGCGCGAAGACTGCCTTGAAGAGTCATACTGGGACCGGTAACGATAATTGCTTCAGTTCTGATAATTTTACCGGTCTTTGTCAGTGCGGTTACGCTTTCATCCCCTCATTCCGTGACTATTTCCGGGAACAGGCATGCTGGTATGCCGCATCAATCAATCGCATGTGATGCGGCACCAGAGCACCATGATCGGTTCTGTAACCACCGCCAACAACACAGGCCATCGGGATTTGCAGACGATGTGCCTGTGAGATCATCCACTGATCCCGCTCTGCAATTGCGCCTGAAGAGACATTCAGATGACCCAGCTCATCTTCTTCATGAATATCAACACCTGCATCGTAAATGATCAGATCGGACTGATGATGAGATAAAGCCATCGTTACGACTTCCCGGAATGCCGTCAGGAAAGTTTTATCTGTGGCGAATTTTTCGAACGGGATATCGTAGTCAGAGGGTGGTTTACGGGAGGGAAAATTTTTCTCACAATGGAAAGAAACCGTGATGATTTGCCGGTTGTTCTGACACAAGCTTGCAGTGCCGTCTCCGTGGTGGACGTCACTGTCGATAATCATCACTGTGTCGATGTCTGGATGCTTCAGAGACTGATGTGCGGCCAGTACCAGATCATTGATCAGACAAAATCCGCTGCCGAAATCATGATGAGCATGGTGATAGCCGCCGCTGAGGTGAATGGCTAGCCCATGTTGCTGAGCCAGCGCAGCGGTCATCACGGTTCCTCCGGCTGAATAACGGGTGCGCTCGATCAGCATGTCGCTCCAGGGAAAACCAATCCGGCGCATTTTTGCGGCCGGTAACCGCCCGTTGAATAATGCCTCGGTATAATCCTGAGCGTGCACTTCAGTAATTACATCCAGTGGTAGTTTTTCCGGGACGAACCAGATGAACGGCTCTGATCCGTAATCAGCCTGAATGACTTCATACAACAGCCGGTACTTATTCATCGGATAGCGGTGGCCTTCAGGTAACTCAAGAACAGAGTATATCGGGTGATATATCAGAGGTATGGCTGTCATTCATGTCTCGTCTTTTTTCTGATGAACCGTTCAGGCGATCCAGTTTTCTACCCGCAGGGCTTCAACCCGTGTAAATTCCCGCATGTTGTTCGTCACAATAACCAGGCCTTCACTTCTGGCGTGGGCTGCAATATGTAAATCATTGATACCAATAGGTATTCCCTGTATTTCGAGCATCGCACGGATATCACCATAATGCGCAGCTGCTTTTGGTGTGTAGTCCAGTATTTCAAGGCGGGAAGTAAAATCTTCAACCTGCCGCATGTTGTGTTCTGGCCGGGCGCTTTTTTCCGCACCGTGTATCAGTTCTGCCAGTGTGACGGAACTGATACACAACTGCCCGACACAACGATTGAAGCTTTCAAGGACTTTAATCGGCCTTTTTTTGATGATGTAGATCACGATATTTGTATCCAGCATATATTTCAGCATCAGAATGGCTCCCGCTCTTGCTGTTCTTGCGATGCACGTTCCGTCATAAAATCATCACTGACGGCTTCTTCTGATGTGAAAAAACTATCCCAGGTATTATCAACCGGGGAGAGAATACGTTCTTTACCGACGACTCTGACTGTCACTTTTTTTACCTCTTCCGGGAAGCGGGTTCCGGCAGGAAGACGGACCGCTTGTGAACGGTTATTGGTAAATACTGAACCTGTAGCCATACTACATTCCTTGAATCGATATCATGCTATATACATAGTCTATATAGCATGACGACCGGGTGCAACGAAGACATCAGCCTTGTCATGCTATATGGGCATGCTGGTCTCAGTATCATACTGTTTTTATTGCTTGTTACTGGTGTTTGATATTTTCATTTGTTCAGCGTACACAAGGTTGAAAACCGGGTAAACAGATAATGGCCGATGACAGCGGTTCAGAAGATGATATTGCGGCAGATCACAGTTTTTTATGAAATATGTGTGTCAATGAAGTATGTGGAAAATGGAGTCAGATAACCCTGAGAAGGTGATTAAAAAATGGCCTGCACCGAAAAGGCAGTGGAAAAAAGTGCAGGCCGGATTGAGAGTCAATCAAAAATGGTTTCCCCGGGGTCAACTGACCCTGGGTATATGATTTAAATCAGCTCAGTCAGCATTTCCTCTGAATATTCTTTCAGTGGTTCACCTGAGCGGACTGTACTGACGTAATCAGGGTTCGCAATCAACGGGCGACCGATTGCCAGTAAATTAAATTTATTTTCCTGAATTGCCTGCGAACCGGTGTCTGCTGTATAACTACCGACACCGATCAGCGTCCCGGAATATTTTTCCCGTAAATATTGTGAGGTTGTTGCTCCTCCCAGAACATCAAATGTCATACTGTCATCAAAAATGCCGGCATGCAGATAAGCAAGGCTTCGGGTTTCTAATGCAGGTAACAGGTAGTCGAACACGGCACGATCGCGCGAATCGGGTTTTAATCCAAAGTATGCCCCCGGAGATAAGCGCAAACCTGTACGGTCAGCACCGATACGTTTGATCACTTCATCAACTACTTCAAGGGCAAAACGGGCCATATTCTCCGGACTTTCTCCGTAATGATCGTCACGTTGATTGGTATCAAAGTGAAGGAACTGGTCAATCAGATAACCATTGGCTCCGTGAATTTCTACGCCATCAAATCCGGCTTCTACTGCATTTTCTGCCGCCTGGCCATAATCCGTAATCAGCTGATTGATATCTTCTGTTGTCACCGCTTTGGGAACAGTATATTCAAGTTCACGCATTCGTGGCACTGAACCTTCAGCTGCCAGTGGAGAAGGCGCCAGTGCATCACCACCATGAAAATGTGGGTGAGCAACCCGCCCGGTGTGCCAGAGCTGAAGGAAAATCTTCCCGTCACTGGCATGAACCGCATCTGTGACTTTTTTCCATCCGGCAATCTGTGCAGCGGTGAAAATTCCTGGCGTGTTCGGATAGCCTTGTCCGTCCGGCCGGATAATTGTCGCTTCAGTAATGATCAGTCCGGTTTCTGCCCGGCGTGCATAATATGCTGCCATCGCTTCGGTTGGAACCAAATCTTCACTGGCCATGCAGCGTGTCAGTGGTGCCATAATAATCCGGTTTTTCAGTGTGAGTGTGCCGTTTAGTGGATAAGGCTGAAATAGTACGTCTGTCATAACCTGTTTTCCTTTTGCTGAGCGTCATCATTAATGGATGGGATCTATCCTAAGCTATTCTTGAACGATCATTCAATATATTTTTGAATGATCGTTCAGGAATGTTTGTTTCATGGGTCAGGAAACAGTAAAGTGGTGGTGAGAAAACAGAGAGGAATGGACCATGAGAGTGGCTGAGTTTGATCGCGAGAAGGTGCTTTGTGCCGCGATGAATGCTTTTGTTGACAAGGGTTACAACAAAACCAGTATGCAGGACCTGAAACAGGTGACCGGGTTGCATCCGGGATCAATTTACTGTGCATTCGGTAATAAACGGGGACTGTTGCTGGCGGCACTGGAGCATTATGCTCAGTCATCCCGACAAAAATTTGAGAGCTGTTTCACCAGTCAGCAAACCATTGTCGAAGGGTTCCGGTGTTATTTTGAGTTGCTTCTTCACTCCTGTGAACATCAGACGGGGTGCCTGATGCAAAAGGCCTTGAGTGATATGCACCAACAGGATGATGACATGGAAAGTCATATTTGCCGGTTATTGTCTGACTGGCAGGCGCTGATTACAGAAAAAATCAGCCTGGGCCAGCAGCGGGGAGAAATATCATCACAACAAAATGCCCGGATGCTCAGCCATTACCTGGTGATGAGTATTTTCGGGTTGAGAAGCTATTCTCATTTGTCCTCAGACCCGGAAGTATTGCGTGGCCTGGTTGCACAGGTATTGTCCAGCCTTCAGTAAATGTTGACAATATGCAATGTGATTGTATAAAACTCCGCGGTTCAATCTAAATGATACTAGACTGATATTGTTAATCCGTCTTCTGAAACAGGCGCGAATGACTGATCACATGTCAGAAGGAATCATTATGAACTCATCGAATACAAAAATAGTTAAATCAGGCAGTACTTTTCAGATCTCGTTAAAAGGAAATATGAGCACGGGATATCGCTGGTGTCTTGCCCGGTTACCGGAGTCTTTGTGTTTGGTTGGTGAAGAGTTGTATTCCGATCCTCATCCGCCACAGGTCGTTGGCGTCGGGGATACCCAGGTTTTTTATTTTAAAGCGATGAAAAGTACGCTTGCGCCGGAATCCCTGTCCTTTATCCGCATGCGCGTCTGGAATGATGACATTATCGAAGAACAGGTATGGCAGGTGACGGTCAGCCAGAATGAAAATGAAGTCTCCTATCAGGTCGTGAATAACTATGTTGTCGGTCATGAAGTTAAAGCTGGTAAGCATTATTTTATTTTTGATAAATTTGATCAGTTTCAGAAAGTTTTTTATCCCGCAGCTGTGATGGGTTCTCAACGCTGGCTGACAGTGGAAGATTTCGCTCATCATGTTGTCATCGCGGTGATTGAACCTGAAAACAACGCCGTCTCCGATTATGAATTTAAACAGACGCCACATATTTCCGGCCACACTTTGGTTATTGATTATGTCTGCAAAGAGAACCCTGCACCCGAAACCACTTTCCGCTTCAGTAAGATTCTGATGGTCCAGCGGGGTGATTACGAGCAGGTGACTTTTATCGATAACGGAACAGAAAAAGAGACGTTACCTGTAGCAAATGATAGTGCGCTGGTCTGAACAGATTTGGTACGGCTGATTTTTGTATAAATAGCGGGTTTTTTATTCAGGTCCGTTTTCAGAAATGACAGGCTGATACCCAAGCAACCTGAATCATGCATCTTCAGGCTGTTTGAGTATCAGTCAGATTGAAAATCACATGCCTTACACAGGGACAGACGTTGCCTGCTATGTTTGCCGAAGCCGCCGCCTTCTGGTCGTTTAAAGCATGCCTTTCCTTTACCGGGAAAAACAAGGCAGATTCGAGGTAAAATCATAGGCAAAAGGCTGACAAATGACTTCTTTTATGTGTTTGTCGCCTTTGTTCGCATAATTGAAGCCAACAATATATTGGCCGTCAGTACAGTCAGCAAACTCCCCTTTATTTAACGGGGTTCTTGTCCGGTGATTAATATTGACATCGATGAGTTCAAATTTAATCAGCTTTTTAAATACAAATGATTTACGTAGTTCCCTGCATTTAAATTTTTCAATACTACGTTGATTATTTGTCGCCCCGTCAGATTTATCCTGAACATAATATAAAGAGGTGACGATATAACCATTCGGACAGGTGTAGTCATTACTTTTGTGTCCCTTCATCGTCTTTATTTCTTCTTTACTGAACGCACCTTTGACAAAGGCGTGAGTATCGACGCTGACTTCTTCAACACTCAAATCTTTATCGCCACCGAGTCTCATGCCGTCAAATGGAGCATCATAGCCATACCAGGCTGTTTTCCCGTTACTGATATAACGATGGTTAGCTGCATAAATACTGGTACTGATAAAAAAACAGATTAAAAAAAGAGAAACGCCTCTTCCCATAATAAAATTCCGACTTTTTGTAATAGAAAACCCCTGAAATATAAAGGTAGGATATGAACTGAAAAAATAAAAGACAAATGGGCTTACAATGCAGGGTATATACCCACATGACCTCAAGATGCACCTTCAGGTTACTTGGGTATATAATCTGCAATTATTTTTTCGAGTAACCGGATGAGTTCTTTGCCTTTGTTTATATCCCGGGCGTCAGGGTGTGGCACGGTGAACTGGCCTGAATCATTATCAAAATACAATCCTCCAGCCTCTTTGAATTCATCGGACAAAGCGGCCTGAACCAATATATCAGCGCCGATACGAATATCTTTTCCGGCGATCCCGAAACCGTCTTTAACCATTTTACTTCCCAGTAAAGACCCCGGATTAACCGCAATAATCACTGGTGCATGGTGATCCTGTTGTTCTGACAGAGCATAAGACCACATGGTGATGGCTAACTTGCTTTGCGAATAAGCATTCATTGCTTCCATTTCACCACATTGCCCCATCAATGCCCCGATGCTTAATGGTGACTGCGCCGCAGAAGATAAATTGATGATCCGGCCATGCTGACTGAATAAAGGTAATAGTTTTTTGGTCAGCAAATAGGGTGCAACCGTATTCACGACAAAACGAACATCCAGCCCGTCCGCTGTTCTTGAGTGGGGAGTTCTCAGAATGCCGGCATTATTAATTAATACATCAAGTGACTGATGCTTTTCGGTGATGGTTTCTGCAAAGCGTTTTACATCCGCAAGATCTGACAGATCTGATAAATAACTGTCCGTTTTTCCCATTGCGGAAAGGAGGACTTCTGTTTTTTGTAATTTTTCCGGATTGCGGCCATGAATTAACACATGATGGCCCTGCTCAACCAGGGTTCTGGCAGTCGCAAGTCCGATTCCATCTGTCGCACCTGTGATCAGTATTTTCTCAGGCATAAATTTCTTCCCTTGTCATCAACGATACACTTTTGAATCAACAGTGCGTACATTCCCGCATTCTCTTTCCTTGAACTGTACCTTTCGGCTGCACGCTGAATCCTGCATCTTCAGGTTGCCCGGGTATATATAAATAGTAGCGCGTGTTTTCATCATGATGCTGAAAAATTTAACGTGGCTCTGGCCTGATGTAATACCGACATCTATATACTTACAATCCGGTTGAACATGAAATAATCAGACGTATGTAAGGAGTATTCAATGAAGTTTATACTGACAGCAGTGACCATGGCACTTTTTCTTAGCGGGTGTTCCGGGACATGGGAAGGTGTGAAAAGTGATTCGGCTGAAATCTGGAGTAAGACCAAAGAAGTGACCAGTGACGCTGTTCAGGGAACAAAAGAAGCGATTCATGAAGCAACGGAGTAGGGCTGTTGGCCCTCTGTATGGCGCAAGCAAATATGCAATTGAAGGGCTGGGCCGTTCACTGGTATCAGAAAACATTCCCAAAGGGCTCCGGATTCATGCCAGGGAGCCTTCAGACTCAGGCTCCCGTCATGATAGATTTGCCCGCGTTTTACAGTTTAAACCGGCCTACAATGGAGGAGAGTTGCTGGTTTACATCCGAAATTTCCTGAGCATCATGATTGACCTGCTGCCCGTTCGTATCGAGTTCCCGGACGATATCGTTGATTGCGGACATATTCCGGCTGAGTTCCTGTGTCACACTGCTTTGCTCTTCTGCTGCCGTCGCGATTTGTGTACTCAGGTCATTAATTTCATCGACAAACCGGGTCATGGTTTCAAGGCTGCTTGATACTTCTCCGGCGCCTTCTGCGGTTTCCTGACATCTGTCTTTTGTGCTATCCATCGAGCCCACCACAACTTTGGTTCCTTTCAGCAAACTATCGAGTGCGGTTTCTATTTCTTCTGTACTATCTTTGGTCCTGCTGGCCAGATTCCGGACTTCATCCGCAACAACGGCAAAACCCCGGCCCTGTTCTCCGGCCCGTGCCGCTTCTATTGCTGCATTCAGTGCCAGTAAGTTTGTCTGCTCCGCAATATCACCGATCACATTCAAAATCGTATTGATATTTTGGGTTTCATCATTCATTTGCTGTACATCGAGTGCAGCTTTATCTACATCTGAGATTAAAGCCGATACAGTTTGCTGGGACTGTTCAACAATTCTGCGTGATTCAATACTTGTTTCATTGGCTTGCTGGGTCAGGTTTGCAGTATTTGCTGCATCCGTTGCCATTGATGAGGCGGTCGAATTCATCTCTTCGATGGCAGTTACGATTTGCTCGGTTTCTGAAACATGGCTCTGCAGAATAGAACTGCTTCGTTCAGACTGGTCTCTGAGGCGGCCTACGTTTGATTCTAAGGTCGAGGTGGCTCCCTTGATTTCGAGCATGATGTTCTGGAGATTTTCAATAAACCGGTTGACGCCATGCGCGATCTGTCCCAGCTCATCTTTACTTTCCACTTTCAGCCTCTGGGTTAAGTCACCATCTCCGCTGGATAAGGCTGTAATCGTATCCCTTAAAGACAGGATAGGGCGATATAGCCATTGAATTAAGGCATACGCAATTGCCACACTGATTAAAGTTGCAATAAAGGCGATAAGAATTGAATTATTTCTTGCTGCTTCCAGTGAGCCGAAAGCCACGGACTTATCAAGTCCTATCGCAAAATACCAGTTTTTATCCGCGACTTTAATCCGGTGTGAGAACAGCAGTTTATCCACCCCATTTAAGCTGTACTCTGTTACAGCACTTTCCTTACTGACTGCTTCCTGAGCTGCGTGGCGGAACCAGTCATAGTTCGCACCTTTCTCTCCGGCCTTGATTGCGTTTGATGACGATGCCAGGAATGTTGTGTCCTGAGTCATGATTACTGCAGCAGAACCTGGTATATCAATAGCCTGAGAAACAATTTCGTTTAAAAATGTCAGTTTGTATTCGACGGCAATGACGCCATCTTTGATCTTATCGACCATGGTGATCCAATAGTCACCATCAAAAAGGTAAGGGTTGGTGACAGTGGTGCTGCTTGATTTTCTGCCGGCCTGATACCAGCCTTTTTCTTTGACGTCGCCATCCAGTTTATGATTCGGCCAGCTTGCCGCAGTCTGGTTCCAGAAAGCATCACCATTTTCAAAAGCGATCAGCGCACTGTTCAGATTCATTGCTCTGGCCAGAAAGCGGGTTTGTTCGATCACTTCTTCATCACTTCCCGACAGGCCCTTGTTGATATACCGGCCTGACAGACTCCGGAGTCCTCCGGCTTTTTCGCCGATGATACCCTGAACATTGGCTGCTTTATTCTTTGTATAGGATCGTGTCTGATCCATCACAATATTATGAATTGTTTCTTTTTCATTCGAATAAAGTACATAACTTGATATAGCGACAGAGAGTCCAACCAGTAACATCACTGAAAAAATCAATAATTTTCTCATTCCAATCTGTTTCATTTGCACATCCTTTTATTTGACTGAACTGTCAATAATGAGTTTAGCACAGGGGTATGAAAAAGCGGTTATCCATTTGATAAGCTGTGATTTATATTCCCTGAAATTTCAGAAAGTGTTGTTTTTCCACATAAAGAGTGTGTGTCCCTGTTGTGCTGGTTTGGCTTTGCTACCCGGACTTTTCTGCTTATGGGACTACGGGAGCTTCCTGAATAAGGATTGATAGGCGTTCTGAATAACGTAAAGTTGGCGATACGATTGATACCCAAACAACCTGAATCCTGCATCTTCAGGTTGCTTGGGTATAATCATTTTCTATTCATTAGCGCTATACCCCTCAGATGATTTCCTTCTCCCGGATTTTCACCGGAAACAGCGCCGAACACGCCCATGCGGTCAGTGGAATCGTCAGGACAATACCGATACTGCCCGCCAGTCCATGTACCACAGCCATGGTGACCAACGGTGTATTGATAAACTGAATCACCGGCATGTTAAATCCCCACACCATCATCATGGTGGTCAGGGAGCCGCCGGCAATCGCGAGAATCAGCGTGTTGGTCATGGTACCCATGATGTCGCGGCCGATATTCATGCTTGCTTTGCGCAGTTGGGCCGGTGTCAGGGTTGGATCTGCCTGACTGAGCTCGTGGTAAGAAGAAGAGATGGAGATTGCAACATCCATGACGGCACCCAGCGCAGAAATCATAATCGCGGTAAACATCAGCCAGCGGATTTGAACCGGGTGAGCGGTGGTCAGATAAACAATGTCTTCACCTTTGTCCAGATAAATGCCGGACAGGTGCGCCATTTCCCCGAAGATCTGTGAAAATGCACCGGCGGCAATCACACCGAGCAGTGTGCCGATCATGGCGCAAAAGCTTTTGTGGTTATAACCGCAGACAAGAATATAATTGACGACGATTTTCAGCCCCATCAGCACAATAGTCAGCAGCACCGGGTTCCATCCGGCAAAAATTGCCGGAATTAAGACGCCGGTAATCAGTGCTGCTGTGAAATAGAGGGAAACTACCGAGTTCAGCCCTTCTTTTTTGCCAAAACTGAGCAGCAGCAGCAAAAAGATAGTCAGCATGGCGTAAATAGCAGGAGAGCGTTTGTGGTTGAATGCCCAGTAATATGGCTGTCCGTCCTTTTTCAGCCGGATCATCATAATAAAGTGATCGCCAGCTTGTACATACACATTATGCTGGCGGCTGAGCGGATTGGTGATACGGACTTCCTTCCCTTTTTCTGCACCTTCTAAAATCTTTGCGAAGAAGATTTGCCGGCCGGTGATAACCGAGGGTACATGAGGATCGGGAGACAACTCCTGAGAAACCATCCGGGTGACTTTCGCTTCAACAAAGTGTTGAACCAGTGGAGATTTCGGACGAATGTGCTCACTCAGGCCGGGAGAGAAACAGAAAATGAGGGTGGAAATCAGCGCAATGATGATCGGAAAACTATATTTTTTCAGCATGTTTTTATGATGTTTGAACGATGATTAAATCAAAGGTTATGAGCCAACAGTGATGAATGAATCATGATTAACTCACGGTGATCTGCAATAATCAGCAACGGGCGATATCCCGTTGCTGATTGAGGTGCTTCAATGCTGATTATTCATCAGGATTGGTGTTACATGCTTCTGCTGTGCCAGTGCCGGAAGACACATAGTCTGCATTTGCAAAATAACTGTCACTGTTATCCGGGTTAAGGGAAACGGCAATGCCGGGATATTTGGCGTTATCCCAGTCAATCTGAATACAGATTTGTTTGTTTTGCAGTTTTTCCCATAATGCCTGGCCTTTATCGCCATCGGTCCGGGCAGCGGCAATCGCAGCATCCTGTACGAAAGACCAGTTCATGTTGTCATCAAAATCATCAACATTGATGCCTTTGTTGGTTTGTACATAATCGGTCAGCATATCGCGGATAGCATAGACTGCTTCGTTGGTCGATTCATAATACACGTCATCGCTGGTGGCCCAACCGTAAGTTTTCAGCTGTGTACCAAAGCGATAGCTGTTGACAGCAACTTTGTAAGTGGCTGTTTCGTCGAAGGCTTTACCGGCAATTTCAGAGATCTGAACCCGGGAGCCCGGATTGGTCACCGTATAAGAACCGTCGCTATTCTTGCTTTGACTGTAAGCATCACCGGTCAGGTCAACTGTATATTTTATCGTGCCATCGAACTGATCATAGTTATAGGACTTGGCACCAGTGCGGAAAGATACGGTCAGATCACCGGCAGTGTAAGCATTAAAGTAACTGTACGACCATTCCATAAATTTCTTCAGATTTGCACCGGTCATTTTGATGCCCATCAACGTATTGTCGTACTTATACAACTCAGATGATTTGGCTTTGGTGTAGGTTTCACCATTGATCAGATTAGTATGGTCTGAGAACAGGGAAGCCGCAGAGACATCAGCACTGGTTTTCTCCAGCTGAATCTGATTAATAAAGTCCATCAGCGGTGTATCGTGGACTTTGGCATAATGAATGGTTGAATACAGACGACCGGCATCGGAGTCGTACGCTTCACCGGTTGCTTCATCTTCATGTCCGGTTGAAGACGGGGTGAAGTTTCCGGTGACTGTCCCCAGTTCTGCGCTGGCATCAGCAAGGGATTGCTCATGCACCCATTGATATTCATCAGACAGCGTCTGCTGATCAGCAACTGAAGTATGATCAGATTCAGAATAAGTGTGCAGGTTGGCCAGCGTGGTATCTGTCATTTTCCACTTGCCATCATCATCTTTATGCAGTTCGATGCTTGCCGTCGCCAGTGCCCAGCCCCATTTGCCGGGTTCGATAATTTTTACATTGGCAGCGCGGGTGCTTTCATTGTAAGTTCCGGAGGCAGATTTATCTTCGGTGCCATGATCACTGCCGCTGGTCGCGATATCTTCACCACTGTAACTGCTGCTATAAGCATCTTTTTGTACTTCTTCGATATATTCCGCATGTTCATGACCTGCGAAAATGACATCAAATTTATCTGCCAGTTTGGATGCTATCTGATAAACACCACTGCCATTATCATTCCGGCCTAAATGGAAGGCGCCAATCACCACATCCGGACTGTAATTTGTGATTGCATCATCGACGGCAGCGGTCACTGACGTCAGTTCATCTTCAAAAGAAAGCTCCGCGTAATGTTCGGGGGCAGAAGCTTCCCAGTTTGGTACATAAGACGGCGTCACTGCAATCACTGCAACGGTGACACCTTTGATGTTAAAGATTTGGTATGGTTTGAGGTAGCTGACTTCGGTGTTTTCCCATTTGATATTGCTGGAAATCACGGCACCGTCAAAGTTTTCCAGATTACGGTCAACAAATGAACGATCAAAGTTAAATTCGTGATTCCCTGGCACCCAAACGTTGTATTCAAGTGTATTCAGCGCACTGACCATCGGGTGTGTCGGCAGGTCGTTAAACAGCGAAGCTGAGTTACCCTGAACCGTGTCACCGATATCGATTAAAAGGGTATCAGCATCACTGGCCCGGACCTGATTGATAAGGGTGCCAATCCGGGTTAAACCCGCGTCTGCATCATTAGAGAGCAGCGCATAATCATAGCCAAACAGACGACCGTGCAGGTCGGACGTTGCGCCAATAGTCAGTGTTACCGTGTCATCTGTTGTTTCAGAGCCAATCTTAACTACGTCAGCCGTATTGGTGAGTGTTCTTCCGCTCGTGACGCTGGAAGTGTAGATACTATCTGATGTGTTATTACCTGCAGTGTCGTCATCACATCCAGCCAGTGCTGCAATCATTGCCAGTGCCAGAACACTTCTTTTGTGAATTATCATTTTTATGTCATCCATCTGATAAAAAGCTAATTATTCTTATAAACAATCTTTCCCATGAAAAGGGTATGGTTATTATGGTGACAGAATTTGAAGCAGTGATTACATAAATAAGAATAAAAATTTATAACTCTGTCATTATCGGATTGTTTTTTATACAGGTTTTGGCAGGTTTTATTTATGTGGCTGTTTTATTTATCCCCAGACAACCTCCATCTTCAGGTTGTTTGGGTATATGATAGCCCGATGAAAGATGCACCGATGTATCGGTACAGAAACGGATAAAGAATAAGAAAGAGGATAAGTGATTGCATTATCGTGAAGCCAGCCTGAATGACCTCCCCGCATTATTAGCGATAGAACAATATATTATTGAAACTGAACGTCCGGTTGATCCGCTGCTGAAAGCAAAGAATGCTCTGTATTATGATTTGGAATCACTGATCACCAGTACTGATGCTGTGGTCATGGTGGCTGAAGAGAATGATGAAATTATTGCAACAGGCTATGCAAAAATCTGCCGGTCAGAACAGTGGTATGAACATGATTCTCATACCTATCTGGGATTTATGTATGTTGCAGAACATCACCGGGGACAGGGAATGAATCAAAAAATAATCAATATCCTGAAAGAATGGAGCAGAAGTCGGGGGATTCATCATTTGTATCTGGAAGTGTATACCGATAAAGACCATGCTATCCGCGCTTACGAAAAAGCCGGTTTTCATCCCCATGTACTGGAAATGCGGTTGAATCTGGATGAAACATCCTGAGCAGTCTTGCGCTCTGTCAGAAATGCAATATACCCAGACAACCAGAAGATGCAGTCTTCATAGCCTGACAAACTCACCCGCAGGGCGTGAGCTGAATCATGCAATTTCTGGTTGCTTGGGTATATGACTTCACCGCTGTTTATTGCATTGATTTGCTCAACATCTGACCGGATTGCCGTTTCAGGACTTGTCCTCTCTGCAGAGGTGTGTTATCAGGTTAATTATCAGAAAGCTATTTACCGTTTGTTACACAATTTTGCTTTGTGTGGTGATAGACACATCCAGAATTTGTGAGGGATTTACTGTTATACCCAAATGTCCTATCGCCTGATTGTTATCAATAAAAAGGTAAGCATATGTCTGCAACAACAACTGAAGTTCATTTCTGTAATCAATGTGGTGAAGAAACAACACATATTGTTGTTCTGGTCAGAAACAAAAGTCCTTTTGAAGGGGATAAGAATCAAAGCCGGAAAGAGTTTCTTTCTGGTTTCCTTAAAGGAAGTGTGGCGGGTGCTTTTTGCGCGTCAATGGATGAGTTTACCCGGCATGTGATTTGTGAAAAATGTGGAGAAAAAACGATTGAAGAATAACTGCATTGCTCCTGAATCAGGTGATACCAACATGATACTGCCGCAAATATTCATTTTGCATAAAATGGATGGGCTGAACGGGAGTATTCAAGACTGAATACGGAACAAAACAAGCCGGGCCATTAAGGCCCGGTTGACTGACACGGGGTGTTACCTGTCAGTTTGTTACACATCAGTTGATTACGCTACACATTAGCTTGTTATACGCATTGAGGCACAGTTACATAATCTTCGTGTTTTGAATATTGTGTTAAAGCATACTGAAATGCCGGGGTGAATTCCTCAAAGTAATGCGCCTTGCCGATTAACTCAATGATCCCGGCCCGCCGTAACTTATAGTCAACCCGCGAATTTGCGCCTGAAATCATAATCCGGACACCCTTTTGCCGGAAACTCAGAATCATATCTTCCAATGCCTGCAGGCCGGTAATATCCATAAACGGCACCCACTTTAGCCGGATTATCAATATTTCCGGAATATCCTGAATACTGCTCATCACCTTGTCAAAAGAGTCGGCTGCTGCGAAGAAAAACGGCCCTTCCAGCGCATAAATGGCAATTTCTTTCGGTAACTGTTTTTGCCCGGATTCCCGGAGGTCAGCAGACAGATCATGGCTCGTACTGGCTTTGACTTCCACACTGGAAGCCATGCGTCTGACAAAATGAAGCACGGATATGATGACGCCGACATTGACGGCAACGACCAGATCGGTGAAGACCGTTAAAGTAAAGGTAATCAGCAAAATACTGACATCAGCAAGCGGTGCCCGTTTGATGAGTTTTATGAAATGTCTGACTTCGCTCATATTCCACGCGACCACAAACAAAATTGCACTCAGGGTTGCCAGTGGTATGTGGGTTGCCAGCGGCGCAAGTAATAGCAAAATGCAGACTAAAGTCAGGGCATGCACAATACCGGATAAGGGGCTGTTACCGCCATTGCGGATATTGGTGGCTGTCCGGGCAATGGCGCCGGTGGCTGCAATGCCGCCAAACAGGGGAGAAATCAGGTTGGCTAACCCCTGACCGATCAGTTCCTGATTCGAGTTATGCCGGGTGCCGGCCATACCATCTGCAACGACGGCAGACAGCAACGACTCAATGGCTCCCAGCATGGCTATCGCAAATGCCGGGCCAATAAGAGAGACGATGGATGAAAAGCTTACGGGAGGGAAAGCAAAATCAGGTAATCCGTCCGGAATGCCGCCAAATGCCGTGCCTATGGTTCGTACATTATTCAGTCCGGCAAAGTAATGCAGGGACGTTGCAGCGATTAGTGCCATTAAGGGCGCCGGAATCTTTGAAATCCTGGGGATTTTCGGTAAAAAAATCAAAATAGCTAAAGAGAAAAGTGCCAGACCGGTTGTTTGCCAGCTGATATGAGGAAAAGCATGAATCAGCGCAATTAATTTTTGATGAAAATGTTCACCGCTGACCGCCGGCAAACCAAAGAATTCCTGCCATTGCCCAACCCAGATGATGATCCCGATACCGCTGGTAAAGCCAATAATCACGGGAGCCGGAATAAACCGGATCACGCTGCCCAGTTTCAACAGTCCGAATAAAAACAGAATCACACCTGCCATCATGGTTGCTATTTGCAGCCCGGTAATGCCGTATTGATGAACAATGCCTGAAAGTAAGACGATAAAAGCCCCGGTCGGACCCGCGATCTGAATCCGGGAGCCACCAAACAGAGACACAAGGATACCGGCGGTAATCGCGGTATAAAGTCCCTGTTCAGGTTTCACTCCGGAAGCAATAGCAAATGCCATGGCCAGTGGTAAAGCGACCACACCCACAATGATTCCAGCGCTGATATTTTGTAGCCAGTGGGAAGGATGAAGGAGTCCCGCTTTGTACGATTCGTAAAATGCAAACATAGGATTACAACCACACAAAGAGAAAATAGGGGATGATCTTACAGCGATTCTGGTTATTGTAAAGTGATTCATGAAGTTTAAACTATTGATTTTATTTATTTTTATTGAGGGTGGTATATTGTTGGCTATAAGCGCTTAATTGCATTTTTGATGTTTTTTATTGTGAAAACAATATGTTGCCTGAGTATGAAAATGTGAAGTCTGGCATCTGAGCAAAAAAGATATACCCAAGCAACCTGAATCATGCATCTTCAGGTTGTTTGGGTATATGAGATTGATTCCCCATGATAGTGGCCTGACCTGATCGTGATACAGCTTGTCTACCCGGCGACTGACAGCGCACTTTATATCAGCACCGGTATACCCGGGAGATAGTCAATAAAAGATAGTTTTCAGTACACATATCACATTTTTTCATTATGAGGCTGAATGAATAGCAACGAATGTTGTGTAAACCCCAAAGCCTTCATACGCTGTAATGGCAGAGAGGACAAAAATTGAACAATTGGCGTTGCGGTACCTTTCTGCTGACCGGATATCTGATGGGATATCTGACACTGAAAACTTCAGGAGGCTTTTATGTCTGTAGATACAATCGCAGGTGGCTGGACGAAATACCGCAAATTAACACCAGAAGACCGGGCTGTGTTTGATGAAGCGATGGCAGGCTTTGTCGGCGTGATTTATGACCCATATGAAGTCGCGACTCAGGTTGTTGCCGGTACAAATTACCGCTACAAATGTAATGCCAGACTGCCCGGACCGGAAGAATGTATGTGGGAAGCTGTCGTCGAAATCTTCCAGCCGCTGGAAGGCAAACCCTATTTAGTGAATATTAACCGGGTTTAAGTCTTGGGATCTGTCGATGTAGTAATAAAGTTTTGTGCATTCTTTGATTACAGCGCAGACCCTGCAGATAACGGGCCTTTATTCTCCCGATTTTATTAAGGCCCGCTTTTCAAACTGCTGTCTGTATGATTGTTATGAATCTATACCCAAGCGACCTGAACCCTGCATCTTCAGGTTGTTTGGGTATAGTCCTGTAATTATCTCCGTGTTAATTCAGCACATCAGAAACATGAATCTGAACAATTTCGGTAAAATCCTGTGCTAAATATGCCAGTGTGTGAGGTGCCTGATGGTGAAGATGAAAATCAGCTTCACTGTTAAATCGCTCCCACAGGATGAGTTTTACCGGATCGTCCGGGCAGGTATGCAGCTCAAACAGGGTGCATCCGGCTTCTTCTTTGCGGGTCTGCTCGCAAAGCCTGATGAGTGCCGCTTTAGCCGCATCTGCCCGGTTCGGATCTTTCATTCTGATTTCTGCGGTCACATAATAACCGGGTGTGAGTGTTGATTGATGATGACTGTCCGGATGTGCAGGCATTGGTGCTGACAGTGGATCAATCCCCAGTTCCCGAAAGACTTCTTTGGCGGCGAATAAGCCGTTCAGTGCGGCGGGAAATCCGGCATAGACTGCCATTTGCATCATGACTTCTACAATCTCCTGCGGCGTGCTTCCGGTATTCAGTGCGCCATGAATATGCACTTTCAGCTGAGGCGTGGCATTGCCCAGTGCTGCCAGTGCGGCAATGGTTGCTATTTCGCGGGTTTTCAGATCGAGCGCCTCACGCTTGTAGATCTCACCGAACGAAAATTCAATCACCATCCGGGCGAAATCCGGTGCGATATCCTGAAGGGCTTCAATCACTTTTTCGCCCTGTGTCCCATCGACTTCTGCCAGTTTTTCCCAGCCGGCCTGATAACGTTCTGATTGCATATTAAGCTCCAGTGTTTTGATATTCTGATGAATTGCTGAACGAAAGGAAGTATGTCATATTCCACAATCGGAATATTTAGACTGATATGGCAAACCATTTTTCAAAAACGGAAATCATAACCGGGGATTTATGACACAGCTAAACTGGGATGACGCAAGGGTTTTTCTGGCACTGGCGCGGGCAGGAACGCTGACCCGTGCCGCTCAGAATCTGGCATTAGGCATCGCGACATTATCACGACGAATCGAGCGGCTGGAAAAAGCGTTGAATACACCTCTGTTTGTCCGTGCACAAACCGGCTATCAGCTGACAGAAGAAGGCATGGCATTGCTGGAAAGTGCAGAGCAGATGGAGACAGCGATGTTTGCATTCTGCTCACAGGCGGAGGTACAAAATGAAATTCAGGGGCACGTGCGTCTGGCAACGGCGGAAAATATGGCGACAACCCTGATTATTCCGAAGCTGCCGGATTTTCTGAGCCGGTATCCGTCTTTGACACTGGACCTGGTGACTGATGTCCGTACCAGTAACCTTCACCGCCATGATGCCGACCTGGCATTGCGCATGGTTCGGCCCACTCAGGGCAATGTGTCCTTCCGGCGGATAGGTAAACTCGGCTACGGTATTTATGCAGGTATTGCCGGTGATGACAGACCGCAGGGCCGGAAAGCGACCGGGCAATCAGCGTATTCAGAATCGCGGTTTATCGGCTGGAGTGAGTCTTATCATGATTTACCTGCGGCCCGCTGGCTGGCTCAACACCTGAAAACCGTCGCCCCTGTCTTAACCACCAGTGCTGTGGCGACTCAGGTTGCAGCGTGCCGGTCCGGGGTCGGACTGGCGGTGTTACCGCATATTGTGGCCCGGCAGGCCGGGCTGGTCTGTCTGGAGCATCTGCCTGCGGTAGAACAGGATATTTATCTGGTGATGCATACCGATTTGAGCCATGCCCGGCGCGTCAGGGCTGTCGCCGGTTTTGTCGCCGGACTGGTGGAAGACAATGCCAGGTTGTTAGCGTTTCCTGACGCCTGAATGACGGTGAAGGCCTGCTGCTGAAAGTTTCTGCAGGAGAGAATTAATCCATGCTTATTGAGTAAAATGATACGGTGATGATACTGACGAAATGATCTGTTTTTTCTAAGCTATGCTGAATGTAGTGCTCATTCTTTTTCATATATAGAGGAGCACTGATGTTCTGAAAAAAAGAAACTTAAAAGTAAAGAAAGCTCAATCATAAGGAGTCATTTATGAATCATCACGTCAGTTTTAAAGCCACACTCGACAAGGAAATGTGGGTGCCGGATGCGGTTGAAGTACTCTATACCAAACTCAGTGAAGATACACTGCTGCGCGCGATGCTGGAAGAATCTCTCATTGCTGCACATAGCCACGCCAGACGTCAGTTGAGTCCGATACTGTTTGAAGCGTTGTTCTGGCCGGAAAGCTGGCAGGACTATGTGAATTATGCGTGGGAATTCAGCCGGTGGGTGCCGCATCAGAGCACGAATCCCGCATGGACAGAACCCGGTACGGATGAACAGCAGGAAGTGTACGATCATCTGTGCCATTTTTACTATCTGATTGACCAGCCGGTCGGGCCGGAGGAGAAGAGAGTACAAAATGATCCCTGGTTCAGCCGGTGGCTGATTGATTATTCAAATGACTGGGGTGCCTTTCTGAATACCACAGAATCTTTCAATGATGTGGCTTTGAAAAGCTTTCTTGAAGATTCTCCGCAGTATCGGGTACAGGATTCCATGATCGATGGCCGGCCAAATAATCCCAGTGGCTGGCTGACGTTTAATCAGTTTTTTGCCCGTGAACTCAATCCGGGATTGCGTCCGGTTTCCAGCCCCTCAGACAACACGGTAATTGTCAGCCCGGCAGATTGTACTTTCCGGGCTCAATATAACATTTCAGCCAGCTCCACAGTGCCTGAAATCCGGGTGAAGCTGACCCACAAATATGCCAGTATTCAGGATTTGTTAGACGGCAGTCCGTACGGGGACTGTTTCGCCAATGGCAAAATGGTGCACTATTTCCTTGGTCCTTATTCTTATCACCGCTTTCATACTCCGGTCGCAGGATTACTGAAAGAGTGCCGGGCTGTACAGGGGCTGAATTATCTTCAGGTGAATATTGATGACGGCCAGTTTGATGCGCCGGATAACTCTGAAGGCGGCTATGAATTTAATCAGGCCCGCGGTATCGTCATTCTGGATACCAGCCAGTCACCATGTGGTGATATCGGGCTGGTGGCGGTTATTCCGGTTGGCATGGCACAGGTTTCCTCGGTGAATATGACCGCTCAGACCGGCAACATTCTGGAAAAAGGTGATGAGTTTGGGTACTTCCTGTTTGGTGGTTCCGACATCATTGTGCTGTTTCAGGAAGGTGTCGATCCGGAAATTTTTGATGGCGGTCAGTACCGCCATTATGGCACACCGATAGCGAAGTGCTTTGATTAACCGCCTGTCATGATCGATGTGACGGCCCTTTCCCCCGGATGTTGTGCTGATTCAGCCACAACCGGGAGAAAGGGCCGTTTATTTTCTGACATCCCGACATCACATATTTTGGCTCACTGCATGAAAGTGATCGCGCTGGCTGATAGATTATCGCCCTGAACCGAAAAGGGATAACTGATGTCAAATACCAATCAATTTGCACAACCATCAAAAGTTTCTGTGGCAGTCAAACTGCTGTATCTGACGATTTTGCTCGGTGTTATCCGGCTTATACTGGAGCCTGAGTGGCTGGATGGTCAGATGCCACTCAGCGCTGTACTGGCCATTCAGGCAATATCAATTGCGATTGTTGGCCTGGTTGTTTTTATGATTGGCCGGGGAAAGCACTGGGCAAGAATTGTATTTCTGATCCTGTTTATTCCGGGCCTGCCGTTTGCCATTATGCCTTTGATTCAGTCATTGTCGGATCATCCGCTTTCCGGGATTCTGGGCGTGTTACAAACCGCCGGACAAATTGCCGCCGTTGCCATGCTGTTTCACCGGGAATCTTCGGAATGGTTCCGGGCGATCAAAACCAGAAATGATTCCCCGGATGACGACGCTTCCAAACCAACGGGATCCGCGGATTCCTGATGTATACCCACACAGCCTGCATTGCCAGGTTGTGTGGATCGGGAGCCCCACATCATAATTTGCTTCTAACTCTTTATTCTCCTTTTTTCCTCCACATTCACTCCACATTTGTCATCCATATTTAAAACATCGGATTAGGGCAACATCCCCTGAAACCTTACAGTGAAGCATGCTTCAGACCCACAGGAGAATCAGCAATGAACAAAATGACTCAACCGGGAAAATTTTCCGTCTCAGCCATTCTTCAGGCACTGGCAGTTGCCGGAATGGCCGTATCCTGCACCAGCATCGCCGATACCAGCCTGACTTACCCGCTGGTTGATACCAATCAGACCCGTTGTTTTGATACGTCAGACACGATCGAAACCTGCCCGGTCAGCGGAGAAACCGGCTTTGGGCAGGACGCTCAGTATCAGGGTTCCGCGCCGGATTATACCCTCAATGGTGACGGGACAGTCACAGATAATGTGACCGGGCTGATGTGGGGACAGTCGATTGATACCAATGGTGATGGTGAAATTACCGCAGCCGATAAAATGACCTATGATCAGGCGGTGAGTTACACAGCCAGCCTGGAACTCGGTGGCTACAGTGACTGGCGCCTGCCGGATATCAAAACGCTCTATTCACTGATTTTGTTCGATGGAGAAGATCCAAGTGGTCTCAGCAATAGCGGAACTTATTCAATCCGGCCTTTTATTGACCATGAATTCTTCGGTTTCCATTCCGGGGATACCACCGCCGGAGAACGACTGATTGATGCGCAGTATGTCAGCAGTACCAAATATGTTTCGACGACTATGCACGGCAGTGAAACCGTCTTTGGGGTGAATTTTATTGATGGCCGGATCAAAGGCTATGGCATGACCGGTCGTCATGGCAGCGGGAAAGCTTTTTATGTACTGGCCGTGCGGGGCAACAGTGACTACGGGCTGAATCAGCTGACTGATAACGGCAACGGTACGGTTACAGACAGCGCGACCGGGCTGGTCTGGCAGCAGGCAGATAGCGGGACTGGTATGGACTGGTCTGCGGCATTATCTTACTGTGAAGACCTGTCACTTGCCGGGACAGACAGATGGCGTTTACCGAATGCAAAAGAGTTGCAATCCATTGTGGATTATACCCGGTCACCGGATACCACCAACAGCGCTGCGATCGACAGTTTGTTTACAGTGACTTCGATCACCAATGAAGCGGGGGAAACCGACTTCCCGGCATACTGGAGCAGCACGACCCACAAAAATCTGCATAATGCGAAGAAAGCCGCTTATGTCGCTTTCGGCCGGGCAATGGGGTACATGCACGGAGACTGGATCGATGTTCATGGCGCAGGCGCACAGCGTAGTGATCCGAAGCAGGATAACGGGATTTCATATCCACAGGGGCATGGCCCGCAGGGGGATGCCGTCCGGGTCGATAATTATGTACGCTGCGTCAGTGATAATGCCACAACATTTATTGCCCAGCCGGAAGTTGTTGCACGCAATCAGGTGGAATACACGCTGACCGGTGAAGAAACCAGCAGTGCAGGAAACGCCCAGTCACACCGTCCGGGTCGCCCGCAGGGTGGACAGTCTCAGCATCACTCTCACCGACCTCACTCCGGTGGGAATCAGGATCCGTTTACCCTGATGGATACAGATGGTGATGATCAGCTTTCTGCCACCGAAGTCAGAGGACCGCTGCAACGGGATTTTGATCGCCTTGACAGCAATGGTGATGGCTATCTGACCAAAGATGAATTACCTCAGCGCCGTTTTTAAAACAGAAGAACACCATTTCGCCAGGGTCTGTTGACCCTGATAAGCAGGAGGCCGGAATTTTCCGGCCTCTTTTTTGTGATCGAATCAAAAAGCTGATGAGGGCAGACGATGCAAGTTGCGGAAGAGACAGGCAGCATGCGACATGCCATAAATTTTCCGTTTCATATATGGGAAATATGATTTCATTATGATGTTATTATCATTTTTGGAAGAGAAAAGTTATAAAAGTGTCGATATCCGCATTTAAATGCGCCTAACTTCATAAAAATGACACAGTTTACTTATTGTTTTATATACAGAGGTTTCATTGACGTTAATCAATGTCTTGTGTAATTTGACCTTATATTTACGAGGGATAATTGTCTTATTCCGGTTCATCTCTGGTTTCGAACAACATGTCTGTCTGCTGAAATCAGGTTTGTGCGTGCCGGACAAATGGGTTTCTCAGGCCCGGATCACGATAAAGCTTAACATAATAACTGTCCGGTGGCTGGTCTGTCATTGTCTGTGAGCCTTGTAGCTGTTATTTGCAGGACTGATCAACCGGACTGATCAAACTTATCCCCCGTTGATTTTCAGTCTTATCAGAAGGGAGAGAACAAACGATGAGTTATAAAGAGTATTCAGGTTCAGCCGGTGGCTGGGGCGCATTGAAAGCAACTACTCAGCATTTGTTTAAAAGTCAGAATGTGGCAAAAAATATCAGTAACCTGCTCAGAACCAACCAGAATGATGGTTTTGACTGTCCCGGTTGTGCCTGGGGAGAGAAACATGTTTCCGGCCGGTTTCGTTTTTGCGAGAACGGCGCTAAAGCGGTGAACTGGGAAGCAACCTCCCGTCTTGTTGATCGTGATTTTTTTGCAGAATACACCGTCAGCTGGCTGAATAAACAGAGTGATTATTTCCTCGAATATCAGGGACGTCTGGCTGAGCCGGTCTGTTATAACCCCGACACCGATCATTATGAACCCATCAGCTGGGAGGACGCATTTACGCTGGTTGCCAGACATCTGAATGCGTTATCTGATCCGAATCAGGCCGAGTTTTATACCTCTGGCCGTGCCAGCAATGAAGCCGCATTTGTCTATCAGTTACTGGCCCGGCGTTTTGGTACCAATAATTTCCCGGATTGCTCCAACATGTGTCATGAAGCCACCAGTCAGGCGCTGTCACATACCATTGGTATTGGTAAAGGCACCGTGACGATTGATGATTTTGAAGAGGCAGATGCGATATTTCTTTTCGGTCAGAACCCCGGAACGAATCATCCGCGAATGCTGGAAACACTGAGCTCTGCTTACCGCCGGGGAGCGCGGGTCGTGGCGTTTAATAACCTGAAAGAGCGCGGGCTTGAGCGCTTTACCAACCCTCAGCGTCCCCTTGAAATGCTCAGTAACGGTTCAACCCCGACAACCAGCGATTATTTCATGCCGAAGCTGGGTGGTGATATGGCCGCAGTGCGTGGGATGGTTAAAATACTCTTGGCACGTCATCAGACTGCAATGAATCACGGGGAAGCCTTATTTGACCTTGAATTCATTTCTGAGCACACGCAGGGACTGGAAGAGTATCTGACGTTAGTGGAAACGACGCCATGGTCTGACATTCTGGAACAGTCCGGATTATCGCAGGATGAAATTACCCGTGCGGCGGATATTTATCAGCATGCCAGCCGGCGGATTGTGACCTGGGCCATGGGTGTGACGCAGCACAAACATTCAGTTGCCACCATTCAGGAACTGGTGAATTTACAGCTGCTGTTCGGGCAGGTCGGTCAACCGGGGGCTGGGTTATGCCCGGTGCGCGGGCATTCCAATGTGCAGGGTGATCGCACCGTCGGGATTAATGACAAGCCGCCACAAGCCTTACTTGATAGTGTTGAGCGGGTGTTTGGTTTTCAGCCGCCGGCGGCTCATGGTCATAATGTGCAAGAGGCACTTCAGGCGATGCGGCGGGGAGAAAGTAAAGTATTTATCGGGCTGGGTGGTAACCTGGTTGCAGCGGCGCCGGATACACCACAAGTTGCGTCGGCCATGGCGCAGTGTGAACTGACGGTGCATATTGCCACCAAACTGAACCGGACACATGTGAATCCCGGTAAAGTGTCACTGATTCTTCCCTGTCTGGGGCGAACCGATATTGACAGGCAGGTCACCGGTGAACAACGGGTGACGGTCGAAGACTCTTTTTCTATGGTCCATGCATCCTCCGGGCAGGTGAATCCGGGGAGCAAACAGATGCGATCAGAAGTTGCGATTCTGGCGGGAATTGCCAAAGCAACGCTGGGGGAAGATAACCCGGTGAACTGGCAGTCTCTGGCGGATGATTATGACAAAATCCGGCAACTGATCGAACAAATGATTCCGGGATTTGAGCAGTTTGAACAGCGGCTGAATGCTTCCGGAGGATTTTATCTGGGAAATAGTGCCAGAGCACTGAACTGGCAGACACCGTCCGGTAAGGCACAAATGAAAGCAAATGCGTTGCCGGAAAGTCTTTTCCCTTTTGATGCACAGGCGCACGTGCCTCAACAACAGGAAGTGTTTGTCTTACAGACCATGCGCTCGCACGATCAGTACAACACGACTGTCTATGGTTATGATGATCGTTATCGGGGTATTTTCGGTGAGCGGGAAGTCGTCTTCATGAACGCAGAAGATATTGAATCGATGGGGCTGAGTGTGGGTGATAAAGTGGATCTCGAATCCATCTGGCCGGATCAGACTGAACGTAAGATTTCCGGATTCAAAGTGATTCCTTACCATATTCCAAAAGGCAATATTGCTGCCTATTTCCCTGAAGCGAATGTCCTGATTCCGCTTGAAAGTAAAGGGGATGCCAGCGATACGCCGACATCGAAGTCAGTTGCAGTGACCGTCACACCAGCACAGCAGAAAGCGCCTTTGTTGAAAGTGGTATAAGAAACTTCATCACGGCAGCACATCTGACAGGACATGATTGTATTTGTTGCATATAATCATGTCCTTCTGTTTTCTGTTTATTTGTTTCTTATACCAACCGGAAAACATCTGAATATGTCTGGTGGCGCAAATTTACAAGGGCATGGATGCTCTTGTCTAAGCGCATATGGATGTC
Organism: Vibrio quintilis; assembly: GCF_024529975.1. Lineage (GTDB taxonomy): Bacteria > Pseudomonadota > Gammaproteobacteria > Enterobacterales > Vibrionaceae > Vibrio > Vibrio quintilis. The sequence goes on along the minus strand of NZ_AP024898.1, from coordinate 1,181,113 downwards.
TTGAGCGGTTTGCGGAGCCAGACATATTCAGATCAAAAACTGATTCAGGATGGTATTATTGGCCAGAAGTGCATACAAGATGAAAAAAGTATTCGAAATTAGTGTCAAAGTTGATCAACCCATTTTAGTCGGACAGGATGAGACTGCCGGACGCAGGCAGTTGATCCCGATTTTGTCAGGTCAGTTATCCGGTGAGCACATCAACGGGACTGTATTGCCTGGTGGCATCGACAGCCAGATCATTCGCCCGGATGGGGTCTGTGAATTATCCGCCAGATATGCCATCCGGCTGGACGATGGAGAAGGGCTGTATATTGAAAATAACGGGATCCGGACGGTTCCTGAAGCGTATATTGAACAGGTGAAAAGTGGCGCTTTTATCGATCCGGAACTTTATTACTTCAGAACCACACCGACGTTTGAGGTCTACAGCGATAAATATCGCTGGCTGACCCGGCATGTCTTTTCCTGTCAGGCAAAACGATATCCCGATCGGGTTGTGCTGGAATTCTTTCAACTGTAGATCATTTTAGTGTTATACCCGGGCGACCTGTATCTTCAGGTTGGCTGGGTATACATTTCATTTTTTCATCCCGGTGACAGGTTGAGATAACTGTCATGCCGGAATAAATCTTTGCCAGCGAGTCTCATTGTATTGACATTGTTTGATTATCAAATTAAATTTAAATCAAATATTTTGATTATCAAAACAAAGTGAGTGCTATTTTGCAATATACAACTGAACACCGTCATGATTTTTCGGCACATAATCATCAGGGAGAGACCCGCACTTTCTATGTGCTTTTACTGACACTGGTTACTATGGTGGTTGAAATTACTTCCGGCACTGTTTTTGGTTCGATGGCCCTGCTGGCTGATGGCTGGCATATGGGGACACACGCCGCAGCCTTTTCTATCACCCTGTTTGCTTACCGGTATGCTAAAAAATATTCAGACAGCGACCGGTTCTCGTTTGGCACCGGAAAGGTCAGTGTGCTGGGCGGCTATACCAGTGCAATCGCGCTGGGAATTGTTGCCCTGATAATGCTGATTGAGTCGGTGGATCGCCTGTTTCATCCGGAAAACATCCGGTTTAATGAAGCGATTATGGTGGCGGTGATTGGATTAATTGTGAACATCGTCAGCATCTTTCTGCTGCATGACGATCATGATCATCACGGGCACTCTCACGGACATACCCATGAACATTTTCATCGGCACACACATTCTCATGAGGAACATGCGCATCAGGACAGTCACGATCATGAACACCATCATGATCACAACCTGCGTGCTGCTTATCTGCATGTGCTGGCGGATGCATTGACTTCCGTGTTAGCCATCGTGGCATTATGTTTCGGTAAATATTATGGCTGGTACTGGTCTGATGCGCTGATGGGCGTGGTTGGCGCGGTGGTGATCAGTAAATGGACATTCGGCCTGATAAAACAAACCAGTCCGATCCTGCTGGACGAAAGCATAGAGACTGAATACAGAAAGTCCATCGCCGATGCGCTGGCACCATTTGCCACTGTCAAAGATATGCATATCTGGAAAATCAGCGGCCACCATTATTCAGCCGCGATCACGATTGAATCTGGTGAAGAGAAATCTGTCAGCGACTATAAACAAATGCTAAGCAAATTTGATAGAATCCATCATCTCACCCTTGAAATACATAATGTTACATGATGAATGATTTGGAAAAACTGAACCGGATGCTGACGGAGTTTTACGACAAGATGTCTTCCTGGGAGATGTCTGTTGTGAAAGAAACCGGCTATTCTCTGGCACAGATTCATACCATTGAAGTGCTGGGTACCTGCGGTGCTTTGAGAATGAAAGAGCTGGCGCAGAAACTGGGGATCACCACCGGGACGCTGACGGTTCAGATTGAAAAACTGGTCAGGGCTGATTTGATCATCCGCTGCCCGCATCCCGATGATCGCCGGGCGATTGTGGTGACATTAACGGAGGCCGGGAAAGATATCTATTTCCAGCACAATCAGCTGCATCTGGACTTAGTCCGGGATTTAATGAGAAACATTGACCCGGAACATGAGCAGGTGCTGCTGAGCTGTTTTGAAAAGATGAATCAGGAATTTTGAGGCGCTGGCTGAATGAACTCCGGCAACACCTGATCGGTAAGCCACACGCCATTGTCTGATCGGTAGAACCGGCAACCCTGTTGATGCATCAGACCTGCCTGAATCGTCAGAATCACGGGTTTGCCATATCTCTGCCCCACATCATGCGCAGTTGCTGTTTCCTGCGACAGGTGAACATGATGCCGCTGCTGCGGTTTCAGACCTTCTTGCATAATGCTTTCCACAAAGCGGCTGGCAGTGCCGTGATAGAGCAGCTCCGGCGGCAGGGCTGGTTCGAGTTGTAAATCCACTTTGATCGAATGTCCCTGGCTGGCACGAATACGCAGGCCATCTTCAGAAAGCATAAAGCGTTTTTTATCATTGGTCGCGACGACGTCTTCAATCGCCATCCTGTCGAGTGTTCCGGTCTGTCCGGATTGATTGGCTTTTGTGATCAGCTCATCAATGTCCGCCCAGCCATTCGGGTCAAGTGTCAGGTCAATGGCTTCCGGCTTATGGCGTAGTACAAAACTTAAAAATTTACTGATTTGTTGGCGCTGTTTTGGTGTTGTCATGGTCGATTGTTCTTGTCTGGTTTGTGTTTTACTGGTGGTTATCTGGTTATCTGGTTATCTGGATATCTTGATGAAGTGTTTTCATCGCTGTTTGTCCAATATGGTTTTCTGGCTGGTTCATCCCCAAATCAGGAAAAGCAATCAACTGAACCGGAGGCTGTTTTCCGGCGATAGGTGAGTGGTGTTTCTCCTCTGGCCTGTTTGAAGCGGTTGGAAAAATGACTCGAAGAACTGAAACCGCACTGCAGGGCGATTTCTGTCAGTGGTATTGTCGAGTGTTGCAGTAACCGCTGTGCCAGGTTTAAGCGTTGTTGCATCACATACTGGTGCGGAGAGACGCCAGTGCTCTGTTTGAACATCCGCGCAAAGTGATATTCGCTCAGGCTGACCAGCTCAGATAAGTCGGACAGCTGAAGCGGTGCACTGAGGTTCGCTTCCACAAATTCTTTCACTCTGGCAAGCTGGAAAGGTGCCAGTCCGCCTTTGACCTGAACCGGCGCCCAGCGGAAATGCGTATAATGTTTGACTAAATGGGTGAATAACAGCGATACCGCAGCGCTGATGGCCATCCGATCGGCGCTTTCGCTCCACTGACAATTCAGGAAGAACTGGCGATAAATGGCAGTGACTTGTGGATCATTATTAAAGATGTGTTCATCCACGCTGAGTCCCGCCGGGCTCTTATCCCAGACTTTTTCCGCCACCTCAGTGAGATGTTGATCGGTGAAATAAAAATGTACAAAAGAAAGCGGGCCGCGGATATCCCATTCGGAAACATGATTCTTCGGCATCAGGCACAGCCGGTCTGGTCCGCCGCCGTTCTTCCAGCCTTCCGGCGTTTTCAGGAATGATTCATAGCCGCCATCGACATATAAACTTAAGGTGTGGTGATCAGAGTTTTGCACCAGAACCCGGTCCTGCTGATTAAACCAGGAGACCAGCTCAGTACCATTTTCCAGGCGCACAGAATCACGCAGGTTTGCGTTGGTTTGGATCAGATTCTGGTGCATTTGGTAAACGGATTCGGACATAAAACGAACATCTCTCCCTGACCTGCCGGAAGTTTAGTCTACGTGGAATCCGCCACTGAGACCAGCCTGATTGAGGAAGCACTCAATAAAAACCGCAAGAATATGTAATTTTTGGGCTGCTTGGGTCAGCGAAGCGAATTGGCGCACCATAGATGCCACTGAAGCCGGATGCTTTAACATGCGATTTGGCCGCGTTTGTGGTAGCTGGTTTGACTCACCTCTTTTATTGCAGTGGATTTGCATCAGGCAGAAATAAGGGAAATGAGCTGCCTTCTTCAGGTCCGGATATGCATTCCCACGCGGAGCATGGGAACGAGCGGTCTATCTCTTCCCGGTCTGAAAATATTCCGAAGCTGCCTATCCGGCAGTGAACCTCCGGTTGTAACTGATATTGATGATTCTGCCTTTCTAAGCTGCCTATCCGGCAGTGAACAACAGCGGTCAGGAGCAGACCGCATTAATGGATTTCTAAGCTGCCTATCCGGCAGTGAACACCTCTGAATAATGGTTTGAGCTGTCGAGACCTTTCTAAGCTGCCTATCCGGCAGTGAACTGTGGGAAGGAAACCAGGTCAATGGTTACAACTTTCTAAGCTGCCTATCCGGCAGTGAACGAAGATTGGTATCCTGGTAGTTTGGACTATGATTTCTAAGCTGCCTATCCGGCAGTGAACATTTGCATGATGAATGGCTGTCTGCAGATAACTTTCTAAGCTGCCTATCCGGCAGTGAACCGTTGCATTATAGTGACTCAGGCCAGAATGCAACAGGGCTGCGGCTGAAAATTTCGCAAAAACCCTTTTTCTGAGTGCCTGATTTTGGGTATATAAAATCAATGAGTTACGAGGGGCTGAAAAAAAGGGTCTGAAGCCGGGAGATTTTATTCTGCGTTCTCCGGCTTCAGTGTTGTTACTTCTCCGGGAAACCTAAAACCACGGCACGGTTGCCTCACGGCTCAACCCATAACTGGAAAATATCCCGTCAACCGGCTCGCGTTGTAATTCCCCCAGTGCAATAAAAATCCGCATCACCTGATGATTGGAGAGACTTTGTAACTGCAGATAAGGCAGTTTCAGCACTTGCTGATTCTCATCCGGGATCTTTTGCCATGCTTCGGCTTCCGTCATTCTGCCTTTGGCAACCGCTCGTTTGCGCAGATTATGCGGGCTTTTCTTTTGCACCCGGTAAACTGTCCGGTAGCCTTCAATATTTTTCGGCACCGGCAGTAAATCGCTGATCTGCGTGTAGTCACGTAACCCTTTGAGCCACGGCAAGGTCATCAAATGATCCAACGCGGTCTGCGAGCCATGCAACCGCAATACCCGGCCTGCGGTCGGTGCTGTCGGTTTTCCGGGTTTGCTCCGGCTTTGCTCACGGCGACCATATTCCGGAAAACTGACCGCAACTTCACCGGCAACCGACTGCGCCATAAACCGGTGGAACTTGGCAAACAGATTATTGAGCAGTGCCGGTGCGGTCACTTCCAGATCCGGCTCGACCCGTATATCAAGATAATAGTCCATCTTTACGCTCCGAATACGCCACCACGAATCAGCATGGCCATGATGTAGTGCTGCTCTGCTTCTGTGGGCGTTTTATCTTTCAGCATCCACTGATCCAGCAGGGTGTAGAAATCCGTTTTCTCTTTGGGTTTGCGGTAAGCAATCCCCCGGTTGGTGACACTGCCATAAGGTTCGATGGCAATTGATCCGGATTCATCCGCTTGTGGATACCAGGTGTCGATAGTGCGCAGGGCATTGCCGATTTTCTGTGAATGCATGGCGGCCTGACGATCAATGCTTTCACTCAGTGAATAGAGCTCTTTACTTTTCTTATTGGTACTCCCGGCATTTAAAACCAGCTCCTGAGACGGATAGACCGTCTGCCCGGCACCAAACTGAACAAACGCTTCGATGGTCAGCAGCGTTGCCTGTTCTCCCAGTAATCCCTGCTCAATAACTCCGGCAATGGTTTGAACCGCTTCTGTGGGCTGATCGAACGATTTCAGATTGAAATCATAGGCGTTAAACGTCCATGTTTGCTCCTGATGATGGATACGAACTTCAATCGCCTCGGCACCCACCCGGTTGCGCCACAAAAAACGGCCATTGGCAAGGTTCGCTGCATAGCGGAGACTCAGTGTCTGAAAACCGTACTCAGTGACATATTGGTGGATTTTACCAGCCAGTGTGGATTGGTATTCAGGACCGTTACAGGTGGATGGCGTGGATAAATCACCCAATACCCGCAGGGTAAAAGTCACTTTCAGGGTGTCGGTATCGAAGGGCAGCGCGGCGGTATCGACCGTTTGCAGGTTGGCATTTTCGATTTCTGCATCCAGCTTACTGGCTTTGGCACCTTTCAAACGGTTTGAAATGGTGCCGCGAACTGATTTTTCGGTCACAGCAACCGGCTTCCATTCGGTATTGGTGTTTTTATCTGACCATAAACCGGCTTCAAATTTGGCATCGGAGCAGGCTAATTTAGATTCAAATGCGAGGACAGAAGGCGTTTGTAATTTGCTCATGGAAAAATCCTTGTTAAATAATATCAATCAGGTCGTCGGAGGAGAGGGTTTGCGCTTGCTCGCTGCGGCAGGCATAAAAAGGTGCGTCATCGTGGTAGCACCACATGACACTGCCGAGTGTTTCTATCCGGCTGGGTCTTCTGATCCATTCAGCGATACTGTGAATCGGTTCAACAAAGCTGACCGGCGTATTGAGGTCGCGCATGTTCGCCACTTCACCGGCCGGATAAAGAGGGCTGATCTGTTTATAGCCGACCATGAAGGGCACCAGCCAACCTTTGTTTTTATCAATTTGTTGCCAGTCAATTTGGGTCTCTTCACTGTTTTCTTTCACCGGCACCTGTTTTGAAACATAGGTCAGAGAGGAGACTTTCAGCCATCGCTTGAGAGTTTGCGTCGGATCGGGGGCTTCTGTTGCCAGTAATGGGGCCCGGTCCACCAGAATCGTGCCCGGCATTAACGGCCGGAAGACTTTTACCGGCTCATGGTGTGTGGTGATGTAACAGCCGTCGATGGACGTAATTTTGCCACCGGCTAAACGGTGTCTTTCTGCCAGTTGTTGGATAGCTTTACACTGATCACGGTGTTGCTCATCATTGATCAGGTTCAGCCCCTGTGCCCGGATCACCAGAGAAACCGTCATGTTCATTTTGCCTTCTTCATTGATAGGAGCGGTTTTTCCCTCATGGGTTAACGGGTTGCGGGTTTGGGCAAAAATATAAGGCTCGTAACCGGCAGCTCTGTAGGCATGAATCTGATGATGATGGCAGACCACACTGGTGGCTGACAGGGTGATGCCGTGTGCGGCAGACAGTTTGCGGGACAAGGCATGGACATAACCGAGAAAATGGGTGATGGCCGGGAAGCCGTAAGTCAGCCCGCCGACGGCATTGGCCTGCGTGACCTGAATACGCTTCAGCACCAGATAGGTTTCACCCGTATTTCCCTGCGTGCTGTTAGCGTTCGAACTGTTGGCGTAAGAGTTGCTGGTTTGTTTGGGTGCTGTCTGACTCTGTTGCTGTTCTGCTTCGTCCGGCTCAGCGTCTGAAGCTATGCTCAGACCAGTGAAACTATCGAACCGGAACTGATCCCGCCACTGTTTGAAAAACTTTTTCCAGTAGCTTTGATCGCCCCCGGCAAAGAGAAATGATTTGGCGCTATAGCCATTCAAAACATCATTCAGCCATTGAGCAAATTGTTTTGGCAGCGCTTTGTGCCAGCTTTTATCATGAATATCCCATTCCGGATGGTTTGGATCTGCCCAGCGTTTGTGTTCCGGCCAGAGGGTTTCAGCTTCATCACTCCAACCCGCTGGCAGGCGCTGCCACTGGCCGACGATACCGGAGATGGCATCAATGGTTTGGTCGATATAATCGCGTATTTTGTCCCGGTGCGGCAGCGTGCTGTCAACGTTGTTTTGGTGCATCTCTTTCAGATGAGTCACCATTTCCTTAATGATTGGACGGGTTGCAGTTAAGACCGCACCATGATGAAACAGGCTCTCCACATGCAGTGGCGGCAGCAGTTTTTCCCGTAATTTGGGCGGTGTGGCTGGTAGCAGGTAGCATCTTCCGCGACGTTGTGAGTTGAGCTGGGAAATATTCTGAGGTTTGGAACCTCCGGCAGTCATTAAAGCCAGATTGGGGTACGTAACTACCGGATCCGGATAAAGATGGTTGGCTTTTTTAGCATCTCTGGCTTCTTTCATCGCCTGACTGAAGCGGCAATGCTGAATGGTTTCATCAATTGTTTGTATCAGGGCGGAGGAGGGCAGAACGGCCAGCAGGTGATAGGTTCCGTCAGCGACAGGAAAATAAACCTGTTTGCCCAGTGTATGGCTGGCGGGCGCCTGATCCTCTAATGCCTGTTTCAGACCTTGCCCCCAGCTTTGCAACTGCGTTTCATCAACGGTAAATGGCGCGAGGGGAGAAAAGTCATTGGCTTGCAGGTAGTTCAGCAGAGACTTGCCTGAATCTTCTGTCAGTTGCAGCAGCCCGGCCACATCAAGGCTTGCCGCATTGCCCGACACATCTTTCACCGGGTTTTCTAATGCGCTGGTATCCAGATAATGCGGGTCATGGCGGCTTTCACCGGCAATCAGGCTGGTGCCTTTGGCACTGCTGTTGACCAGCTTGATCACATGGGTGGCCATGCTGATCTGTTTGGCGCGTTTGGCGGCGCTGTCCAGCCAGACGGCAGGCGTGTAATCATGGATAAGCCGGGCAATTTTTTCAGTGTAGGCCGCTTCAACGGCATCGAGGTCGGAGGGCGAGGTGGCAGCCGACCGCTTTTTATCAAATGCCTTGTCTTCCGTGTCCCGCTTGGCCTCAAAACGGGACTGAATATAGGCGCGGATTTGATCAGAAATCATTATATTCCTTTAGTTGTCAAAGTATTTACGAATCAGATGAATAAAAATCAGTAATATTTTTATTTTATGGAAATTTAAATAGAATCTTTTGTGTGTATTATTGAATTGATTTCCTTTTGCTTTTATCAATATCCACATTTTTTCAAGACATTTTATTAAAAACGTTTCCATAGAAACATCCTTTCATATGTTTCTTGTTGATTATGATTATATCGCTGTGCTTCATAAATTCAACCATATTACGATAAGAATTTAAAAATCTGCTTCATTGACAAGATCAAAATGAAAGGTAAGATTCTGGCAACTGCCGTATAGGCAGCTTAGAAAATATTACGATATAGTAATGAATTAACTGCCGAACAGGCAGCTCCAAAAACCCGCTTCGGCGGGTTTTTACATTTCCCTGCCACGAAATACCCCAAACACCGGGTCGATAAACCATGGCTTGCCTGCTGTTTTGTTACCGGGCTTATCAAGTGTGATGCGGGAAAAGCGTTGATACGCCTCCAACGTGCTCAGCTCAAACTGATCGGCAAGCGAATCGATGATGTCCGTCAGTGGTGCGGTTCCCCAAAAGCTGATGCCACGGGCAGAATTGTCCGGTGTCGTTCCTGTTTGTTGCCAGGGTTTCAGCTGAACGGTCTCTTTCCATTGCTGATCCTGTGAGTCAAACTCCTGTAGCCTTAGAGCGCCGCTCTCTTCATCAGGAATCATCAGATAATCGACGGTTGGCCGGCTTTTCCGGAAGCGGGTTTGCCGCTGAAACTGGCCAAACAGATGCGCATGCTGATGTTGCCACCAGGGCCGTAAATCACTGTTGAGTGAGAGCATGGTGGCGGCATGTTCGAGGGTCAGCCAGCTTTTTGGCCGCCACGGCAGATGATAATCGGGCACATCAAGGAGTGCTTTCAGTGGCGGTGCCATTAAGCGGGGAACCGCGGTTAGTGGCGTAAGTGTGGTCAGATCCACCTGAGCGGCCAGATCATGTTCAGCTAGTCTGAGACAGTTCACGGCATTGCCATTGCCGGTGATCTGAAATGATCGGTCTGTTTCGTATCCCGGTTTGGTATACGCCAGATTTTGCCGGGTGAATGCACGATAATTACGGTTGAGCAGATAAATATTGGCCTGTTGCGGCACCATCCGGCGATGGCGTTGAACCCGGCCTGCGGCCTGAATCCATGATCGAAGTGAGCTGGGCTCAAGAATCGCCCAGTCGAAATCCAGATCCCGTCCGACTTCTATCACCGGAGAGGCGAGAACAACAAAAATATGATGTTGCTCCTGATGCTCAAGCAATGCCTGTTTCACCTCTTCATTCTCAAACAGGGCTTGCGGCGCATCAGCATTGCGCTGAAGCAGGCGATCAAGGCGGTGTTCCAGATAAGCCCGCAGTGCCAGTGGCAGCTGGCTGTGATAAACACAGTACTGAATCCGGCAGTTATCGGGTGCAGGCAATTCAGAAAGCTGCCGGGCAATGGCAACCAGCGGCTCGATATTTGCCATTCTGACCATGCCGCAGGAAACCGTCTGCGTTTGTGTTGGATGGCGTGTTTTGTGCGCCGCAGAAAGCTCACAGATGCCCTGATAAATGGTATGTGCCATGTGTGCTGCGGGAGAGATTTCTTTGTCACTGACTGATTTGAGTGTCAGCCACCGGGGTAAGTGGAGCGGTAGTGCGTGTTGCTTAAGCTGCTCAATCCGGTGATCAACATAACTTTGATGCGCTGTTTTGAATGCTTGTTCATCACCGCATTGCGCTGAACGAGTGCTGAATTCATCAAACCATGCGCAGGGAATCGCGGGTGTGCTCTGCTCCCCGGTGACCCGGTTGAATGCCTGCCGCCCTTGTTGATAGCAGGCAAACAGATGGGTCACCAGTGCCGGGGTTAGCGTGGCAGATGAAAGTAATACGCGTGAGCCCATCAGCCCGGCAAACCAGATCAGACGCCCCAGCGCCGGGTCATCTTCCAGCGAGAAATCATCCGGTTCATCCAAAACCAAGTCACTGGTCAGCAGGCGCAGTAATGGTGCGATTTGCTGCCCGCCGCGAATGCCTTCTGAAGCGGTGATCAGGTGATCAACCGTGCTGACCAGAACCGGTGCACTCACCAGTTTGTGCGCGTTGCCTCTGGCTTTCAGCCATTCACTGAGATAAAGGTTGTCGATTTCTCCGTCGTAAATCACTTCAGGGAGTTCATCAAAGGCGCCGGATGACTCACTACCGTGATTTCCAACCTGCATCTCCGGTTGCTTTTGGTGATCATAGAGATCGCGCACGGCCTGAGAACCAATTTGTACCGCAATGGTTTCTTGTTCCAGATTCAGTTTCTGACGTAATGCGTCACCCGTTTGCAGCGTCAGCGTGCGCAGCCCCAGTGCGACACTGAAACGACAGCCTTGTTGCGGGTCTGATAACGCGGCCATAATTCTGGCATTGGCGAAGGTTTTTCCCTTGCCGGTGGAGGCCATATTGACGCCAAAAAAACCTGCCTGCCGTGATAACTCTGCCAGACCTTCGGCTTCCCGGTAAGCGTGATACTGCCAGCGAAACTGAGGCAAAGTACCGGGTTGTCTCATCTTTTTCATCGGTGGCAGGGAAGGCAGCGTCGAACGTAACCGGGGCAGAATGCGCGTCAGCAGGTAAGCATGATGGGCGACGCCGACACAATGTTCATCCAGCTGTTGTTTGGCTTGCCCGGTTTTACGGTCTGTATTGGCTATGACGGGATAGTGGCTGTCCTGCCAGTGCAATGTTACCGGTCCGGCCGAATAGCAGTGGTCGGACAGCATGAGTGTCAGCCGGGCAATATGCAGGGGAAAGGGCTGATCAATCGTGGCATAGTGTGAGAGTTTTGGCGTATTGAGTGCCCGTTTTGCCAGCGCCGCCGCTTTGCGCCGCCAGGTCCGGCTTTGAATGGGGGTGCCGGCAGGGAAAGTCAGGCACAGTTTCTTCTCCGCGTCGGTAAATTTTCGATGATTGAGTGCATTCCATTTGACGTCTGGTGTGTTTTCAAGCCAACTGTCCACCTGATCAAAGGCATGTTGTTGTTCGCTGTGATCGTAAAGTAACCGGTGATGCGTCAGAATCAGCCAGGCGACCGCTTTTGCAACGGTTGGCAGGGAATGAAAACCTGTCAGGTTTTCGGCATCAAAACTTGCAGGGAAGCTGATATTTTCTGAGCCGGTGATTTGGGTCAGGTGTTCCAGCCACTGTTGATCGCTTTTCTGGCCGACAAACAGAATGAACAACTGGCAGGAGAGCCACTCATGGCGGTAAGGTTCTGATCCGCTGCCGCGTTCTAATTTGGCCTGAAACAGCGGATTTGCCTTACCAAAATCATGAAACAGCCCGGCAATTCCTGCCATCAGGGCGGCGGCCTGAATGCTGTTCATTGGGTTTTCATCGCCGCTGCGCAGAATATCCCGTTGGGTGATATTGGTTGGTACGGTGCCGTCTGCATTAAACTTTCGCCGGTTACCCACAGTCCACATCAGCTCTGTGTGATTTTTCCCCCTGATCCAGTAACAGGCAACGGCAGTGTTGCGCCGGGCATGCTTGCGCAGCAGCATTCTCAGGGTTTTCAGCCCTTCGGCGGTTATCGGAGTTTGCCAGGTGCGACGGCCTTTCCGCTCTGCAAACTGATCGAGTATTTGCCGGGTTTGGGTCAGTGCCTGTTTACTGCACTCAGAGATGATTAACACATTCATTTTCAGTACGCCGCCAGTTGTGTGGCTGCCGATTGTAATGTGTCAATCATGACATCCAGTGCTTCCCCTTTGCGGAACTGATTCAGACAGCGTTGGCGAAATTCCTGTTCATCATCCCCGGCCATCGCCGCGATAAATGCCTGTGGCAGTACCAGTGCATCTTTGATGATATCTGCCACGTCAAACACCAGTCCGCCGCGACGGGTTTTTCCATGCAGTACTGCCAGCCCGTGAGGCTGGCCGATCACCCAGCAGGCCGTGGCAGCTAAGCCATAGGCGAGGTAGTTGCCGTGGTCGAGAAAGCGGTTAGCAATGTCGGTGCTGTTGCCTCGTTCTGAGCGGGTAAATTCACCATATTGCACGCCATCACAGGCCAGTTTATAGAGTGCTTTTGTTGTCGTGGCTTCCAGAGAGAGCAGATCTTGCGTGGTATGACAGTTGTCCAGATTGTCTTCAAACCGCTTCAGGGCGGTTTCCAGCCGGTCAGTATTAATCGCAAAGGTTTCAGGATCTTGCAGAGACGGCCAGTGGGTACGGATCTGTTTCAGCCGTTCCCGCTGGAGCATTTTTGCTGCTTCAAGGCGTTTTTTATCATCAAACCAAAAGCTGCACCATTGTTGCAGGTATTCTGTCGGGCGATACTCGGATTGTGGCGTCAGCCACGAAACATCGACCTGAACTTCATTGGCAGCATATAAAGGCGTTCCTCCGCCGCCACAAAACCCGACCAATACGCCGGCTTTGGCCAGTTCCCGCATGGCTGGTTGTGTGATGGATGTTCCGGTGCCGAGCATAATCACGGTAGTATTGGCAATCGGAATATTCCAGTACAGGCTTTCTTTGCCCTGATCGGTGAGATATTCCACCCGCCCGGCGTTAAATAGAACCCGGCAGTGTTGCAGGTAGTACAGATTTGCACGTTTGGAATGGAGAATGGTTTTGAGTTCGCTGGGGGAGAATTCCTGTACCACGGTGCTGTCCTTGTTGTAAAACCGGGCGCTTATGTTAAGCAACCCAGCGCTATTCAATCAAGGATGATTGTTATGTTTTGTTAAGTTGGCGTGGTTAGGCTGCCTGTGCGGCAGTGAACAATTGAGTCAAGCAGTGCTTCAAGTTCTTCCGTTTCTAAGCTGCCTATCCGGCAGTGAACATTCAGAATGCACTCATGCCAGCGATTGAAATTTTCTAAGCTGCCTACACGGCAGTGAACGTCAATCGCGTGTGTACCACGTGCCCTGTTATTTTCTAAGCTGCCTACACGGCAGTGAACTCGAACTATTGGCACATTTAACCGCCCATATCTTTCTAAGCTGCCTACACGGCAGTGAACAATCTGAAATGGAAGCCTTTCGTTACTTTGAGTTTCTAAGCTGCCTACACGGCAGTGAACTGTCAGATAAATCAGACCGGGGTTTTGCTCCTGTTTCTAAGCTGCCTACACGGCAGTGAACGTACCGGGACTCATCATGGATTTATTTTCAGTTTTCTAAGCTGCCTACACGGCAGTGAACGTCCGGGTTCCGAGGAACATCAGCCCCCCATTTTTCTAAGCTGCCTACACGGCAGTGAACATGAGAGCCACTATGTCCGGTTGGTTTTGATGTTTTCTAAGCTGCCTACACGGCAGTGAACTCGTAAGAGGCTTTGATAAAGTCCGACGTGGTTTTCTAAGCTGCCTACACGGCAGTGAACAATAGTTGACGAAAATTTTTCTGGCTTTTGGTTTTCTAAGCTGCCTACACGGCAGTGAACTTGCTCAGCGCAACAGGGGGAAATCAGTCAGTTTTCTAAGCTGCCTACACGGCAGTGAACCTGGCCGTTGAGCGATTTAAGTCCATGAATCATTTCTAAGCTGCCTACACGGCAGTGAACCAGCAACCCGGCCATTGACGCGGCCTCTTCAATTTCTAAGCTGCCTACACGGCAGTGAACTTGTCGCGAACGGGAGCAAAATCAAACTGAACTTTCTAAGCTGCCTACACGGCAGTGAACAAGAAGATTAACGCCCAGCGCCCGCCCTTTGTTTTCTAAGCTGCCTACACGGCAGTGAACCGTTGCAGTATAGCGGCTCAGGCCAGAAAGCAACAGGGCTGCGGCTGAAAACTTTGCAAAAACCCTTTTTTTGAGTGCCTGATTTTTGGTATATAAAATCAATGAGTTACAGAGGGGGTGAAAAAAGGGTCTGCGGGACGGTGGAAGCTTTTGGCTGTGGTGGCTGGTTTGATTCACCTCTTTCATTGCAGTGGATTTGTATCAGGCGGCGATAAGGGAAATGAGTTGAATGCCTTCTTCAGGTCCGGATATGCATTCCCACGCGGAGCATGGGAACGAGCTGCAAAAGGGTCTGAAGTATCATTCCGATATGGCCGAAAGTCGCCTTGGGTTAAATATATGTCTAATATTGACAATATCAGACATAAAGATAGGATGAACCTGGGAGGAACGACTGATGAATGTAAACTTAAGTTCTGTCTTTGAAGACTATATCCGGCAGCAACTGGATACCGGTATGTATAACAACGCCAGTGAAGTGATTCGTGAAGCATTACGGTTAAAAATGCAGCAGGATGAAGTCTATCAGGCGAAATTAATTGCGCTTCGCAGCGCAGCCAATGCCGGACTTGAAAGCGGTGAACCAGCGCCGTTTGACGTAGAAGATCTGCTTTGTGAAGCCAGAAAACGCGCCGACGTATGAGTGTCACTCCTTTTATCCGGCCATTGGCCCGTCAGGATATGCTCGACATCTGGCAATATACTTGTGATAAGTGGGGGCGTCGTCAGGCAGATCGTTACCTGAGAGAGTTGGCTGAAAAATTGTCTGTGTTGGCGGGTATGCCCGAACTTGGCCGGGCAGCCGGTTATATTTTTTCCGGCCTGCGTGCCTATCATTTCAGGCATCATATTGTGCTTTACCAGATAACAGCGACCCATATTGATATTGTCCGGGTCTTGCATGAGCGGATGGATGTCACTCAGCATCCGCTGAGTTGAGCGCCGGAATGAGTGTTTGACGTTTGTATGGCAGTGAACAAAGTCTGATCGCCGGGTTAGCTGATCTCGATTTTCTAAGCTGCCTACACGGCAGTGAACGTGGAAAGAAGCAAGCAAAGATGCTCCTTATTTTTCTAAGCTGCCTATACGGCAGTGAATGCTGGGAAGGGTATGAAATCGCTGAGTATGAATTTCTAAGCTGCCTATACGGCAGTGAATACGCTCAACCACCGGCAGGCTGCCAACCTGCTTTTCTAAGCTGCCTATACGGCAGTGAATCGTTGCAGTATAGCGGCTCAGGCCAGAAAGCAACAGGGCTGCGTCTGAAAACTTTGCAAACCCCCTTTTTTGAGTGCCTGATTTTTGGTATATAAAATCAATGAGTTACAGAGGGGGTGAAAAAAGGGTCTGCGGGACGGTGGAAGCTTTTGGCTGTGGTAGCTGGTTTGATTCACCTTTTTCATTGCAGTGGATTTGTATCAGGCGGCAATAAGGGGAGTGAGCTGTCTGCTTCAGGTCCGGATCTGCATTCCCACGCGGAGCATGGGAACGAGCGGCAAAATCTCATACATCCCTGCAACCGTCTTTCCAGTGTTTTGCATAGGCGGCACTATAGTCCGGCGTTTCGATACCGGGAGCTAAATCCGGTGCTGGCTGTAATGGCCCGACAACTGTGCGGTAAGGCATAACGCCTGCCCAGACAGGATGGCTGAGATCCGATTCATCATCATTAACCCCTTTATTGCTGATTTTCACGGATGCTTCTGTCAGTGGCATCGCTAATACCATGGTAGCTGCGAGTTCCTTTGGGTCACTTAAGCGGATATCTGCTGTTCGTCCCGGCGCGATTTGCTCAATAAAATGATTCAGTAAGCGATCTTTCTCTGCTTCTGAATCGACAGCGGTGAAGTTGCCGTATACCACCGCAGAACGATAATGCGCACCGTGATGAAAGGCTGAGCGTGCCAGCACCCAGCCATCAAACAGAGTGAAGGTCAGACAGGCCGGGTTTCCCTGTTTGAAATGACGCATTAAACGGCTGTTATTAGCACCATGAATATAAATATGTTCATCCACCCGCCAGGCCAGCATCGGAATGACGACCGGCCCATGCTCCTGAATCAGGCCAATATGCGCCACCATGGATTCATCGATAATCCGGTGCAGGGCATCCTGTGACTGAACCGCTTTGTGAGGGCCTTTGTTGATTTGAGTTCTGGGGGTTGCTGATAACATCATTGCTCCTTGGTCTGTGTTGTCATACTCATCCGGAAACTATCCGGATCAGACAAATCTCACTGAAATCTGCATCTTCAGGTTGTTTGGATATGAATCACTACTGATGCGACTTTAAAATTAAACTGGTATGGTATTGAGAGCCAGTTTGATAATAATAAAGGAGCCAGAATGGTCTGGATTGACATTGGTGATCTGCAATTGGATCCGACATGGAAAACCCGTCAGGCGCAGCTGTTCCATGCGATTCGCAATAAGATTATCTCAGGGCTGTGGCCGAGAGGTGGCAAGTTACCGTCAACCCGGAAGCTGGCACAAAGCCTCGGCCTGAGCCGCAATACCATTTCATCCGCTTATGAACAGCTGACAGCAGAAGGCTATCTTGAGAGCCGCCACCGCTCTGGTTTTTATGTGGCGGTTCAGTTGCCTGAACATTTTTCTGCCGAACCGGATTTGGTTTTACCGGCGGTCAGTAATGTGACCGAGCCGGTTCCGGACGTGAACCAGTCTTTTGCGCCCGGTGTGCCTGATTTAGCTGCATTTCCCGGTCAGCAGTGGCGTTTGATATTGCAAAGGCAACTGGAACGCAGGCACTTAATGGGAAATCAGGATCCCCGCGGAGATCCTGAACTGCGGCGGGCTTTGGTGCATTATCTGGCAACGAGCCGGGCTGTTCGCTGCCGGGAATCGCAAATTATCATTACATCCGGGGCGCAGCAGGCTTTGTCCATCGCTTTAATGACGGCACTACCTCATCCGCAGACGGTATTAATGGAACAGCCGGGTTATACCCGGATGAGCCGGGTGATCCAGGTGCTTGGTCACACGATTGAACCCCTGCCGGTTTATGAAAAGAGCGGGGTGGATGTTGAGCATGTATTGAACAGTCAGGCACGGCTGGTGTACCTGACGCCAAGCCATCAGTATCCGATGGGAACCACACTGAATACCGAACAACGCATCCGGCTGATTGAGTGGGCGGCATCCGGGCAGCGTCTGATCATTGAGGATGATTACGACAGTGAATTTCAGTTTGCACACCGGCCCTATACCAGTTTGCAGGGGCTGGCAGCACAAATGGATAAAGCCCATTGTGTGGGTTATATCGGGTCGTTCAGTAAAATTCTGTTTAACGGACTGAGATTGGGTTATCTGGTGGTTCCTGAGGCATGGGTTGAACGGTGTGTGATGCTCAAGGACGCTTTCACCGGTGATTCTCCGGGCCACACTCAGGCTGCTGTTGCGGCGATGATTGAGGAAGGTCACCTGTTACGTCATATCCGCAGGATGAGACGACTGTATCAGATGAAATACGAAACAATCTGCCGGGCCGTCAGCACTCACTTTGGCCCGCGGATGCAGATTATCAGTCAGGCTGCTGGGCTTCATATCACACTGAAATGGTATCAGGGGCTGGATGAGAAGACCTGGTGCCGTCTGGCAAGGCAGGCCGGTTTGATTATCCGGCCGCTCAGTGATTATGAAATTAGCGCGTCACCGTCACGGGAATGGCGCGGTGCCGTGATTGGTTACGGGAATACGGCGGAAGATAAAATTGATCCGCTCATCCGGCTGCTGGCAGAAACCGGTCCTTTTGATTAGCCCGAACTCACCGGCAGGGCGTGAGCCGGACTGTGCGTCTTCAGATTGTCCGGAGATATCAGAATCACAGCTTCTCTTTACCGGAGAGCAAAACCGCAAGAATATGCAATTTTACGGCAATTGGCTGCAATCTTTCCGGATTGTGGTCATTCACAATCGGAGGGTAAATCAGTTTTTTAAGGAAGAATGTATGTTCAGTGGTACGGCTTTGAATGGTCTTTTATATGGTGTGACGGTGTTAATCTGGGGCACAACCTGGTATGCGATTGCTATGCAGGTTGGTGAGGTGCCGGTGATGATCTCGATTTTTTACCGCTTTGCCATTGCGTCTGTCCTGTTACTTGGCGGGCTGAAAATCACCGGGCGGCTTTGCCGGATTCAGCGTCAGGATCACCTGTTTTGTGTGTTACAGGGCATGTGTGTGTTCTGTTTTAACTTCTTATGTTTTTATTCAGCCAATCACTATATCAACAGCGGTCTGGAGTCGGTACTGTTCTCAATGGCGATTCTGTTTAACGCCATCAATGGCGTGATGTTTCTCGGCCAGCGTCTGACCCGCAAGCTCCTGATAGCCGGTAGTTTCGGCATTTTGGGGATTATCAGTCTGTTTTGGGAAAGCCTGATGGCGCAGGAGCTGACCACAGAAACGTTGTACGGTATTGGCCTGTGTCTGCTGGGAACCTATGGCTTTTCTATTGGCAATATCATTACGGCACGCCATCAGAAAAAAGGGCTGGATGTCCTCTCTACCAACGCTTATGCGATGTTTTACGGGGCTTGTACCATGCTGGGTGTGATTGCGCTGACTCAAACGCCATTCCGCTTTGATGCCTCCGCCAGTTATGTCGGTGCGTTAGTTTATCTGGCGGTGTTTGGCAGTGTGATTGGCTTCGGGACTTATTTTGCGCTGGTCGGGCGGATTGGCACCGGCGCAGCCGCTTATGCGACGGTCTTGTTTCCGCTGGTCGCGCTGGGTATTTCAACGGTTTATGAAGGCTATGTCTGGACGCAATCCGCGGTATTGGGGCTGATTTTGATTCTGTTTGGTAATGTGGTGATGTTTTATAAGCCGGGCCAGCTGGTGAGTAAAACTGCCCACGCAAAGCAGGGGATATGAAGATAAACATGCCCTTTATCCACTGCATGGCTGCAAAGAAGCTCCCGGAGAGCTCCGGTGAAACCGGAGCAGTCTGTCACACAGGGGGAAGGCGCAGGGCGGCTCCGGGAGCGTATCAGGTTACAGACGGATTTTGACCGACCTGATCAGATGGTGCCGCCGAGTTCTTCTGACAGCGTTTGCAGCTCTTTTCCGCCTGCCATCAGATTCTGTAGTTCATCTGTCGTGATCTCAGATTTTTTATAGGTGCCGAGTGTCTGTCCCCGGTTCAGGATGGTGAAATTATCGCCGACCGCATAGGCATGACGGACGTTGTGGGTGATGAAAATCACCCCAAGCCCTTTACCGCGGACCTGATTGATATATTTCAGAACCATGGAAGTTTGCGCAACACCCAGAGCTGACGTCGGCTCATCCAGAATCAGCACCTGCGCACCAAAATAAACCGCCCGCGCAATGGCAACACACTGCCTTTCACCACCGGACAGGGTGCCGACCGCCTGTTCCGGATCACGGATATCAATGCCGATTTTCTGCATCTCATCGTGAGTGACTTCATTGGCCAGCTTCATATCGATATATTTCAGGCCGAACTTCTGTTTGAGTGGTTCCCGGCCCATAAAAAAGTTCCGGGTAATCGACATCAGGGGAATCATCGCCAGATCCTGATAAACCGTGGCAATACCGGCATCTAAGGCATCTCTCGGGCTGTTAAACCGGACCGGGTTTCCCCGGACCAGCAGTTCACCACTGGTGGGGGAATGCACGCCCGACAATGTTTTGATCAACGTTGATTTACCGGCACCGTTGTCACCAAGCAGGCAAAGTACTTCGCCCGCGTGGACTTTCATGTCAATACCATTCAGCGCAATGATGTGGCCGAAGTGTTTCACAAGACCGCGCGTTTCCACCAGCGGTGTTTTCGGGGGAGTAAAAATTGCTGCATTCATCTTATCGCTCTCCTGTGACACGTTTACGGACAATATTGTTGAAGATGACGGCCAGCAGTAACATGCCGCCAAGGAAGACCAGATACCAGTCCTGATCGATATTGGTGTAACTCAGACCAATCATGACCATGCCGAAAATAATCGAACCGAAGAAAGCACCAATCGCAGAGCCATAGCCACCGGTCAGCAGACATCCGCCGATTACGGCTGCAATGATCGCTTCAAACTCTTTCTGGAAACCACGCCGGGCATCGGTTGAACCGACATCCATCACGGTTAACACTGCCACTAAGGTTGCGCATACCGCAACAAAAATGAACAACACGGTTTTGACCTGATTGACCGGAACCCCTGAATTACGTGCGGCTTTCGGGTCGCCGCCTGCGGCGAAAATCCAGTTACCAAAACGTGTGCGTAGTAAAACCCAGGTTGCGAGAATTGTCAGGCCGAGGAACCAGAGAATCTCTACCGGAACACCTGTGACCATTGGTGTGCCATTAGGGAATTTGTCTATCCAGCCCTGATCAGCCGCCCAGCTGAAGAGTCCGGTAAAGGCATTGCCTGAAAACAGATGGACCAGAAAGCTGTCGCTGGCGGCTTCACGGAATCCGCGCAGCTGGGTAGAGCCGCCACTGGCCATTTTTAATCCAACCAGCGTCAGTCCGCGCAGAATGAACAGAAAAGCCAGAGTGACAATGAAAGAGGGCAGGCCTGTTCTCAACACGATTTGTGCATTCAGCATGCCGAAAGCGACGGCACAGGCGAAAGTAACAATCAATGCCAGGCCGAGCGGTAAGTTGAGCACCACCAGTGCTGTGCCGAAGATCAGACCGGCAAAGGCCACCATTGAACCGAGTGACAGGTCAAATTCTCCGCCTATCATCAGCAGTGCAGCACCGATAGCCAGAATTCCCAGCTGAGAGGCCGGTACCATGAAGTTCATGAACCCGGACAGGGTAAACATGGCGGAATCAGCAAAAATAAGGAAGAAAATTGTGACCAGAATCAGTCCGGTCATCGCACCTAATTCAGGACGCCGGATCAGTGCGGTGATCAGCGACACTTTTTTAACCCGTTCATCACCGGCTGGTTTTTCTGAAGCGGGTGAGGGTTTCTGAACCTGTTTGACCGGTTCTGCTGGCGTATCCGCCTTGGTCGATGTAGATAAAATTGAACTCATAATCTGTGCTCCTGCTCCGTAGTCATTTCTGGAAAGCCAGTCGGGAACGATAGTTGACGGAGTCTGCCGTGATCACTTTCTGCAAAGCGGTCACGGCGTGACCCGTGCTGACTACCGGATACCTTTTGCTGATAATTCGATGACTTTGGCCGCATCTTTTTGAGTAACAAAACTTGGCCCGGACGGGACATTTCCGGCAGGAATTGTTTTGTAGCTGGCGTTTAGTGCAAGGAAAGACACCGGCAGGTAGCCCTGCAGGAATGGTTGCTGGTCAACCGCAAACAGTGCTTTTCCTTCTGAGACATCTTTCAGGAAACCCGCAGAAAGGTCGAAGCTGACGACCTTGACACGAGCCTGCTGTCCAATACTTTCTACCGCAGCAACCGCAGGTTCACCCACAAGTGGCGCACTCAGGCCGACAATCGTATCAATGGCTGTATTACTTGATAGTGCCGCCCGGACTTTAGATTGTGTTTCAGACGGATCTGTCGTAGTCGGCAAGACTTTGACTTCCTGACCAAATCCGGCGGAAACGCCGCGGCAACGCTGATCCAGAGAAACGTTCCCCACTTCCTGGTTGACACAGATCACCTGTTTTCTGCCGAGTTTTTTCAGCTCTTCTCCGACTGCTTTACCTGCGGTGAATTCGTCTTGTCCGACATGAAGTTTAATACCGAGCTTTTCAGCGGCTCCCATACCCGAGTTAATCGAAATGACCGGAATGCCTGCATTCACGGCTTTGCTGATTGCAGGACCGAGTGCTTCCGGATCCGGGTTGGAGACGACAATACCGGCCGGGTTCTGGTTTACCGCCGCTTCGATCAGGTTGCCCATCTGAACCATGTCAAAAGTTTCCGGTGCCCGGTATTGCACGCGGACATGCATGTCTTTACCAGCCTGCATCGCGCCGTTTTTGACAATCGACCAGAATGGATCGGATGCCTGTCCGTGTGTAACAACGATAATGGTGGGCTCTTTGGCAATAGCCTGTGTGCCTGTCAGAAATGCCATTGCGGCAATTGCGTAAGTGACAATTTTCAAAAATCCTTTCATATTCTCGTTCCCCTGGTTGAAGAGACTTTACCGATGCCTCGGAGAGTTGTTATTGGATGTTGTACCGGCGCTTTTTCCTGAGCTGAACCAACTCGTGTGGAGAAAGGCACAGTGTCGGGAACGATCTTATTTTGTTGAGCGTCTTGCGTTCCCTGTTTATAAAACTAACGGTTTGCATGTTTATTAACTGTGACGAAAGTTAAAATAATGTTAACAGATGTGTTTTGTTTTTTCCATTTTGTGATCGAAACGAAAATTTTATTCTAAAAATGACCTGTTTCTGTCTCTGTATTCATCGCTTTAGCGGCTTTTTATGGCTCAATGCGAAATGAAATACACCCTAAGTGAAATTTATGTTTCATTTGTTCGTGATTGTGAATATGCCTTTCATATATCATTTTAAATAAAACCATTTGAATATATTATCTGGTGCATATAGATTTCATATGTTTAACTTTCAACGCAGCAGGTGACCTGATGAATTTCAAAAAATACTTCCACATCACACTCATATGTTTGACGGCTTCGGTACTGATGGCGCTGCCCGTGGCGGCGAAGCGTGGTACGGAGCCGCTGCCTGAACGTGCGCTTATTTCACCGGCACAGGTCACACAGGCGATTCAGGTCGAAAATCTGTTAAACAGTCGGGAAAATGTGGCGCTGCCTGAAGGGGAAAGCTGGTTTAAAGTCGTGAAAGGCACCATTCCTGTGATTATTACCGCACCGCATGCGACCCGGCCATTTCGTGAGGGAAAACGCCGTTTTTCAGATGGTGG
Source organism: Vibrio quintilis (assembly GCF_024529975.1). Classification (GTDB taxonomy): domain Bacteria; phylum Pseudomonadota; class Gammaproteobacteria; order Enterobacterales; family Vibrionaceae; genus Vibrio; species Vibrio quintilis. The sequence goes on along the minus strand of NZ_AP024898.1, from coordinate 1,157,907 downwards.
CGGGACGGCTGCACTGGCGCTGGCACTGGGTGAACAAACCGGCGCTTCGGTGATATACACCACGTATGAAGGGCCATCCGATCCAAATTATTATGATGACAATGGGTTTAAAGCCGCACTGGCGGATTTGATTCAGGCAGAAACTCCGGTGTTATTGTTAGACATTCATGGCAGTCATCCTTTCCGCTCTTATGACATTGATTTCGGGACCATGAATGGCGAATCCCTGCTTGGGCAGCCCGGTTTGCTCCACCGTCTGATCCACCGGCTCAAAGAAGACGGGATAGACAGTTTGTCTTCCAACCGGTTTGCGGCGTCATCCCATCAGACGATTACCAAATTTGCCGCTCAGGCCGGTGTACCGGCCATTCAGCTTGAAATCAATGCGACTTATGTGATGCCGTCGGAAGGAAATCTTGAGGCGCAGCGCTTTTCTGTGTTGTTGCAGGCGTTGTCGCGGTTTGTGACGGATGTGGCAGACGGGCAGGGAAACTGATGCCAGACGCTTGTTCTCTTCATTTGCTTTATTGTGCCCCGGACTTTACCCCGAAGTCCGGGGCGTTTGTTTTTCAGATCGTTTGTTGTCTCATTTTTACACTTCTGTATGAGAAGCCGCTCATGAATTGATCGATTATGATTTGCATTAAATATGGTTCATATTATTTTGAACAAATTTGTTATGCATCTAAATGCATTATTAGCTATATATACCCAATAAACAGGAAACAAGATATGAACAAATTACCTCTGTTGGCCGGTGTGCTGAGCATGGCGCTATTTCCGGTATTCACTCAGGCTGAACCTGATCCGAATTTCCATATCTATCTGGCGCTGGGCCAGTCCAATATGCAGGGTGCCGCTCATCTGCCTGATACAACTATTTCTCACCCGAGAGTGAAAGTGCTCCAGAGTCAGGACTGTAACGAAACTGAATATGGTTACGGGACCTGGCGCGGGCACTTTCAGCCGGTGATTCGCTGTAAAGAAGGCAACCGGGAGAAACCGGATGGAACGTCTGGTCCGATTGGTCTGAGCCCGGTGGATACATTTGCGGTTACTATGGCTGAAGCCGAAGGCGAAGATATTACGATCGGGATTGTCGGTGCGGCTTATGGCGGGTCTGATATCCGTGCTCACCTGCCAAATTGTGCAGACTATGATACCTGCAAACCACCTTATGGCAGTGTGACCGGCGCACCGGTGGTGAACGGCACCACGCCGATTTATCAGTGGATTTTAGATCTGGCGAAAAAAGCCCAGAAAGTCGGTGTGATTAAAGGCATCATCTTCCACCATGGTGAGAGTAATGCCGGTCAGGAAGCCTGGATTGAATATGTGAACCAGCTTGTGACCCATTTAAGGGAAGACTTGAATCTTGACCCGGCCAAAGTACCGTTCATTGCTGGTGAGCTGCCCAGAACCGGATGTTGTGCCACGGTGCATAACCCGTTAGTTCACCGCCTGCCGGATTACATTGAGAATGCATACTGGGTTTCTTCCGGTCCGATGCCTGACGGGACTGTCCTCGGAGACCGGAGTGATCACCTGCACTGGAGCACTTTCTCTGTGATTGAAATGGGGAAACGCTATGCCGCCAAAATGCTTGAAGTCGGAAATTATCCTTCGGCAGACAGTCAGCTGAGTTTTGAGTTTGAAGACTTCAGTTCTCAGAGCAGCTTTGCGCCGTTTGAGACAAAAACGCACATCAATGCTTCCGGTGAGCAGTATATTATGTGGCCGGATAATGATAATCAGGTACTGACTTCCCCTTCAGACAGTGCTTCCGGTCAGGTAACGGCAGCATTCACTCTGTCTGAAAAAGCCACTGTCGGCTTTAAAGTCCGGGCTGATATGGCGACGGCGGATGACGATTCTTTCTACTACAAACTGGATGCCGGTGACTGGAAGTCTCAGAACCAGAAACTGACTTCGGGCTGGGCAACGCTCAGTGTTGCAACATTCAGCGACCTGGCTGCCGGAGACCATACCCTGCAGATTTTACGCCGGGAAGATGGTGCCAAACTGGATAAGCTGTATTTAACCGCATCTGCCGGAGACATCACCAGGACCAGCAGTGATACCCCGTCAACTGACGGCGGGATCACAGCATCACTTACCATTAAAGATGACTGGACCACCGGCTATTGCGCTGATGTGAAAATTACCAACAACGGACAAAGCAGCGTGAAGTGGAATGTCAGTCTTGATATCGAAGGCACGGCCAGTAATGTCTACAACGCCAAATGGTCTCAGGACGGTACAAGCCTGACTCTGAGTGGTGTCAGCTGGAATGATACTGTTGCAGCTGGTGCAAGTATTTCCTCTGTCGGATTCTGTGCCAAACGTTAGTCCGGCCAGCTTTTTCTGAGCATTCTTTTTGATAGTGAGCTCTGATCGTCACGGGTGGTGTGTATCACCGCCCGTTCATCAGGGGGCTGATGATTCCCAAACAACCAGAATGATGTTCCTTCGGGTTGTTTGGGAATCAAAAAACGATTCGTTATAAAAAATTATACCCGAACAACCTGCATCTTCAGGTTGCTTGGGTATATCAATTTACAAGAGAATAAATAGAAGGATACAAAGGTATGAATAATAAACAACGGCTGGCTTCATGGCTGGTTGCCGGGAGTCTGATGCTTTGCGGCTATCCGTCACTGGCCGGGGCAAATTCGCTCAATGTCGAGCTGGAAAACTTTTCCGGTCAGTCTCAGTTTTCCCCTTTTTCGGTCAAATCTGATATATCCGCTTCCGGTGGGAAATATATTGTCTGGGCGGATAATGGTGATCAGGTGCTGAAGTCAGCCAGCAACAGCAGCAGCGGACTGGTGGCGGTGAAATTTTCACTGACAGACAGCGCTGATGTGGCATTTCAGATCCGGGTCAAACTGCCGGACACCGGCGATGACTCTTTTTATTACAAACTGGATTCGTCAGGCTGGCAGGTCCAGAACAATCAAACTTATTCTGCGTGGCAGACTTTACAGCCAACAACTTTTAGCAGTGTTTCTGCAGGGACACACACACTTTATATACAACGGCGTGAATATGGTGCACAGCTTGACCGGGTGATTCTGAAGCCTTCATCCGGGACGATCACCTATGCAGGAACAGCCGATGTTACACCGGATTTCTCTCATCCAGTTTATGTCTCCAATGACGGCAGTGATTATCAGGGCAACGGGACGAAATCGAAACCATACCGGACACTGACCAAAGTCGCGAAAGTCGCTACTGCCGGCACGACTGTGCTGGTTCACGGCGGCACTTATTCTGAAAACGATATTACTCCGGCAAATTCAGGAAAAGAGGGCAGCTACATTGTGTTCCGGCCCTGGCCGGGAACGGGAACTGTCACGGTGAAATATCCGTCATATATTTCCGATGTCACGCCGTTATTTAATTTATCCGGCAAAAACTATATCTGGATCGAAGGTTTTCAATTTAAAGGCTATACCAAAGGGCTGTCGACGATATACGTGTCTGCCGGTAACAATAATGTGGTGACGAACAACCGTTTTATTGACCTGGGTAATAAAGAGGTGGGCAAATGGAACGGCAACCATGTGGTTGGTCTGTTTAATTCATCCAATAACGTGGTTTGTAATAACTACTTTGAAAATATTTATGGGGATGGTGTCGGCATCAATTCGCAGAAATCTCAGCAGAATCTGGTGTGTCAGAACACATTTAAAACCTTCAAAGGTAAATTGCGCAGCTGGGGCGGGTCGTATCTGTATTCCCGTGCGATTGATGTACAGGATATGTCAGACGGGAACAATGTGGTTGCCTTTAACCATGCAGAAGATGTCTATCACCATATCTGGCTTGACCGGGACGGTAGTAACAATGTGATCTTAAGAAACTACGGCAGGGACGGTAGCGGCAATGTCTTTAATGAATCCCGCTGTAAGAAAAATCTGATTCAGGAAAACATCTCAGTCGGAATGACATCCGGTTATATGACCGCTTACTACACTTCAACCGGCTGGACAGAAAAGGCCCGCTGGATTGGTAATGTCGCTTATAAGAATACCGTCGGGTTTACGATTCATAAGTCGAAACAGGATGAGTTTCGCAACAATATTACCTACAACAATACAAAATATAATCTGATTTATACCGATGCAGCCCGTAACAATGGTCCGCACGTGTTCAAAAATAACCTGTGGTATACCGCAGGAAAAAGTCAGTCGATTCAGTTTGGTGGCATACCTTCGGCAACTGAGAGCGGTGGTTCAACGTATCCCGGATCAGATATCACCGTGGCTGCTTTTCAGAACAATGTCAGTGAAAGCGGTGGCCTTTCTGTCAATCCGCTTTTCTATGGTTCGGATGATTTCAGGCTCAAGTCGAATAGTCCGGCGAAGAATGCGGGAGATAACGGGCAGGATCTGGGTGTTTATGCTTATTATCCGGGAACGTCAACCGGCTGGAATGCTGATGCGGAATCAGCAGATACCATCATTTATTTTGATCAGCTGATTTCTGCCGCAGAGCGGGGTAAAACAGTCTCGCTGACCGTGAAACTAAACCGGGCATCTGCTTATCAGGTGAAGGCCAGTGTTAAACCAATCGCCGGAGATGCGGAAAAAGATACTGATTTTACCCTCTCCGGTTCTTATCTGATTTTCAAGCCGGGCGAAACCAGCAAAACGGTGAAAGTCACGACCAAAGGCTATTTTGACTACGATGAGCTGGTAGCATTCAGAATTCAGGATGTGGTAAATGCTTCAGCCAGTGGCAGAAATTTGCGGGTGCTCAGAGTGAAAGCACGTTAATCGCTGTGTTTGTGTTGACATCCTGATGACAAAGCGGCATCGCTGGTGCCGCTTTCAGGGAGTCCGGATGGTGAGTTATCAATGTCAACATATTCTTTGAGGTTTTATTCACACACTTGTATACCCAGGCAACCTGAAGATGCATGATTCAGCTCACGCCCTTCGGGTGAGTTTGTCTGGCTCTGATACGGCGTGACTGATTTTCAACGTAGAATGACTCTGTCTTCAAATCAGTGCCTTGTCTCAAAGCCAGACAAATCTCACTGAACCCTGCATCTTCAGGTTGTTTGGGTATATAGCTTTGACTATATTTTAGCTATTGATGACCCATATGTTATTGCTGTTTATAACTGTTTAATATGTTTCTGGCCGATGAGTAATGATTTTGAAATAAAGAAAAAAATATTCTGCCATGAAGTAAAAGAATTTTTTATCTCCGGAAGAAAAGCTTCTTATCTGGATAATATTCCTGCGCTTTTTAATGAAGGGATTATTTCTAAATTCAATATTGTTACCGACGTATTGAAAGATCTGATTGCGTCTCATATAGCAGAAAAAGAAGATTTTCAGGTATTAATTGAAAGGTATCTGGAATTATTATCTGTTTTGGTCCGGATGGAACATCACGTCTGTTATACCGATCATCTTACGGGAATGTTTAATTTTAACTACCTGAAAACACTGGAAAATGAATTAAATCATAAAGAGTTCAGTTTATATTTTTTTGATATCGATAACATGAAGCTGGCCAATGATAAATTTGGCCATGAATATGGCAATGAGATGATCGTTAACTTTGCCAAAGCACTGAAACAGTCTTTCCGGCTGACTGATTTAATTTTCAGATATGGTGGTGATGAGTTCATTGTCATTATCCTGCGTGATGATATCGAGATTGAAGACATGATATCGAGAGTTCAAAATCAGACATGTATCGAAAAATATCAGATGTCATTCAGTGTTGGTCATCATTTAAATACCAACGCCAGCTTGTTCGATACCATTCATCAGGCTGATTCTATGATGTATGAAAGGAAGAAAAATAAATGACCTGCAAATATTTACTTTATTCCAGTACAGCGAACTTAGCGGAAGTGAATGTACATGACATTCTTGAAGTATCCAGAGAGAAAAATAAGCAGTTTGGCATCACCGGATATTTAATTTCACATTTCAATGGTTTTTATCAATATATTGAAGGGGATGAAGCCGCGATTGATCAGCTTTATCATAATATTTCAGCAGATGACCGGCATTCTGATGTGGAAATTCTGTTATCAGGCTATCGGGACACACGCCTTTTCCCCGACTGGCAGATGGGCTATCTGCGGGTTGAAACTGAGGATGTCTGGCACTGGGGACAGGCGGGCCAAAATAATAACGCGATTGAAGAATTTTATCAGGCCGTCAGTGAAAGTTTGGTGCTTTGACTTATTTGTTTTCATCCGCCAGTTTAAGGTATTTCTGTTCAATGAAGTCTTTCTCTTTCCGGGTGTTCTGGCATCTGGCGCAGGGAAAGGTGCTGATTGCCGGCTTTTAATCAGAGCCGTTTGGTCTTGTTTTTCTGGTTAACTTTATCTTGTCTATACTAAAGGTATTGCTTATAACCCGAAGAATTCTGATGAAATTTTTACCGATCATTCTGTTATTCATGCTGAGCTGGGTGCCGGGTAGTTACGCGGCTAAGCCCGGAAAAAACATACCCGGAGAAAACTGTATCGCTATGGTTGTTTCCGGCAGTGACAGCCGGCAGTTCTGGTCCAAAATGATCAATGGCGCCCGGCTGGCGGGAAAGGAGCTGGGCATTGACGTTTTTGCCAGAGGAACGGTGAATGATAACGATACCAAAGGACAAAAATTTATTCTGGACAATCTGATGGAGAAGTATCGTTGCCGGGGTGTGCTTATTGCACCATCGGATGTATCCCGGAATCAGGATGTGGCCAGGTTAAAGCAGCAGAATATTCCGGTTATTTATATTGATCGGGATACCGGTGGAGACCGTTTAATCTCAGTGAAAACTGATAATGAAGTTGCCGGGGCACTGGCGGCCCGGAAAATGGCCGAAAAATTAGGGGGGCGTGGCAATGTGCTGGTGTTTCGTCTTCAAAAAGGCGTGGTTTCAACCGATGCCAGAGAAGCCGGATTTGTCCGGGAAGCCAGAAAAGCGGGTTTAAAAGTGATGATTTCCGGTTATCTGGGTACCCGGATTGGGGATGCTAAGGCCAGGGCCGGCAAAAAAATGCTACAGACGGCAGAAGTCAATGGCATTTTTACACCCAATGACACCACAACGATTGGTGTGTTGCAGGCCCGTGAAATGTTAAATATATACCGGGATGCAATTCACATCGGCTTTGATCAGGACACCTACATCATCAGTGCGCTGAAGCAGGGCATGCTTCATGGCTATATTGCCCAGCTGCCGTTTGATATCGGCTATCAGGCAACCTATGCGTTATACCAGGCCCTGCACGGGGAGTCGCTGAAAGAGGACATCAAAGTCAAAGTTTTGTACATCGATCAGAATACTATTCAGTGAACCGGTTTTAAACTTATACAAAATCTGATTTGTATAACTATTCAGACTGTACTAAATTATATAGGTAAGTTGTACAATTTGTTATTTTGTACAATTAAACTGTAGCAATCAGGTAACGATTATGGATGTGCAGCATTTTTCCAGGACGTATCAAAAGCTGGATCAGTTCCATCTGGACCTTCTCGATGAAATCTATCATCCGGAGGTTGTGTTTGAAGATCCGGCGCACCGTGTTCTGGGTCTCTCTTCTTTGCGTAACTATTTTGAGCATTTGTTTGAGAATGTGAGCGAGTGCCATTTTTACATCGAAGAGCAGTTTCAACAGCAGGATATTGGCTTTATCACCTGGAAAATGGTGTTTATTAATACAAGACTCAATAAAGGGCAACCGGTAGAAGTGCATGGAGTGAGTCAGATTCAGTTTTCAGACGGACTGGTGAAATATCACCGCGATTACTTCGATTTAGGCAGCATGGTTTATGAGCATGTGCCATTGGTTGGCTGGGCTGTGAAACAACTGAAGCAGAGGCTGAGCCAATGAAAACGGTATTAATTACAGGCGCCACATCAGGGATCGGACAACAGCTGGCCGCAGATTATGCGCAGGATGGCTGGTCTGTGGTGGCATGCGGCAGAAATGAGCAGCGGCTTGAGGCACTCAAAGAATCTCATCCGGGAATCCGTACATTGCGTTTTGATGTCACACAACTGCAGGAAGCGGAAGCGGCTTTTGCACAGCTGTCATTTGTGCCCGATTTATGGATTCTGAATGCCGGTGATTGTGAATATATTGATGACGGTCAGATAGACAGCGAACTGTGCCGGCGGGTGATGAACGTGAATTTCTTCGGCGTCTTGCATTGTTTGCAGGCGGCACAGCGCTATCTGAGAAGCGGCAACCATGTTGCGGTGGTGAGTTCTGTCGCCAGTGTCGTGCCGCTGCCCCGGTCGGAAGCTTATGGTGCATCAAAAGCTGCACTTGACTACTTTCTCTCTGCACTTCAGCTGGACTGGCATCACAAGGATATCGATATTTCACTGATTTCTCCTGGTTTTGTCGATACGCCGCTGACACAGAAAAACACGTTCGCTATGCCGATGTGTATTTCCGTGCAGGATGCTTCAAAAGCGATTCGCATGGCGCTGGCGAAGAGAAAGTCCCGGATTTATTTTCCGCGTCTTTTTACCGGTATGCTGCGTTTGATCAGGCTGCTGCCGCACGACATTCAGCAATGGGTTGTCCGTTACCTGACCCGTAAATAAGGAAAGAAAGATGAAAATAGCAATTATTGGTTCAGGCATTTCCGGACTGACCTGCGGGTATCACCTCTGCCGTGAACATGAGGTCACTGTGTATGAGGCCGGTGATTATATCGGCGGTCACACAGCCACAGTGGATGTTAACCTTGGCGGTCATGACTATGCGGTCGATACCGGATTTATTGTCTGTAATGACAAAACTTATCCGGAATTTATGCAGCTGATGGATGAATTAGAGGTTGAGCGGGTTCCGACTGAGATGAGTTTCAGCGTCAGTAATCAGATATCAGGTCTGGAATACAATGGTCACACGATCCGGACGCTGTTTGCTCAGAAGCGTAATCTATTCCGTCCGGGATTTTATGCATTTATCTATGAGATTTTGCGCTTCAACCGGCTGGCAAAACAGTTTTACCGCACCCGGCTGGCCGAAGCTGAGTTGCTGACACTGGGAGAATTTCTCAGCCGGCATCGCTTTTCTGCTTATTTCAGTGACAATTATATATTGCCGATGGGTGCGGCAATCTGGTCTTCAACTATTGCTGATATGCGGGCTTTACCGCTGGCTTTTTTTTTACGTTTTTTCCTCAATCACGGCCTGCTGGACGTGGCCGACCGGCCGCAGTGGTATGTGATTCAAGGTGGCTCACGTTCATACATTGACCCACTGACAAAGCACTTCAGAGATCGTATCCGGCTGAACTCCCCCGTCACATCGGTCCGGCGATTCACCACGCATGTTGAAGTCGTCACAGGACAGGCGCGGGAAAGATATGATGAGGTGATTTTTGCCTGCCACAGTGATCAGGCATTAAACATGCTGGAGGATGCGACTCCGGCGGAGCAGGAAATCTTATCTTCAATGGCATATCAGGCCAATCAGGTGACACTGCATACGGATATTTCTCTGTTACCGCAGGTGCCTGAGGCGTGGGCCTCATGGAATTACCGGATCGGAACGGATAAGACAGAACAATTTCTGTCTTACGAAGCTGAACGGCCGGTGCTGACTTATAATATGAATATTCTTCAGCACATTCGTGCACCTGAAACTTTTTGTGTCAGCCTCAACAGTGACGCGCTGATTGATCCGGATAAAGTTTTAAAGCGTATTGTCTATCATCACCCTGTCTTTAATGCTGCGGCAATCTCTGCCCAGCAGAGAAAGACTGAGATCAGCGGGAGCAACCGGAGCTGGTTCTGTGGCGCGTACTGGTATAACGGTTTCCACGAAGACGGGGTGAAGAGTGCGCTGGATGTCATCCGTGGACTGAATGAACTGGCTGCACAGGTTTCACAGGGAGCTGCATAATGACAATCTTAAACAGCCAGCTGATGATTGGACGGGTCAGACACCGACGGCATACACCGGTGGCGCACGCGTTGAACAATCCGTTATTTATGCCGTGGATTGATCTCGATGAGTTGCCTGTCCTGAATGACAAATTGCGGTTATTTGGTTTTCGCTGGTGGCATTGGGCCAGATTCCGCCGGGAAGATTATCTGGGCACCGGGTCGCTGAAGTCTGCAGTGATTACCTGTGTGAATCAGCAGGCCGGAGCTTCGCTTGTACCGGAAGAAACGCAGGTGATGGCACTGATTCAGTTACGCTATCTTGGTATCTATTTCAGTCCGGTGAATTTTTACTATATTTTCGACCGGCAGGGACACTGGCTGTATATGCTGGCGGAAGTCAGTAATACCCCATGGAATGAACGACATTATTATGTGCTGGATACCGGCTCTGAGGACACGCAACATATTTGTCACCCCAAAGCATTTCATGTGTCGCCATTTAACCCGGTTGATCAGACTTACCGCTGGCGGCTGAAAGCACCGGGCCGGACACTGCGGGTGCATCTTGAATGTATCCGGGAACAAACTGTATTTGATGCAACACTGAATATGAAAGCCATTGAATTTTCGGATAAAAAATTTCTGAGTTTACTGGCAAAAACACCGATTGTTTCACTGAAAATATTATGGGGGATTTACTGGCATGCCTTTCGTTTGTGGCGGAAAGGTGCTCCGGTGTATGACCATCCCCGAAAACATGGAGGAGCGTGATATGACAGAGACGTTAATATCGGGTAAGGCAATGTCCGGAACTGATTCCGGCGCTAAAGCAATTCTTTTTCGTTGTCTTGAGCAGATTCAGACCGGCTCCCTGGTCATTGAAGAGACTTTTGCACCGTCCGGACACGGCGATCAGATTGTATTTGGTGATGCCCACAACCAACCTTTGCAAGCCCATATTTATGTGGATCATCCCGGTTTATACAAACGTGTCTTGAAAGGCGGCAGCATTGCCGCTGCGGAAGCTTATATTGATGGCTGGTGGGAAGCGGATGATCTGACAGCTGTCATGCAGCTGATGGCGGAAAATCTCAATGCCCTTGATGCATTTGAAGATCGATCGTCATGGTGGGTGACCCGGCTGTATAAAGTGGCGCACTGGCTGAGAGATAACTCTGTCACCCGGGCAAAAGAGAATATTCACGCCCACTATGATTTGGGTAATGAGATGTACCAGCTGTTTCTGGATAAACAAATGTTGTATTCAAGCGGGATTTTTCTGCACAACAAAGCGTCACTCGAAGATGCACAGGAAAATAAAATGTGGCGCTTGTGTGAACAGTTGCAACTGAAGAAAAGTGACCATGTGCTTGAAATTGGCAGCGGGTGGGGCGCGATGGCGGTTTATATGGCAAAGCATTATGGCTGCCGGGTCACGACGACCACGATTTCTGATGCGCAGTATGATTATGCCAAAGCCGCGGTTAAAGCCGCAGGACTGGAAGATAAAGTGACGCTGCTCAAACAGGATTACCGTTGCCTGATCGGACAGTTTGATAAGCTGGTTTCTATTGAAATGATCGAAGCTGTTGGCAAAGCTTATCTGCCAGTTTTTATTGAGCAATGTAATGCGTTGGTCAAACCGGGCGGGCTGATGGCGATACAAATGATCACGATTGCTGACCAGCGGCTGGATTATTATGCGCGCAATGTGGATTTTATCCAGAAATATGTTTTTCCCGGTGGTTTTCTTCCTTCGGTGACTGCCTTACTGGCACAGATGACCCGGTACAGCCGGATGGTGGTGCGGGATATTGAGGATATTGGTCTGGACTATGCGACAACGCTTCAACACTGGCGGATGCGGTTTGAATCGCGTCTTGATGATGTCAGAGCGTTAGGTTATGACGAATCGTTTATCCGGATGTGGCGGTACTATCTTTGCTACTGTGAGGGCGGATTTTTATCCCGCGGGATCAGTACAGTGCAAATGACATTTGAGAAACAAAAATGAAGCCGGTTAAAACGCCAGAGCTTATTCTGGTCTCATTGATTTTTCAGGGTGTATGGCTGCTTGCTGTCTTGGGACAGTCACGCTGGCAAAACGCGTTGTGGGTATTTTTGGTGATCGCCGTGTTATGGCTGTGGCGATACCGCAAAGCGGTACTGTTAACCGGACGACGGGTGCTGGCGATGGGCCTGATGATCGATGGGCTGAATATTGTATTTGGTGTTTTGGTCTTTACTACCACCGGATTTCCCGGCTGGCTTGCGGCGTTGTGGGTTGCATTTGCCTGTTATAGCGGCTATCTGGTGCCTGTCCTGACAAAATGGCCATTGCCGTTTGTCATCATGTCTGGTGCCTGTTCCGGCATGGCGAGTTACTATGCCGGGATGAAACTCAGTGCGGTCGGGTTTAGCTACTCACTGCCGTTGACGTTAAGTATTCTCTGGCTGGAATGGGGAGTCATCATCTATGCAGTACTTAAAATTTATGCGGACCAAAGTGACAGCTTATGTGTTGATGAGCGTCGCCAGTCTGCTGATTAGTGGCGGGTTTGTTTATACAGGTACAGCCTTTGCTGGTACGGTACAGCTCAGTGACATGATTGATCATGCAGCGGATGCCGGACAAGGGGCCGGGGTAAAAGACTGGAAACAGTGGCCCGCGGTGGGAAAGGCTGAATTACGCTGGTTTGTGTTTGATGTGTATACCTCAGAACTGCGGAGTGAAAGTGGTCGCTATCAGGAGAATCAGCGACCGGTGGATCAAAATCTGGTACTGAAGATTACTTACCGCCGCTCAATTGATGCCGAAGATCTGTTAGAAGCGACGCAGGAACAGTGGCTTCATCTGGGATACGCCCAAACAGATATTGAGCAGTGGAGTAAAGTATTGGCGGAAATTTATCCTTCCGTCAGTGAAGGGGATGAATTGAGCTTTGTGATTCACAATCAGCAGGGCGGTTTTTTCTTCCGTAAAAGAACACAGGCTGACTGGCAGTCTCTGGGGGAAATAAAAGAGCCGCTATTCAGTAATGCGTTTATTTCGATCTGGCTGTCACCTGAGACGGAATACCCGCGGCTTCGGCAACAATTAATCGGAGGAGTGTGATGATGCAGTCAGTGAGACGGAAAGCCGTTCGCCGGATGAACCGGGCAAGATGGATGAAAAAGCTTCAGTGGGCAGTCGTGGTTCTGTTTGCATGGGTTGTTTTCGGATGTTCGGCAGATCTGAAAGATTATCAGTCCCGGTCTCCGGCCTTTGACCTGTTTCAGTACTTTGAAGGAGAAACACTCGCCTGGGGCATGGTGCAGGATTATACCAACAAACAGACCCGGCGGTTTTATGTATCTCTGCAGGGGACAGTTAACGGCGATACCCTGGTGCTGGATGAGCAGTTTGTTTACGATGATGGCGAAAAAGAGACCCGGGTATGGACGATACAACGTTTGCCGGAAGGCCGTTACCGTGGAACCGCTGATGATATTATTGGCGTAGCCACCGGTCAGGAAAGTGGAAACGCGTTACGCTGGCAATATGATTTCCGGCTCAAACACGGTGAAGACAGTGAAACCACAGTTTCATTTGATGATTGGCTGTACCGGCAGGATGAGCGACATGTATTTAATCTGACCAGTATCCGAAAGCTGGGCGTTGAAGTTGCGAGAGTGACTTTATTTTTCCAAAAGGAAATATTTTGAGCGGTTGAGAATGAAGAATGTGTGGGCAGAAAAAAAGACCCGGATTCACTCCGGGTCAACAGACATGTAAACTGATAAAAATTTGTTACTCTGTCACTTTTTCTGCGTTGGTTTCACCGAAAGTTTCAACGGGTTTCGCCACAATATTCCGGTTTTCCTGATTAACTTCTGTCAATACGACCGGCAATACATCGCCCAGTCTGAAAATGACATCGTTATCGATCATCACCTGACCACTATCGCCGTTACAGCTGATTCGCTCTTTATTATCGAGAATCAGTGCGCCCGGAATAAAGATTGTCGCGCCGTTTTCCAGCAGTCTGGCCCTGAGTCCGGCCCGGTTAATATCAAAAATTTCTGCCTGATATTGTGTCTGTTTCTGCGGCTCTTCTGCCAGTGTGCGGGCATACAGCCAGTCACTGACGTTGCGCTCTGCAATTTTATGATGTTTGCGGTGCAGTGACAATTCTTCGCCGACCTGTTCATCTGGTGTCTGAATCGGTGCTTTGCCCATGATGTGAGATTTCAGCAAACGGTGATTGATCATATCACCATATTTACGAATCGGAGAAGTCCATGTGGCGTAAACATCCAGCCCCATAGCGAAATGCTGCGCAGGCTGGTTACAGATCTCACTGTAACTCTGGAATTTGCGCACCCGGTTATCCAGATACATGGTGTCCTGTGCGGCCAGCCAGCGACGTAAAGCAGAGAAGCCATCCAGCGTTGCCAGGGTTTCGGGTGTTTGTCCTTCCAGACCGTGCTCTGTCACCAGCCCGACCACATCCTGGATTTTTTCCGGTTTAAAGCCCGCGTGTGTGTTGAAGACACCGGTATTGAAACTTTCTTTCAGAATTTTTCCGGCGCAAACGTTGGCCGTCACCATCGCTTCTTCAACCAGACGGTTTGCACTGCGGCGTAAATCTGCATGAATTGCAATCACATCGTTATCTTCGCTCAGCTCAAAACGATAATCCGGGCGATCCGGGAAAACGACAGCGTGGGTTTCACGCCAGCCGGAACGGGCTTTCGACATATCATACAGGTCACGGACCACCTGTGAGATGGTTTCATCCGGCGACCAGGCATCTGAAGTCCCATTTTCCAGCCAGTCGGAGACATGATCGTAAACCAGCCGCGCGTGTGATTTGATATTGGCAGCAAAGAAACTGATATCATCGCCAATGGTGCCGTCCTGTGCGATTGTCACTGTACAGCACAGTGCCGGGCGGATTTCGCCTTCGATCAGTGAACAGAGGTTATCGGCCAGTTCACGAGGCAGCATCGGAATGTTGCGGCCCGGCAGATAAATGGTAAAGCCGCGCTCACGGGCCACTTTATCCATTGAATCATCCGGTGTGATATAAGCTGTTGGATCAGCAATCGCAATGGTCAGCTCAAAGTCACCATTGTCTTTACGTTTGGCAAACAGAGCATCATCCATATCTTTGGTCGATTCACCATCGATGGTGACAAAGGGTGTTGTTGTCAGATCAACCCGCGCCAGTTCTGCATCATCTTTCTGTTCCCAGTTCTCAATGCCGTCAGGTTCATGATTCGGTAAATCATTTTCTGCCAGCGTCACCCACCACGGCGCAATCTTGTCATTCGCGTCAGTAATTTTCTCACTGATTTCAACGAAAAAGCCGTTATCACCTTTCAGTGGGTGGCGGGTCAGGTGGGCGACAACCCAGTCCCCTTCCGCAAACTGTTCCGGATTCACCCCTTTCTTTGCTTTTGCTTTTAATGGCTGTTTTTTCAGTTGCGGATGATCCGGTGCAACATTCAGTTTTCCTTTATAGAGCTTTACCCGGCCGATAAAGCGGGTTAAAGAAGGTTCAAGCAGCTCCTGTGGTTCAGCAACTTCACGTTCTTTTTCCGTACGGATGATCGCAACCACTTTGTCACCGTGCATTGATTTTTTCATATACGGTGGCGGAATAAAGAAGCTGGTTTTACTGTCAACTTCCAAAAAACCGAACCCTTTATCGGTTGCTTTAATCACGCCTTCTTTCTTAGGCAGATTTTCCTGAATTTGTTGTTTGAGTTGGGCTAATAGCGGGTTATCTGAAAACATCTTTATAAATTAAACCTTTGACTTATATAGGGAAACTGCCATTCCCCAAAATCTCCCCCAAATTCCGCCCCAAAATGAGACTGGATATACAGGGCGTTTGAGTTGGGGTATTGTTACTACTCTTTATACTGTGCCACATAGTAACTGGTAATTGGATGAAAGTATATCCATGTTCCTGACTATCATCGGATGTATCAGTTACCGGATGATGAATTGGAGAGACGCGTTTTATACCCAAACAACCTGAACCCTGCATCTTCAGGTTGCTTGGGTATATACGGGACTGGCAATTAGCATTGATTCTTGTCATTTTTATGATAAACAGTGAATATCCGGCGCTTTAATTTCGAAAAATATGTGATGAATTTCAATTTTTTCTGGCTTTTTTTATGCGTTTAGGGAATAATCCGCACCCTGTTTATGTCCCTTGCCGCTTTCAGACGAAGTTAAATCTTAAGTAACTACAGAAAGGAATCTATCCTTAACCGGGTGAGAATGGGTAAAGCGTATGGGGCTATGTGTTATTTATTTTACTGACTGGGATCCCCATGCAAGAAAATCAAATTCAATTCCGCGATCTGTCTTTAACTGACGAAATTCTTTCTGCTCTGGATGGAATGGGTTTTGTCTCCCCGACGCCGATTCAGGCTGCAGCCATTCCTTACCTGCTGGAAGGACGTGATGCACTGGGTAAAGCACAGACTGGTACGGGTAAAACCGCGGCGTTTTCTTTGCCTTTACTGAATAAACTCGATCTGAATCAATACAAACCACAAGCCATCGTGATGGCGCCTACCCGCGAACTGGCAATTCAGGTCGCTGCTGAAATCAAAAATCTGGGTAAAAACATCAAAGGCCTGAAGGTGCTTGAAATCTACGGTGGTGCTTCTATCGTTGATCAAATGAGAGCACTCAGAACTGGCGCACATATTGTTGTTGGTACGCCGGGCCGGGTTAAAGATTTAATCAGCCGCGATCGTCTGCATTTAGATGAGTGTCATACTTTTGTTCTGGATGAAGCGGACGAAATGCTCAAAATGGGCTTTGTTGACGATGTGACCTGGATTATGGAGCAGGCACCGGAATCAGCACAGCGCGTTCTGTTCTCTGCAACAATGCCACCGATGGTGAAAAACATTGTTGAGCGCTTTTTGCGTGATCCGGCGAAAGTTGATGTGGCAGGCACAAACCAGACTGTTGAAAAAGTTGAGCAGCAATTCTGGGTGGTGAAGGGCGTAGAAAAAGATGAAGCGATGGCTCGTCTGCTGGAAACGGAAGAAACGGATGCGTCGATCGTATTCGTCCGTACCCGTCAGGATACGGAACGTTTGGCGGACTGGCTCTCTTCCCGTGGCTTTAAAGCGACAGCGCTGCACGGTGATATCCCTCAGTCGCTGCGTGAGCGCACGGTTGAGCATATCAAAAAAGGCGTCACCGATATTCTGGTTGCAACCGACGTTGTAGCGCGTGGTCTTGATGTGCCACGGATTACTCATGTATTTAACTACGACATTCCTTTCGATGTTGAATCTTATATTCACCGGATTGGCCGTACCGGTCGTGCCGGAAGAAAAGGCAAAGCGATCCTGCTGGTTCGTACCAATCAGATTCGCATGCTGCGGACGATTGAGCGCGTGACCCGTTCTTCAATGGAAGAAATTCAGCTGCCGCACCGCGACAAAGTCGCAGAAGCGCGTCTGGTGAAACTGAGCGAAGAACTGGATGCCGAAAAAGAACATAAAGTGTTGGATCGTTTTGAATCTCTGGTTGAAACACTCAGAGAGAAACTGGATATCGATGCAGCAACTCTGGCGGCGATGTTACTGAAACGTCAACAGGGTAAGCGTCCTTTATTCTACATCGGCGAAGATCCGATGATTGCGGAAATCGAGCGTGAAAAAGTGCGTCGCCGTGAAAGAAGAGAAAATGGTGGCAGAGATGGCAAAAAAGGCCGTACTTTCGCGCAGGGTGACTGGGAAACTTACCAGCTGCAGGTTGGTCGTGAGCAGGGCGTTCAGGTAAAAGATATCGTTGGCGCACTGGCAAACGAACTTGGTTTAACCAAAGGTTCTATCGGTGCAATCAAACTGGCACCTCAACATACATTTGTCCAGCTGCCAAAAACCATGTCTTCAGATGTTTCACGTAAGCTGAGCAAGCTGCGCATTCGTCAGAAGAATGTTGGTGCAGTTGTTTGTGATTTCAATGACTTCCGTGAATCACGTGGTGGTGGTCGTCGTGATGGCAACTCATCTGGTGGCCGTCGTGACGGACGTCATTTCGGTGGTGGTAACCGTGAAGGTGGTCACCGTGAAAGTGGTAACCGTGAAGGTGGCGAACGTCGCTTTGACCGCAACCGGGGTGGCGACAATCGTGGCTCTTATCGCGGAGAGCGTGGACACAGCCGTCCGGCACGCCGTGCTTAATACGCAAAAATCTGATGAAAAAGGGACGCTTCGGCGTCCCTTTTTTGTGCTCTGCGTCAGGATAATTTGAAAGGTGGGTAGATTCCCGCATTCCCTTTCCTTGAACTGTACCTTTCGGCTGCACGCTGAATCATGCATCTTCAGGTTGCTTGGGTATATAATTAGCCAGTTTATTCAAGAGATAGCTCCTTGAGATGAATAAGATAGTTTTTTTACTTTTATTTCAAGAAGAAAAGGAGCTTATATGGATATTGTCAATATATATAACCAGCTGAAAGAATTAGGAGGAGATTCCGTAAAATGGCTGGCCTCAGATCTGGGAATGTTATTTTCTTTAAGCACAGATCAGCAACAAACACTCAAAACTTTACTGATAAAAGACAGTTTTTCATTTCATTACGAAAATAATTCATTCTATCGCGGTCAATGTGATGAAAAAGGAGTAACACCTGATGATATTCAGAGCTTTTCGGATCTGATTAAAATTCCCGTGATTCCTGTCCATACATTTAAATCTGCTGACAGTCATAAATTGCTGACGAAGCCCTTGAATGAAATTGAACATGAAATGCGCTCAACCGGAACCAGTGGTATTCCAAGTGTTGCCCGTCGTTGCAGCGAAACCATGGATAATGCTGTCATTGGTATTTATGCGATGTACCGTGAAATGTTTAACCTTTCAAAAGGTGCCGGATTATGTGTTTGTCCTTCAACAGAAGAAATCCCTGAAATGGGGATGGTGAAAGCATTTAATTTCCTGACCGGATTGTTGGATACCCACCGCTTTATGGTGAAAAACGAGCGCTTTTCACCTGAAGATTCCATTGAACAACTTTCTCAGTGGAAAAATAAATTCACCCGGCATTTGATTGGTCCTCCTTTTTTGATTCATCGTTTAACCAGTTACCTGAAAGCGATTAATCAACCGCTTCAACTCGATAAAGACAGCATGATTATTACGCTGGGAGGCTGGAAACGATTTACCGGTCAGATGATTTCACGCCGTGAGTTTAATGCTGAAGTTGAAACTTATTTAGGTGTTCCGGCAACCAATATCCGGGATATGTATGGTTTGGTTGAAGCCAGTATGCTTGCGATTGAGAATGAATTTAATCAGAAAATTATTCCGCCGTATGTCCACTTTTCTGTCCGGGATCCGAATGATCTCAGCAAAGAAGTTCCGGATGGTGAAACCGGCCAGCTGGTCATTCTTGATCCGCTCTCCCGCGCAACACCGGGGATGTTGCTGACAGAAGATATGATTTATCTCCGGAAAGATGAAACGTTTGATCATCGGAATGCTCAGCGGATGCAATATGTGATGCGGGCTCCTAAAGCGAAAGAATTTGGATGTTGCGCTGTGAACCTTGAAAGAAAAATGGCGGCTGAAGACGAAGATTCGGTCTGTCCTGTTGCGCAGTAGTTCACAGTCATTTGGCATGATTTTGATTTCATGGAGTAAATCTAATGTTTAATTCAATTCTTGTTCAACATTTTAGCTCTCCGACTCATCAGGGGGAACTGGCTGATCCGGATACTACGCTGGCATTAGGGAATCCGGTTTGTGGTGATAAAGTGAATATTGACCTCAAGTTTGCTGCTTCCGGGAAAGACGCTCAAATTATTCAGGCCCGTTTCCGGGCATGGGGGTGTGCTACGTCACTGGCAATGGCAAATGCTTTTTGCAGTTATGTTGAAGGCCGCTCCGTTGACAGCCTGACGGAACTAAAGGAACACGCTATCAGCGCGTTACTCGGTGAGCTTGAACCGTCGCAACAGCATTGCCTCGATATGCTCAATGAACTGTTTCAGCAACTGAAATCAATGGAGGTGGCATGAACGGTTATTTTGACTTTAATGCAACAACTCCGGTTTCTCCGGGCGTACAGCAGGCTGTGTCAGAGGCTTTCGGGTTATTTGGTAATCCTTCCAGCCGGTACTCATTGAGTTCACCGGTTCAAACCCTGATCTCTGAAACCCGGAAAAAAGTTGCACAGTTTTTGTGTTGTACCCCCGAAGAAATCATATTTACTTCCGGAGGGACAGAAAGTAACAATCTGGCGGTCAGAGGTGTCCTGGATCAATACGAGCCGGATCAGCTGTGTCGTCAGCATGTGATTTGTTCTGCGATAGAGCATCCTTCCATGATTGAATTGTTGCGCTGTTATGAGCGGAGACATGGTCTCAAGGTCAGTTTTATTAATCCTGATGCGGAAGGGCGGATTACGCTCAGTTCTGTTGAGAATGAGATCATCAGCGAGACGTGTTTGATCACGCTTATGGCGGTCAATAACGAAACGGGTGTGATTCAGCCTGTCGGGCCGGTTGCAAAACTGGCTCAGGCGCATGGCATCCATTTTCACGTTGATGCGGTTCAGGCTGTTGGAAAAATCCCGCTGGATTTGTCTGAACTTGGGGCGCAGACTGTCGCTTTTTCAGGGCATAAATTTTATGCACCTAAGGGGATTGGCGGACTATATTGCCAGACATCCTGTCGTTTGTTGCCACTGTTTGCTGGCGGAGGGCAGGAAAACGGCATGCGAAGTGGTACAGAAAATACGGTTGGTATCGCCGCATTGAAAGCTGCTGTCGAGGAGTGTGAATCCTGGCGGGATGAAAAACTCAAACAATTTGCTGAATTAAGATCGTTGGCATTATCACTGATACACCAGCATGGTTTATCTGCCAGGGTGATCGGCGCATCAAATCCGGAATATCAGGCACCATGGACGTTAAATCTGAGTCTGTCCGGTATCCGGGGAGAATCTTTAGCCACCCGACTGGACCTTTGTCATGGTATCTGTGTTTCCCTCGGGTCCGCATGCAGTAATAACAAAGAGAAAAGACATTCTCATGTTTTGAAAGCAATGGGTATCCCTGAGCAGCAAATTGATGGGGCAATACGGATTAGTTTTGGATACGCAACGACTGAAAGCGATGTGAAACATTTGGTTGATTCAATCGCAAAAGAAGTCGGTTTTTTACTGAGTATCTCTCCGGCAAAAACTCAGGAGAATGAGGAGCTGAGCCATGTTTATTGATCATGCGTCGACAATTCTGGACTGTCTGACTGGCTACAGAAATACGCATCCGAATGCGCTGGCTTATACTTTTTTGCCCGGAGGTAAACCGCAGGGAAAGGTTGTCACGGATTACCGGACTCTGGATGAACAAGCCCGAAAAATTGCTTATTCACTGGTAAAGCGGGGACTGGCAGGAAAAAATGCGATTTTGCTATATCCGGCCGGGCTGGAATTTATGTACGCATTATATGGCTGCTTTTATGCAGGGGTGGTGGCGATTCCCGGTAATTTGTCACGTAACAGCCATCATCTGATGCGTCTCAGAGATATTATCCGTGATGCTGGTGCCAGTGCCGTGCTCACAACGGCAGAGCTGAAAGATAGCATGATGTCCAAACTGGATTGTCCTGAGGTTGAATGGTTATCTTTTGAATCAGAAGACATGTGTATTTCAGCTGATTTATTCCCGGAAGTGAAAAGGGAAGATATAGCATTCATTCAGTATACCTCGGGTTCGACGGCTTCACCCAAAGGGGTCATGGTCTCTCATGGCAACTTACTGGCGAATATTATTGCTATCCGGGATACATTTGGAACCGGTGAGCATGTCCGTATTGGTGGATGGTTGCCTCAGTTTCATGATATGGGATTGATTGGTCATATTCTTCATGCAAGTGCCCTTGGCGGCCATTATGTTTTCATGCCGCCTTTATCTTTTATTCAGCGTCCGGTCCGCTGGCTTCAACTGATGTCTGATTATCACTGTGCTTTCTCGACGGTCCCGAATTTTGCCTATGACTTATGTGTGGATAAAGTTTCCCCTGAAAAACTGCAAGGGCTGGATTTTTCTCACTGGAAATGGGCCGGAAACGGAGCGGAGCCTGTTCAGGCGGAAACAATTGATGCTTTTACCCGGTTTCTGGCTCCCTATGGGTTCAGCCCGGCAGCAATGACGCCCTGCTATGGTATGGCTGAAACCACGCTGATGGTCTCTTCATCAACCGATGAAGAAGTGCCGGTTATTTGCGAGATCCCTGATTCGGATGTTTATCAGCTGGATGAATACTCCCAGTCGCAGGAGAGTCGGCAAAAAATGCAGCGTTTGGTGAGTTGTGGCCGGGTTGCCCCGGGGCATCGGATTGTTATTGTTCATCCGGAAACCAAACAGATTCAGGCTGAAGGTCAGATTGGTGAAATATGGGTGAGTGGTGACAGTGTTGCACAGGGATACTGGAATAATCCGGACAAAACCCGACAGGACTTCCACGCGTACACCGCCTGCGGACAAGGCCCGTTTTTACGGACAGGAGACTCAGGAATCACACAAGATGATCAGCTGTTTATATCAGGAAGGCTCAAGGATTTAATCATTGTCCGGGGGCGGAATATTTTTCCTCAGGATATTGAACGCAGCCTGGCCGATATTTCACCTTTATTCCGGAAGAATAAAACTGCCGCCATCCAGACCGGACAGGAAATTGTCCTGATTCAGGAAGTGGAAAAAGCCGCTTTAAAAAGTCCGGCACTGGCTGAAAGTATTTATCAGTCAGTGACAGCATTAACTCAGGCATACGAAGTATCGATCCGGGATTTAGTCTTGATTCCTGCAAATACACTCCCGATGACATCCAGTGGCAAAGTGCAGCGGGCTTTGTGCCGGAAAAGATATGAACAAAGTAATTTCAACGTTTTATGTAGTTTGATTTCAATAAAGGATTTCGAAGATGAAAGAAAAAAATCCAACTCAGTGGCTTAAAGATTATCTGGAACCTATGTTTCAGAAGAATAATTTACCTGTCAGTGTAGATACTTCTTTTGACAGTCTGGGATTAGATTCTGTGACCCGGGTTGAGATGATTGGAGGCCTGGAAGAAGCATTAGGCATGGATCTCGACCCGACTCTGGGATTTGAGTATCCGACAATTGCTTCCTTAAGTCAGTATGTTACTGCGCAGGGAAATGATTAATACTTCCCGGTTCATGCTGTTTGGGTAAACCCAGGCAGCATGATGACCCCGGTCTCTTCAGACTATCCGGGTATTGCCTGGTTAGATACTGATTATCATTTTTATTTATGAAGTGCATATATACAATCTGTTTGATAATATGCTTTATACGCAATCGTATTGGTATATGGAAGAGATCATATGCAGCTGGCAGACAAAGCGAAGGATCGCACTGTAGTTGATTTTAAAATGAATAATGGCTGGATGATTATTACCAGCTACAACGTTTCTACAGAATGTCATCGCCATATCGGTATTCAAATCAGCCTCTCTCTGCAGGCGAACAAGCTCAGAATGGAAACCGGTGCACATCGCTATGAAGCATTTGGCCTGATTGTTGACTCAGGTGTCAGACATAAAATGTACACGGAAAACATGCATTGCATGACATTGATTATTGAGCCCACATTTCCTGGTGTTCAGCTTTTGAGCTGCTTCATTCAGAACAGAAATATGGTTTGCCTGAGCCGGAAACAATCAGAAAAACTTGCTGTATTGTGTTTCCGTGCGATGTCTCATCCGGGACATTTAGATGTGGCGACAGTCATCGCAATATTAAACTCAGATTTTGAATATGAGTATTATCCGGATGTCCGGATTCAAAAAGCAATTCTGTTTATTGACTCACTTGAAACAAAAAAAATCTCCTCGCAGTCAATGTCAAAGTTGTTATGCCTGTCGGAGGGGCGTTTTTTACATTTGTTCAAGTCTAATACCGGCACTAATTTCAGACGTTATCTGCTATGGAAAAAATTACAGGGGGCCATATTTGATATTGGCAGTGATATGTCCCTGACCGAGCTCGCGATTGGTCACGGTTTTGCTGACAGTTCTCATTTTTGCCGGACCTGCAGAGAGATGTTTGGCGTCACGCCTTCCTGTGTGAGGCAGTTTATCCGGCAAAGTCGTCAGCTCCGCAAGCATGCGGAGCTGACACGTCATCCCCTTTTCTCAAACACAGCCACAGACCATGCCGGGACAGACAGCAGGTTTTCTTCAACCCTGGCAGTGTTTTGTCCGTGAACCGCAATTGAATCAGATCCCGCCAGCTGAGAAATGGTATGCAGTGTATAACCGGTGGCATCAAATCCGGCATAGTTGCTGATGGCTGACGGGGAAGCATTGATCACCACCAAAAGACCGGCTCTGTCGGGATCGATGCTGCTGTCGTGCAAACTGCCACTGTTATCAATTGCCATGACAATCAGGCCGGGAATCTGGTCCGGACCGGTGTTACAGAATCTGACCCGGTGTTTGATCTCGCTGCTCTTGCCTAAACTGAACAGCCCGGAAGAAGCGCGCAGGGCAACCAGCTCGCGGAAATAACGATCCATCGCGGCGATATTGTCCGGCGACGGTTTGGCATTGTCGCCGGCATTGTGCAGAATTTTTTCAATCATCGACCAGTTACTGCCGTCTTTATCTTCGCGGGGCAGGCCGCTGTTCCAGTTGCTGTCATTTTTGGTGAAATCGACTTTATTGAACCAGTCGCCGGAGTCGTAAGAGTCCCGCTGCATGGATTTGGAACGTAATAACTCGCTGCCCATATGAATAAAAGGTATCCCCTGACCAAGAATGGCAGTAGCGAGGCTGACGGCCTGCATCCGGGTGCGGGTTGCGGCACTGACGTCATAGGCAATCTTATATTGATTGTTATCCCACAGGGTTTGATTATCGTGTTTGGAGACGTAATTCTGCACTTCCCACGCATCCTGCGCGTACCCGGCGGGCTGGCCGTTGTAATCCACTTCTGACCCTTTCACCGTTTTTCCTTTACTGTCGGTGAAGACAAAATCTTTGAGATTACCGGCCATACCGAGCCGGATCAGATCGGCCAGATGCAGCGCTGTGGATTTCAGGGCCGGGAGCTGAGTATTGAGATTATTGACCTGCACATACACACCATTGCCGAAACCCTGATTAAGGCGCAGATCCTGATCGCTGTCGAACGGCCCGCCGCCGCGCACGGCATCACGCAGCCGGTCGGAGAAAGAGCCAATACCGGTACCGCCGAGATTCGCCTGAGTGGCCTGTACGAACATCCGGTCATCGGCGACTTCGCCGAAGTTCCAGCCTTCGCCGTAGAAATAAACCTGTGGATTGATCGCTCTGGCGGCGGCCAGCGTTTGCTTAATCTGAGCCAGCGGGTGATGCCCCATTAAATCCCAGCGGAATGCATCGATCTTGTACTGTTTGACCCAGACAGAAATGGAGTCATCGATCAGTTTGCCGAACATTTTATTTTCCGGCGCGGTATTGGAGCAACAGGTTGATTGCTCAACTGCCCCGGTGATCTCATTCAGACGCTGATAATACCAGGGAACAATCCGGTCAAGCACCGATGTATCGGCAATACCGGAGGCATTGGTGTGATTGTAAACCACGTCCATAATCACATTCATGCCAATCTCCTGTTTGATTGCCATTACCATTTTCCGGAATTCTTTAATCCGGCCCATACCTTCGGCTTGTGTAGCATAAGAGCCTTCCGGGACGGTGTAATGGAACGGATCATACCCCCAGTTAAAGGCATCAATATTCCGGACATGGCTGTTGAGACGCTGAACCACCGCATTTTCTTTATGATCCCTTGCGGTTAATGCCTGAAAGACCGAGGCTAAAGTTTCATCGCTGGTGCAGTAGTGACCGAAATCCGGATCATTGTTGATCGTGCCATCGAGCTGGCACAAAAATGAAAACCGGGTATCAATCGTCGCAATCCGGGTCGGATCTTCATTAATGGTGGCGATATCAAACACCGGCAGCAGGTGCAGATGCGTGACACCGGCGTCTGCCAGTGCCTTCAGGTGTTCGACCGGCACCGAGTCTGCCTGGGTAAAAGCCAGATATTTGCCGCGATATGCCGGGATGGTGGACCTGTCGGTGGATGAAAAATCCCGGACATGGGCTTCATAAATCACCAGCCCGGCCGGGTTATCCTGCGAATGCGGTGCTGTCAGTGCATCCCAGCCAGCAGGCTTGAGCGCCGGATCGGACAAGTCCACCACCTGACTGTATTGTGAATTCATCGACAGACTCAGCGAATACGGGTCTGAGACTTCATAGGTCTGAATTTGCTGTGTTGCCGGATGATAGACTTTGACCCGGTAGCGGTAATAATCACCGGCTGCCAGTGTGGTTTGTTCTGCCACCCAGCTGCCCGAAGCGTTGTCAAAATTCATCGCCATGGCTGCCTGCGCCTGCTTATCTGCCGTGTAAGGAATCAGTTGGACCTTCTGTGCTGTCGGTGCCCATAAACGAAACGTGGTCGTGCCGTCTTCATTGACAACCGCGCCGTATTCAAGCCTGCTGGCCGTTTGTGCATAAAGATCATCCAGCGCACTGGCGGGCTGAACCGCGGTGGCAAGAATGACGCCGCTGGCATCACTGGCGGTCACCAGTAACTGATCTTTGAGCAGGGTTTTCAGCGACACGCCATTGGCTGCAAAGTCAAAACTGAACCCGGTGAAGTCATCCTTCAGATGGGGCTTGGCGGTTTGCCAGCTGGTGTCGCCGGGGCGGGTTGAGGAAATGCTTCCGGTTGCGCCGGAAATCGTTTTGCTGTGGCTGTCATAACTCAGTTCACCGGTTTCTGAGTAATACAGCGTGACTTTTGTTGCGTCTGTCCGGTTAATCAGCAGGGTGTGCGCATCTGCAAAAATCGCACTGGCACCGCTGAGTTCAACCTGAGCTTCGGGGTGATGTGAGAGCGCCTGATAATACACTTTGTCTGTTCCTTTAAAAATAAAGCCAATCAGTCCGATGGCTGTGGTTTTATCCGGTTCAAATTTCAGGTCAGCCGTCTGATAGTTGCCACTGGTTTTATTATTAGGAATGAGATTGATACAGTGACCGGTTCCACCCGTTTTTTCGGCAGAAAGCACGGGAATATCCCAGTAGGCACCGTAAGTCTCACTGTATCCGGTGGGCGCAATTCCCGGCCATGTCGTATCACTTCCATTAAAATTAGTACAATTTGCGTCATTCCAGAGATGAAGTGTGAAATGATTGATGTCATTGTCAGTACTGTTGAGATAAATACGCGCGGTATTCTCCGGGACAGCGCCACCGGGAATCAGCTCAGGATAAACCGCAGCAACGCCCTGACGGGTGTACACCGCGTTGTGATCATCCGTTTGGGTGAAATCAAGGGTGGCATCGAAGTCACCCAACGGTTTTTCCCCGCCAATCCGCGGAATAAAATTGACACACTGAGTGGCATCGTCAATGACTGCCAGATCCCAGTAAACACCGTAATGCGGGTCAGTGCCGTCCGGCGACAGGCCTTTTGACCAGTCCGCCGCATCCGGATTGGTGGCCGCGTATGCATGGCAATGTTGATCATTCCAGACATATAAACTGGCCTGTTCATAGTCATCGTTATCCGCTTTGTAGTACACACGTTCGGTGTTGTGATTGCCGGTTGTGGCAGCAGTGTCAGTATCTGCCCCGTGACAGGCGCTCAGCAGCCCGGCCAGAATCAGCGGTATCATTATTGGGATACGGCGTTTTGCCAGAATGTTTCTGACCGGTAATAGCCTGTTGATGAGTTGATAGTTCACGTGATTTGTCCATTTAATTGTTGGTTGTAAACACCATCCTAAAAATGTCCTGCTGCTACAGAATGTGACCGGGTTTGCTGTTGTTTTTTTTCGGAAAATGAATGAATTTTTTATCAGGAATTATCACTTTATGCAGGCTGAGGCGATGTTACAGCGCACATGGTTTGCAGGCGTAGCCGGGCGGGTGAGATGAGGGTGCAATGAGTCTGATTTATCCTCTGTTTCACCGCAAAGTCCGGTGGTTTCGCCGTTAAATTCCGCCGGATTTTGCTTAGTATAGCGGTACATGTGTTTACCCAAACACAACCTCAAAAAAACCGATTATGGTCCGGAAAAAAGGAGCACACCGTGTCAGTGATTCATTGTCAGATCCGTCAGGATATGCAGAAAATAATTGATCAACTTCCCGGAAATGATTTGCCTTCTGTAAAGGCTGTCGATCAGGTCTGGGATGAGCTGAATCAGTTACAACTCAGACATCAGATTGAGATTTCTCACCTTCAGTTTAAAGGAGAGACCGATCAGCTTGATGAAACCATTACCATCAAAAACCGGGGAGCGTTGATTGCTGACCTGTCCGGCTGGACCATTGAAGCCGGTTCGCCGCATCAGCTGTATACCTTTCCGGAACATTCACTGCTGCATCCACACCGGCAGTTTATTGTTCATACCTCCGGGGCGCACTCCCATAGTTTTCAGTTTAATCATCCGATCTGGAATAACCGCGGGGATCTGGCGACTCTGAAAAATCATCACGGTGAGGTGGTTTGTCACTGGGCTTACGGCCTTGCTGCCCACTCAGATGTGATCATTAGCTATATCAACGCGGATGGGCATGATGGCCGGGGTGAAGGCGATGAGTTTGTTGAAATGACCAATACCTCTGACCATATTGTGGATCTGAGTGGCTGGCAGGTCACGTCTGTCCGCAATGATACAAGTTTTACTTTTCCGGAAAAAAGTGTGCTTCGGCCCGGTGTTTCACTGAAGATTTTTACTGGTAAAGCCAGGCTGGAGGAAAATGAATATAGTTTTAACAGCCATCGTGCTATCTGGAATAATCAGGACGGCGGGGCAGAACTGATTGATTATCAGGGGAGCACCGTTTCTGTGTATCACTATTGATTGTTATTTAAATTGCCATTGAACCGGCAATCCTCTTTTTCTTCCTCTTTCCGGCCTCTCCTTTCCAGGGGAGGCATGATCACTCACTATTGATTGATTACTCCCGGCATTTAGTCCGTGTTTCACCATTCTTCCTGTTTTCTCTTCTTTGGTTTTGTATCCCCAAACAATTTCCCTGATTCATCTGAAATATGCTTCTTCAGCTTGTTTGGGATATCAGATTCTATTTATTCACTAAGTTGCATTGATTTGCCGGAAAACCTCCGTGATTTCGCGGAGAGAGTCTGCCGCTTTTCGCCAATAATAAACCTCAGAACGCACCTGAAGCGAACCGCCATGCCTGAGCAGGGGATTTCGCTGAAAGGCAAGAGTGCTATACAGCAGAGAGAAAAGAATACGCATTGTTGGATGAATGCCGTCAGAGCTGCCGGACATCTGACTCAATCGCCATCAGATACAGAAATTGGGTAAATCACTTTATCCATCATGACGTGAAACCACGTCATACATTAATAAGCTAGCGATAGCTTAATCACTTCTATACAGGAGAAAACTATGCCAAGTACAGTAGATGGTTCAATTACAGATTCTGTCACTCAGGTGAATACAAAAGTTTTGGGTGATACACCTGCGACAGCGATGGGAAATCTGATGATGCCTACCAGCCAGTCGCTCAGTGTAGCCGCTCAGAACCTGGTCACAGGTCAGCAACAAGCCAATGTGATGTATCAGGCTGCGACTGTGCAGGGAATCAATGCATTAATGAATACGGGTGAAGCGGTGACAGGAAAAGTCACTCAACAAATTATTACCCGCCGCTAAGGCTTACTTGTCTCATAAATCATACTAATCAATAAGGAAAATTATCATGCCAAATTATGTGAATGAAGCGATTACAGACTCCGTAACTCAGGCGAATACCAAAGTTCTGGGTGATGTGCCTGCAACTGCAATGGGCAACTTAATGATGAGCACCAGCCAGGCATTAGGTGTGGCCGCTCAGAACTTAACGATGGGACAGCAACAGGCTAATGTGATGTGGCAGGCTGCAACAGTTCAGGGAATTAATGCACTGATGAATACCGGTGAAGCCGTTACAGGTAAAGTCACTGATAACATTATCACAGGCCGTTAACCGGAACTTCCCGTCACTAATATGAATCAATAAGGACCAAAATCATGCCAGATTTAGTCAATTCTGCGATTACAGACTCAGTGACACAAGCAAATACGGAAGTGCTGGGAAGTGTACCGGCGACCGCCATGGGTAATCTGATGATGAGTACCAGCCAGTCGATGAGCGTTGCAGCTCAGAATCTGGTCACGGCTCAGCAACAGGCCAATATCATGTGGCAGGCCGCCACCGTGCAGGGAATTAATGCACTGATGAGTACCGGTGAAGCTGTGACAGGGGCAGTCACCGAAGAAATCATCACGGGCCGTTAACCCGGTTTTTCCGGCAACTGTAACGATCGGTTTATAGAAACGATCGGTTTATAGAAACGATCGGTTTACAGGAACGAACAGTTTATAGTAACTATCTGTTAATAAGGACAAAATTATGCCAGACACAGTGAATGGCGCGATTACAGATTCTGTAACGCAAGTGAATACCAAAGTTCTTGGTGATGTACCCGCAACCGCAATGGGCAACCTGATGATGAGTACCAGTCAGGCGCTGGGCATTGCGGCACAAAACCTGACCACAGGTCAGCAACAGGCGAATGTGATGTGGCAAACTGCAACGGTACAGGGCATCAATGCATTGATGAACACTGGTGAAGCTGTTACAGGTAAGGTTTCCGGTAACATTATTGCTGGCCGGTAATCATGATACAGAGTTCAGAGGGAGAGCCCTCTGAACTTCTTTTTCAGTCAGGTAAAGAGGAGTCTGTTCATGGGAGCAGGACAGGATAATTCACCAGATCCCGGTCAGGGTGATATCAAAAAAGACAGGGAGCAAACTGCTAATATTGCTGATAAGTCACTGGCGCAGTCCGGCGCTCTGGCTGTGCAGGATGCAGCCAATTCTTATCGTGATATGAATACCCTGTTGACGACGGCCAGCGGGGTTGCACTGGCGAACTTTATTGAAACCGGAGATGCGCAGTACCTCAAAGCATTAGATACGATCAATCATCAGGCGCAGGCATCAAAAAATAACTTCATCGATTTATATACCCAGGTGAATCAGGCCCGGCAGGGCAGCCAGATCAACAGGGGTCCGGAAAATACAGCCCCAAAAAAAGAGGCAGATCATCTGGGTGATACGATAAAAAATGCCACGCCGGAGCAGAGACAGGCTGCAATTGATGCTTTGAAGAACAAACCGGAGACACCTGAGAAATAATTTTTTGGAGAATAATCATGAGAAATGACACACAAGGTGAAGATGACTGTTTGCCGGAAAGACAATACGCCCCGGAAAACTACTCCCTGGATATGGTTGATACGATTTTCGCCGATACGCTTTCCAGAGGGATGCAAAATGCCATCGTCTCTCAGCAAAATGCACAAATGGCGTCTTCCAGTGCGGTCACCAGTGCCTGTGCGCGGATTCTTCAGGCACAGGCGAAAGTCGCGGTAAAAAAAACTGACGATGAAGAGAGCGACAAACCAGGAGCGCAGGAAGGCGAAAACAAACAGAATGTGTGTAAGAAAAAAAAGAGACAGTGGCTGTAGCTTCACCTGAAACTACCGCCAAACCCCTGCCAGCGCATACATTGTTGGGACTTGGGCTGATGCTTTCTCTGGTGTTGGTCAGTCTGAGTTCTCTGATGATCTGACAGCATACTGATGTCAGCAAAGGAAAAGGAATTGTTATGACAGCCGAACCCACTTATCAAACCAATGACTCATCTCAGGCCGGTGAACATTCTGACGACCGGCATGACCGGAACACGCGGACGGATTCACACGATGAATCCGATCGTTATACACCCCGCAGTGCTTCCCGGCTTTCCGGTTTGAAACTGCCGGAGATTGACTTTGAAGCATTTCAGTCTTCACTGTATGAGCAAATCAATACATTACACGAACAATTAGTTGAGATGCGGGCGACACAGGAAGCGCATCTGGCTGAATTAATGAATATGCAGTCGGAGCAGAGAGAAGCCCTGAACAGTATGTTCGGTTCTGCCGGTCAGTCTGCCGAAATCCCGGAGGCCGGGGAGCAGGAAGCGGAACAGGATGACGGATAATTTGTAGTCGCTCAGGTCGGAGCTTTATTGAGAAAAATCGCCGGATGCCGGCGATTTTTTTGTGTCTGTTCCTGCTGGATTTATCGCTGGCGCATCTTTTGTGGATGCCTTTGCTGGCGTGGGATGGTTTGGTGCGCTATTGAGTGAGCCGGTTTCAGCGGGCTTTTGGTGCTCGCGCCCCAGATACTCTTTCAGGGATGAAAGCGTATCCAGAAAATCCTTTTGGTGGTCGCTGGCCGGAGCGGTTTTATTCGCCCTCCATGGCTCAAAAAACCTGAAAAATCCATCCGGGATTTTTCTCCTGAGTGAGTGGGATTCGTTGAATAGTCTGGTTAACCCTTGTTCCCACGGTCCTCCGTGGGAATACATACTGAATATAAGCATCATTGACATAAACGCATTGAAATTCATCAAACCATCGTTGGCGATACAAACGTCTTAGCAGTAGCGACTTCGTCGCAGTTTTTGGAAAAACTTGCATTTTTGGCCTTTACCCACGTGAGTTCATAAAGTTGTGATGTGTATGAAAGTCATGAATAAAAACTCGTGGCATATTTGTCTTTTATTGATAAAAACTCAAAAAATAACTTTATATGAAGAGCAATATATTAGGTGATATTCGGGCAGAGAACGATGGGAGCATGCTTGACCAAGCATTTTTTGAGACACCAGACTACAAGTCACTGCTAGAGTCTAACGACAGGTGTATCGTAGTCGGTCGTCGTGGCACTGGTAAAAGCGCTTTAGTACATAAAATTAATGCTCACTGGCATAAGCAAAAAAACAAATTTGTTATTAGCTTAGCCCCCAAGGAAGATCAAATTATTGGACTTAGAGGCCTATTTGATACTTTTGGTGACAACTTTATTCACATTAGAGCAGCGGCAAAAATAGCTTGGCGGTATGCTCTATTAATGGAGATAACGTCAAAATTAAATAGTCACTTTCGCCTAAGAAAGATTATAGAAAGGTCAAACTTAAATCAATTTATCAAAGAATGGGGAAGCCCAGACCAAAATATTGCATTAAAGTTAAGGCTAAATCTAAGAAAGGTGGTAGATAAAGAACTATCTCCAGAGGAAAACATTGCAGATCTAGCATTCAAACTCAAGTTAGACTTAATTGAACGAGAGATTCTTAATGTTATAAAAGACTCAAAATATGAAGTAATAGTATTAATTGATAGGCTAGATGAAGGTTATACGCCAGACCCTCTAGGTATTGCTATTGTCAACGGATTCGTTCAGTCAAATATTGATATCAATACTACCTTTCACAAGCATATAAGAGGAATAGTATTTTTACGAGATAACATGTATCGCTCAATAGCAGTGAAAGACCCAGACTTTACTCGAAATATTGAAGGGCAAATTTTGAGGCTTCATTGGGATGAATATGGCCTCTTTAACATGGTATGTAATCGTATACGAGTAGCGAAAAATTCAACGTTAGAGAATAATACAAAACTATGGAGTAGGTTCACTGCAAGAGAAATGAAGGGTCGAGAAGGGTTTCGGTTAGCTTTACGATTAACGCTATATAGGCCTCGAGATATATTAGTATTGTTGAATAACGCATTTTTAAATGCTAACTCTCAAGATCGTGAAGAAATTATCATGGAAGATATAGACCTCTCTGCCAAGTCCATTTCAGATAATAGGCTTTATGATTTACAGAAAGAGTATGAGAGTATTTTTCCAGCGCTTCGATTGTTTACAACTGCATTCTCCACAATGCCTGCTGAGATTACCATAAGTAAAGCACGTCAAATCGTACTTCCAATTTTAGCAAAAGACGACTATGAGCTTTCTTTGCAACGTGATGTTATTATCATGGAAAATCCAGTTCAAGTTCTTCAAAGACTATATGGCATTGGTTTTTTAGGCGTAAAAGATACTAAAAGCACATCATATATTTTTTGCCATGACGGGAGAGATCCAACTAAGGAAATCACTGACGATACAACATTTTTGATTCACCCTTGTTATTGGCTAGCGTTAAATATTCATGAGCAAGCACTAGAAAAGCACATGGCAGAAGAGATATATGATGAGTATGATATTGAAATAAGCTCAATTAGTGAAGAACAAAGAGCAACGAGAATAGGCCAATTAATTGAGGAAATAAAATGTATCGAAATTGGTCGAAAAGGCTGCCATGATTTTGAGGATTGGTGTCATAGAGCAATAAAATTAATTTTTGCTGGCTCTCTTTCCAACGTAGAAATTCACCCAAATAAAAATGGTAGGCAACAAAGGGATATAGTCGCAACAAATATGGCATCTACGCCAGTTTGGGATAGAATTTTAAGGGACTATGACTCTAGACAAATTGTTTTTGAAGTAAAGAACTTCGTCGATATAAATGCAGATGAATACCGACAGATGAATACATATCTAGCAAATGATCATGGAAGAGTTGGTTTTTTTGTTAGTCGATCTGATAACAATAATTTAGAAAGAGGTAAAGAGCTAGATTGGGCTCAAGAGCTATATTTTAATCAAGGTAAGAAAATTGTAATTAAATTATCTGCGAACTTTTTAACTAAGCATTTATCTAAGTTAAGGAGTCCTCAGAAGCATGATGCCGCCAATAATGAGCTAAACAAACTATTGGATACATATATCAGACAGTATTTAATTTTGAAGTCAAAGTAGCTGATACAAGATGAAATGAATTAGTCACGACTTAATCTGACACATCTTCTTGAAAAATTGAGAGTTACCCGTTTTGATAAAGGTGCTGAATCTTTAATCAAACAAAAAAGAGGTAACTCTCATGCTTCATACTAACAATCCCATTATCAAACACAAAGCGGGTTTATTAAATCTGGCGGAAGAATTAGGCAATGTGTCCAAGGCATGTAAGATTATGGGCGTATTGCATATTCCGGAGCAATCCAGCCACCGATTCAGGAGTAATCCGGACACTTGTTCCGTTTTAAACCGGACACCTTTTCCGGGATCCCTGTGTGTCAACCTGCTATTGAACCACCCGCTTTTGAGATAACATACAAATCAGGGTGAAAAAGGAGTTCATGATGCCAAAGAACACAACTGTTGAGCCGCAGGTCAAAATCCCGATCATCCCGGTTGTATGAGCCGCATAGCGTCTTGCCATCTATGGCAACGATCTGACCGTCAGTTAAAGCGTGCACCGCAGACATTCAGTTGATAAAACAGGCGTAAAATGGCTCTGGCTTCATTCTGGAGATAATACGGGCTATCGTATCATCGGCAGGAATACCTTGAATAAACATACTATGACGCTTAAACCACTCATGGTGGCCAAGAATGTATTCGCGTATATCAAACCATCCTTTCGCGCCTGCGATGACAGCACACCAAGAGCCAAATAGTACTTCAAATAAGCAATAGGTTACCTTTGCTGACTGGCGGTCATCTGTCACTGCGTGAAAGTACGCTTTAAACTCGTCGATATACATTTAGGAAGCTCTCTTTGCTTGAAAAGAGCGTATATGATCACAGGTAAATATGATCGTCAAATCGATCAATTAAATTGGTTAAGATATGTTCACGATCTTGCACTGGGGTGCGATCCCACCCTGATGTAATAGAGTGTAATATTTTTTTTTGTTATTTGTGTTTAAATTTGTATCGTTCAGTTATCTAGAACATAAAAAACTGTTGAGCCTAATAGGAGGGTAAATATGTCGAATTTTTCTTGTTATATTACTATTATTAATAATTCAAGCATCGAATTTAAAAATGGTAAAAGTGAATGTAGTTGGGGCGAATATGATTCACGGCCAAAAACTAATTTAAAATTAAAAGATAAAACTCAATTTCGACTTAAGGATACTACTGGACCTCACGGCTCTACTGGATTGACAAAGTATGATGTTGGTGAAGGCGTTATTCAGTTTAATTACGACTGTCCATATGGTGACTCTTCTAATGAATTGTCTTTTGATAACGGTGGTACGGACTTGACTATTAATTTTTATGGGTCGAATAAAGCCGGATATTTAGACTCAATACCTGATAATGAAGAAGGGCAGTATCCATCAAGCGGTCATCCTTTAAGTGGTATATTTATTATTACTGACTAGTCGCAGATTTAAAAATAACTGTATGTTGCTTATATATTGAAGCAACATACAGTATTTAAAATATAAAGGTAAATATATGATGAGCTCATTAAAAATCACAACGTATAATACACACCTTTTTTTAGGGACTGCTCTTGGTGCAGCGCCTGAATATGAAGATGAGACTAGGCTAGAGATGTTGATTAAACAATTACGCAAATCAAAATCTGATGTCATCACTCTTTGTGAAGTATGGGCGGACTCTAGTAAAGAAAAATTAATAAAAGAGTTATGTGGAAAATTCCCTTATTCATATTATCCAAAAAAAAAGAATAATCCACTTAAGTTAGGGGCAGGTTTATTATTATTGAGTAAGCATGAAGTTATTGATAGCTCATTTACTCAGTTCGAAGATCTTGTTAGTTCAGACAGGTGGAGTCAAAAAGGATTCATTGAGGCTAAATTGAAATATGGTCCTAATGATTTAATATATATACTAACAACTCATACACAGTCAGGTAATAATTCTGACGAAATTCAAGCTAGGAAAAATAATTTCCAACAAATATATAACTCGATAAGAGATATTAACCTTTCTATTCCAGTTTTTGTAACTGGAGACTTTAATGTTATTGGTGAATATCATAAAGGTGCTGAAACAGATGAATATAGGACACTCAAAAAAAATTTTGGGGTTCAGGGTTTCGTTGATGCATATAGGACATTATATAAACAAGCTAAAATTAATCATGGTTTTACATATAATGGTTATAAAAATAAACTGATACCTATTTTTGAGCCTAAAGATTATAACGTACAACAAAGGTTAGATTATATTTTTATAAATCAGGCGGCGGCTAATGTGGTGATTGATGACTTGAAGGTAGATAAAAACTATCTGTATTCGGATACTAAAGAGCCAAGATTGATGGATATTTCTGATCATTACCCTATAAGTGCTAAATTTAGTTTCCTTTAAGGGCATCGTTCCCAGTTATTTCTCGAGTTATTTCTCGCGTCTGTCCCTGCTATTTTTTGTTTCGCGATCTTATCGCTGGCACATCTTTTGTGGATGCCTTTGCTGGCGTGGGATGGTTTGGTGCGCTATTGGGTGAGCCGGTTTCAGCGGGCTTTTGATGCTCGCGCCCCAGATACTCTTTCAGGGATGAAAGCGTATCCAGAAAATCCTTTTGGTGGTCGCTGTCCGGAGCGGTTTTATTCGCCTTCCATGGCTCAAAAAACCTGAAAAATCCATCCGGGATTTTTCTCCTGAGTGAGTGGGATTCGTTGAATGGTTTGTATGGACAATATCTCCATCTCAACGACAAGTTTCGGGTAATGTGAGACCCAGGCTTTAGCTGCAACTAATGAATAATCCGGACAGGCACACCAGAACAACCCTGGTGCGCCCTTACAGGATTAACGAGCCTTAATCAGCCAGTACACAAACGTATTGACCGGGCGGACTTCCGTTGTGCTGATATATTTACCTTGCGGCTGGCTTATTTCAGTGGTGGTGAAGTCTTCATCCACAGCAGAAATGGCTTCGCCCATCGGTGGATCTGAAGGGGTGTTGACCCCTGAGCCTTTATGCTGATACTGATGCTCATGCTCGATGAGTGCATAATCCTGACGGGAACCGACCTGATTCTTGCTGCCATGTTCTGGCGCGGTTCGATTTTCCGTACTGCCGGGAAAATGGCTGCCGTCATCCACGCCTCTGAGAAACGTCCCCTGATAATCCGGTACGGCAAATTTGGTCTTGCCATCTCCGCCGTAGCGGTTACTTAGCGCGGCAAACAGCTTTGGATAAACCGAGATGTTGACGGCCGCGCCGTTGCACAGCAGCCAGTCAAATGGCTGAGGGGCTTCTGCGGGAGCCGTTTCCACGACGCCGGCATAAGCAATCACGGCACCGATGGGGCTGGAAGGGGCGGTTTCTGCCGGCGGAAATGAAACCACAATCCCGCTTTCATGTTTATCGGTCATGGTCTAAATAATCCTCTAAGTCGCGTCCATGATCATCACCTAATACGGCCATGGTCGTGGGCAGGGTGATGTGCCAGTCATGATCCCGGTCGTCCTGCTCAGAACGGTTGATGCTAAAGCGCTTATAGTCGGCTGCGATGGCTTCTGACTGGCGGTTGACCGGGGTGTATTGTTCTTCGCCATGCCAGATTTTCCCGGTATCGAGGAAGTATAAAAACCGCATCACACAGTTCTTCTCCACCGGCACATAGAGCCGGGCCTGTGTGGCGGTCAGGAAGTCTTTTAAATAGACCGGTGCATCTAAGGCCGCCAACAGTTCAGTCGTTGCTTTGAACGGGTCCACACTGGCGGATGCGCTGTCATTTTTCGCTGAACGGTCATTTTCTGGTGAACTATCATCTTTGAGTGAACCCCTGTATAAGACAATACAGAGGTTTTCCCAGTCCAGCACGCTGCTGGCATACTGCTCGAAAGGCATGGGCTCGTGCGGGTAAGACATATCATCGCCGATTTTTTCCATCGCCTGATGATATAACGCCATCATCCCCTGATGGATGACATAGTTTTTCATCAGCGCACGGGTCATGGGGGTTGCTGATTGTTTCAGTAACGTTTCGGCTTCTTTCCGGCGCTTCAGGTAATCCTCAAGCTGGGTTTGATAACCGGACTGCAGTGCCTGCCAAACCTCAAATTGCCAGCGGGAAAATACTTGCGGCTGACAGTTGTATTCGGCGCAGATCTGTATCGTATATTGCACCGGGGCAGACAGCGTGGTCTCACCGGTGGCTGCTGGTGGCGTTGCCAGAATGGAGACCGGGATCTCATCACTCAGGGGGAGCGTTGTTGAACCTGATTTAGCCGGGAACGTACAGTTGCCTGAGG
This sequence comes from Vibrio quintilis, assembly GCF_024529975.1. Classification (GTDB taxonomy): domain Bacteria; phylum Pseudomonadota; class Gammaproteobacteria; order Enterobacterales; family Vibrionaceae; genus Vibrio; species Vibrio quintilis. The sequence goes on along the minus strand of NZ_AP024898.1, from coordinate 1,118,982 downwards.
CTGATTTTTGAACCTGACCGGCCACATTGATTTGGTACTGATAACCTTCAGCCGCTGACAGGCAGACCGTGATTTTTGTGGCCTGATAGCCCTCCGGCACCGGCATCATCAGGGTGGTTGCACTTTTATCACTGGTCTGACTCAGTGAGCGGACACAGGTTGGTGCCGGTGGCGGCGGGAGGTCTGAGACATCAAACTGAGCGGCCAGCGATAAATAGTCCGGACATTGCGGCGTTTTTTTCGTCTGTGCCGTTGTTTCTGACCGCTGACCACCGGTCTGGCTACTGGTGATCTCCGGTGTGATCTCGCGAAAGTCGCTGACGCCGGATTTCGCCAGCGTTTTGGGTGCCTGCAGATTGAGTAAATCTTTCAGGCCGGCAAAGTCACCCAGATCGGCACTTTCAATCGGGCAGATGATTTCAATCAGCAGCCGGTTGTCAGAAGATGAGGCGCTGACTTTATAGCGTTTGTTCAGCCAGAAATAAAAGCCATTGATTCTGTTCGGAGTCTGATTGGAAAACTCGTGGGTTGAGGTCAGCTCGCGCTGAATAATTGATTGCTGCTCCCGGCGCTGATTGACATCTTTCACCGCACTGGCTTTACTTTCGGCCAGCACCTGCTGAATAAAATCTTCATGTTTATCCACGCCTGTGCTTAGCGGGGTGTCGGTGATCGTCCATCCGCCGGAAGTATCGGATTCATTGCCGGGGTTATAGCCCGTCTTGTACTGATTAAAGGCGGTTTCCTGCTGTTTTTTTGCCATCACCTGCTGAACATAAGTGCCGAGATCCTGATCCAGCCGATGCTGGCTGGTGTCATGTCCTTTACTGTCTGTGTCCTGATAGTGATCGTGCTGGTGGGTGTGGGTGACTTCTCTGCAGACCTGGGTTCTTGTTTCTCCGGGCAAAATGGTTTCGACCTTTTGCAGTTCGCCCACTTCATAGCCCGCCAGACGATAGCGGAACAGATTCAGTATCCCCAGTGCGTAATAGCGGGCGCTCCCCTGTGGCGAGGTAGCGGGTGTATCCGGGGGGAAAGTTGTGGTTGTCGCTGGTGGTTGTGACGTCTGACTTTTCTCTGCATCACTCTGAGCCGGAAGCGGAAAAATCGCATCAGGCAGCAGCACACTGGCCTGCCACCAGAGTGCCAGCAGCGTATCATTCACCGGTTTACTTTTTTGTGCGGCCTGATTATAGCGCAGCCCGATATGAATCTTGCGCAGCAGTGACAACAACTGATCCAGCCATGCATATTGGTAGTCAATCTGAATCACCAGTGCCAGCACGCTCCACCAGAGGGACTGAGTCAGCTGGTTCAGTTCTGCCTGTGTGACTTTTTGCTGATCGACATTTACGATATGACCCAGTGCTTCTGCCTGATCGTTCGATGGGTGATCCAGCGGGAAGTTCATTAACGGTTCAGACCAGGCTGGCAGCTGTGCCGCAGATCCAATATAACCGGTCAAGTCGCCCGGTTTTGCGGGTTGGGAAATAAACTCAGCGGCCCACTTTTCGATGTCACGCCGGTTGCCTGCCTGTCTGGCTTTAGACAAATCCGTGAACGTTGTCGTGCTGGTCAGTGCCGCCGGGATCGTGATGAAGACATTGTTCACCACCGATGGCGGGACATCCGGAACTTCTCCCTGATGGAAATAAGGAAACAGATTCTGATAATCAGTTCTGACCTCATTGCCGGTAAAACTATTCAGATAAGATTGATCATGACGCATGATGATTCTCGTATGGTGTCGGACAGATTATTGATCGTAAGCGCTTCAGGCGGGCAGGGATTGGGGGAATTTCAGCGACATACAGGGAAATCAGCGAAACCGGTCCGGTTGATGTGAGCGGCAAAAAAAAGACCGGAAAAGACCGGCCTGTGAAGGGAGTCACTGCATGTTGAAGTGACAGCAACCGCGGTTTAAAGCACATGAATATACGGTTCGAATTCACTTACCATAAACGGATATTCATCCGTGACATCAATGGTGGAAGACCAGGGCTCAATCACACTGGTTTTCTGGTCCTGATAATTAAAAATCACACAGACCAGCGTGCGTTCCCCGGCGTAGTACAGCCGGGCGTCAATGCCGATCAGATGCACGGCCTGACGCTGTGATTGCTGGCGCTGTTCATAGACTTTGCTGTAAAAACCGGTGTCATAACAGAGCAGGTAGTTGAGGGCGCGTGCTTCATCGGTCATACCGGCATTTTTAGCCAGCAGCAGATAGCTTTTGATCAGCTGGGCCATCGTGGCCTGTTGATTATGCTGATGGAAATAGCCGACCTGATCGGCGATGGTGGCCGGGTCCACCTGACGAAATTTATCAATATGAAGCTGGCTTAATTCTCCGGTGCCGGGCGTGACTGAACCCACCACCAGTGTATTGATTGTTGAAGTTGAATCATTGACGTTGGTGCCGGATTGCGGTGGCGGATTAAAACCGCCCTGGTCCGGTGAAGGGGGCGTTTGTGTTTCATCCAGTGCGTTAATCAGCTGCTGCATATTATATTCACTCGGGATCAGCTGATAGATTTCATTCCCGTATTCATCTTCCAGCAACCATATCAGTTCACGCGCCAGATAGCGGAAATACCGGGAAGAGAGCACGGTATTGATCACTGATAGCATGTCATCTTTTGCCTGTTCTGCGGTCATCGGCGGCGGCGTTGTCGGGACAGGCACCGGCCAGAACGGCGCAAACCCTTTGACATAATCCATAATATCATGCGGATATTGTTGAATGACCTGAGCGGCGCAACGAAACTCCCGTTCAATTTGTGTATCCGGCCAGCGGGCGGAAATCCGGCCCAGTACACAGACATCATTTTCTAACGCATTAAGGCCAAATGAGAAATCATCTGCCTGTCGCTGAGCGGTTTGCGGAGCCATTCCCTGAACCATGCGGGAGAGGCTGCCGGTGGCGGGAGATGCCTGTACCGGCGTGTATGCTTTTGATCGTAATGTCTTGGATAAACATGGGCCTGAACCGGGAAAAGAGCCGGGTAAGGACAGGCTGGATAAGGCTGAGAGAGACTGGTTCATCAGAGGCTCCTTATGGCTGGGCTGGAATATAATCCGTCAGCGGTGTGTTCAGGTAGGGAAACAACCCGGTCACATCGACAGAGGCGTAATAACTGAACAGTCGTCCGCTGACGGCTTTCTGATAGTTAAAAATGACATTCACCAGTGTTTGATTGCTGGTGGACGGCGCATAGCCCGTTTGAATGCTGAGCAGGAAAGCGGCATCGCTTTGTGCGTGACTGCTGCTGATCCGCGAGGCGGAAGCATCGGTCTGTGTCTGGTAGATTTCGGGATAGCGGAAAGTGAGAAAGTTTTTGGCCCGGAGAAAATCACTGTTGCCCAGATTTTTCCGGGTTTCCATCAACTCCAGCAGATTCGCAATCGCCGTGGTGGTGGTATTTTCATCGGTGTGGTCAATTTTTTCTTTGATGGTTTGCGGGTCTGCATCAAAAGCAAACATGTGGCGGCAGTGGATCACCGGCAGCACCGACTGATTGAGATTATCACTCTGAGCCATGCCTTGCTCTTCGCCAATCAGGACACACAACAGATGCGGCAGTTGCCCGTGACTGTTTTCAACGGTGGCAAGGTAATCAATAAATTCATTTAATTCGACCACACTGTTTGGCCGGACCAGATAAACATCCTGCTCATCGACTGATAACACCCAGTTGATTTGCTCGGCAATATAGCGGTAGGGCCTGGTTTTGCGCGAGCTGTAGGCGGTACTGTTTTGTTCCTCATTGGTTTGATAGCCGAAAATGGTGCCGTAATCATAAGGCGCAACAGTCTTTCTGGTTTGTGCTGAGATTTCCTGCGCGGCCGCTTCACACTCTTTTTCCAACCCTTTGTCGGGAAACACCACCCGCAGTTTTCCCGCGACATAAACCGGCTGAGGCACGGGGGGCGTCGGGATGACCGGTGCCGGTGGCTCCGGTGCGGTGACGGTGACTTGATCGCTGACGCCATCGTTGACTTCATCGATCGTGGCTTTTTGTACTGGTGAAGGTTCCGTCATCACCGGTGCTGCGGGCGGCGCTGCGGGAGCAGGCGCTGCAACCTGCGATGGGAGAGCCGGACCAGCACCCTGCGGGTTGCTGGTTTCCGGGGATTGTTCAGGTACAGACATAATCATTCCTTCTGAAAATAAGAGCGAAGGCATCCAGCATACTGCCTGCCGGCACAGAACAGTCGGGGAATTGCGGTGATTTTTCAGCCGGAATGATGCACTTGAAGCCGGGTTCTGAATCCGGGGGCTGTTGCATGGTTTTGGCTGAAACAAGCATCGGTCCGTCGGAGTTTTTTCCGCTGTCTTATTCTAGATTGAACTTATGGTAATCAGAACGGCAGCGTCCACAATGGCTCAGGCTTCAATCTATAGTTCATCTTCGTCAGGTTCAGTACGGCGGCCGTGTTCTCCGGTCGGCTATCCGCTTCCGGCCCGCTTAAGGCGCGGGATGGAAAAGATCACCGGGATGAATTTGCAGTCGGTGCGGGTATTTTATCACTCGCCCAAACCGGCACAGGTCCATGCCCACGCGTATGCGCAGGGCGTGAACATTTATCTGGCACCGGGGCAGGAACATCATCTGCCGCACGAGCTGGGGCATATTATCCAGCAGGCCAAGGGTATGGTGCAGCCAACCACGCAGGTCAACGGCGTGGATGTCAATGATGACCCGCGGCTGGAGGGGCATGCCACAGCGCTGGGGGAAGCGGCGGTGCGGGTGGGGTATTGATGGGGTGGCTTAACCATTCATCCATGAATGCTTTTTCTGGTATGGGTGATCCATTGGGTGCAATGGCCTTTTAGCTGGGTTTATTGGTGTTAAAGGGTTATTGGTTTGAGTGGGTTGTTATAGGCAATGAAAGAAAGCCTATAACATGCACTAAAGAAAATTAATAGGTTTGAGATATGTATGTACAGATAGAGAAACCGAAAGATAATAAAAGTAGATTGGTTACTAATTCGGTTGTTCAGAAAAAAAGTAATAGCAAGCAGGATTTTGGGTTTGTTGATAATAGACCCGACGCTATTGTACAACGAAAGTTGCAGGGAATGGAAAATAACAATAGACAGAAACATCAACCCAAAGCCAAATCAATATTGTCAAATATTAAAATTCAAAGAGATAAAGGGGAAATTGTGCAAAGAGTAGTGCGATTTGAAGGAGTTGATTACCACACCCCTAAAGAACTTTGGGGGAGCAATGCTTTTAGTTTTTGCATTGGAAAAAAAATTAGTATGGGCGATGTAAATGCATGCGTTAAAGACACTGATAAGATTTATGATCTGGAAAACAATCTTGCTGCTATCGACGAAAAGATAGAAAAGACGCAAGAACAACTTGAGATTGATGCAGGTAAAGCTGCTACAAAAGAAACTAACTTAATTGTGAATACAAAGCCTTATGAAAATAAGAAGACATATGACGTAGCAATTGATGAAGGTGCGGCTTTCTTGAAAGGTGGTCCGATAGAACTTATAGGCACTCATGGATTAAATGGATGTGTGGCAGTAATGATTGAATGCGAAAATAAAGGTAACGTTGCCTACTTTCTTGCGCATGTTAGCAGTCATCTGGCTGGAGATATCGAATTAGTGCAGGCTGAGGTAAATAAAATTCTATACACCTTAAAAGAAGCTGTTGGAGAAGAAATTGATTGGACGGCGTTCGATGGCGGAAGTGAAACTAAAAATAAAATATTGTTGGCAAGAAGTCCTTCAGAGAGTGAAGAGCTATTTGTAAATATCCGGACAGTACTTGCTAAAAGTGGTGCAACAATGTTTGCAACGTACCATACAAATGTCACAATTGATTTTAGCGGAGAAGAGGCTAAATTTTTCGGTAATGAAGCTAAATTTGATGAACGAGCTCCGCGGCTTAGCTCTGAGAATGCAGCAATAAAAGAATATGGCTATGGTAAGTCCCATGGTGATTCAGAGTATATCGAGTCATTGATTGAATCTGACAATGAAGAAGAAGCTATGTCAGAAATTGAATGTATTGCCAAAGCTGATGATTTGAAGGGATTAACACCTGAAGAACGTGAAAAAGAATTGATCTACCAACAATATGCGCAAGAATTAGGAGATATATAGAAGGTTCTACATTTTAATACAACTATTTATCATAGCTATTTTGAATGAAAGGAAAAATCCCATAACAAAACCTAAAAATCATTAAAACGCTTTTTAGCCCGATTGTTATAGGCAATATGGCAAGCCTATAACATCCCTAAATAAAATTAAAAAAGGTTTAATATATGTATTTACAAGTAGATAAATCAAAAGAAAATAAAAATCGATCGGTTGCTAATGATATTTTACATAAGGAGAATAATGAGAAGCGAAGATCTGGTTTTATGTATGGTAGAATTTTGGAAAATTTTTCTGATTCAAACCTCGTGAAAAATAACCACTTAGTGAAAATTGTTCAGTGTAGTAAATATATAGGCCGTTATACTGCTAATGCAAATGGGAATGTTCGTGATGAAAATACACATGATAAATTAGCCAGTTATAATGTAGGCGATGAGATTGAGGTAACATCAACTAAGACAAGTAAATTCTCAAGTAAAATTTTGAGCAAGGAGCATGTGTTTGGTTTAGTTAATGGAGTTGAGGGGTGGATAGTAGAAGATAATATTGGTACATGGCTTGGAAATGCGCATGATATTATATATCAGAATCCACCAGAAAGATTATGGGATAATATACATGCTCGTTTTGAAACAAATAATACTTCGAATAATCGTGGAAACTCAAAATACACTGTTACAAGGGACGATTTATATAGATATGCTCCAGTAAATTTAGCCCCAGATCGGAATGCTTTGAATCAAGTCTATCATGATTCAAAAAATAGGCATGTAGCTTATACTTCCGATATTAAAGTATTAGATAAGTTGTTTGGTGAAGTTTTTAGCGATGGAGTGATTACCTATGATGATCAATATTTGATTGCCGTGGATGACTCGGGGAAATATGAGAAAATAAACATATCATTAGCACCACAAAATGGTCTGACTGTCATAGACTTCAACTACAATCCTAATACAAACAAAATAAGCGGTAGACACGTTGGACACGCTGTTACAAACTTGGAATAAGGGGCTTTTGAGACTGTCTCCTCCAAATACCAAATACCAAATACCAAATACCAAATACCAAAAAATACGGCAAAATACGGGGACAGACACCCCAGCGAAGATCAAATCATCCTGAATACCGTGTCTGTCCCAATGGCATTATCGTTTTAGACCTTCGATGCAATCAGCGGTTTGATGCACCTAACCGCGCCAGACAAACCGCTTCCACCAAATCCTTTAATTTCACCACTTCCCCGGCCAGATACGTCAGCTCGTCTTCGGTAATTTCATAATGGTCGGAATAACGGCCTTCCACATAAGCGCGTTTGAGGCGCTGCATGCTGCGGCGGTGGAATTTGGTCTCCATCGGGAACAAATCGGCGAAGCGGGGATCCTGCTGGGCGCAGAAGCTTTTCAGTTTGATCGGGTCATGAACTTTGGGCAGGTAATTAGTGCAGGTCAGGAGGGTGCAGGCGAGCAGGGCTTCGGTGGCTTGGTGTAGATCAAAGGCACTACTCGCAATATCAATGTCAGGATGGGTAAAACTAAAATTAAATTTGGTTAAATTATCCTTGGCTTTCTTAAACCAGATATCAAAATGCTTTTGCGAGATAGCGCGTTTTTCTTCATCGGTCAGATTGCCCGGGCGAGCCAGTGCGCGGGTGCCGTCGCTAAACAATTCAATCCCCTGCTCGCGGATATCTTTAAAGAAATACAACCCCTGATTCAGCCAGGTGTTGACTTCATTTAAGGTGTGCACAATCACCCCGACCGGAATATCCGGGATCAGGCGCTGAATTTTGTCGTCAACCAGATGCCATAGCCGGTGATCATCGGCTAACTCTTGATGATTGACAATGACCAGAATGTCGTAATCGCTGAGATAACCATTGGCCGGGTCATAGACCCAGGGCGTGCGGCCATGTTCATCCGGCTGACGGGCATAACTGCCAAATAAAATGATTTTCTGAACCTTGAACAGCGGCGGTTTCCCGGCCCGTTGCCTGACCAGTGCATCGACCTCATTACGAATGGTATTCGCCACCCTTTGGATCTGATGTTGGTTGGATTCAGGCAGATGGTCGAGTGATTGTTTCATCGGTCGTCGGGCTCTTTCATGTTCAGCAGGTATCCGAGAAGGATAACGGAAGCGGGAAGAAAAGGGGAGTGTGAAATTGAATAATCCCGGCAGGAGAACGATGATCGATCACGCATTGATGTGTTGTTTGTGCAACTGATACCAATTTGATGCTGAAAGTATGGGTTGCGCCAGCGATATTAAAGGGGAGGCCGGTACTTATTGAAATGTGCCAGACCTCAAACCTTGTTCACCAATTCACAAAGCGATTCAGAGAAGTTATAGCGGGTGACACCATTGTGAGCCGGTGAAAAACCAATGATCAAGATGAGAGAGGGATTTAAAGATGAGTAATATACCTCCGGGTTCTTATGAAGAAACATCAAAAGATATCCATTTTGAAGGGACGCCGGGTAAGACCGATTGCTACCTGATTGCGACGTGTAAAAAGAGTGATGGGTCATGGATTGAAAGCAGGCTTAAGTACAATATTGCAAATTTGAATGGTGAACTCAAATGGGCGCCAAACGAGCACTAGTTGTACTGACTCAGACCTGATCTGATGGCGATGATCGCGGGTTGCTGTTGATGAATGAACCCGCGGTTTCTTTTCTTGATCTGTCTGCAGACGACATCCACTCACATAGAAATCAGAAAGGAATTTATTTATGGACACGTTAACTGAAAGTACAAGCATAAAAGAAGTGAACGAAATGCACTTTGATGTATACCATAGGAGGGCTAAAGGCATATGGGCTTTGTTCGGAGACCATGTCTATGTCACTTTTGCCGATGGGAGTTCATTTAAATGTCATGGTGGCGATACCGACGGCACTCTTCTTGAGGGCGCATCCGGGGTGGAAGATCTGAATCTTGCAAAGGCGATGAATGAACCAATGAGGATTCCGATTGAAGTCGCTGGTGTCACTCTTTTCCATATAACAACCAATGAGGCGGGTATTCTATATGGCTTTAATGGGGGGTGTCACACGATGGCTAACCGCATCATTGTTAAAAGTGGAAAGACGGTCAGCAAGGCACCAGGAGACGTTTTAAGTGCCTGTGTATTTGGTGAATATGGCATATACCTTCTGCCCTGTATAATTCCAGTTGTTGAATACCTGATGCGTTGGATTTATCGATTTGTTCCGGAAGAGACGCAAAAATTACTCAAACCCCTTCTCAAGTCTCCAACGGCTTTTGGACATATATTTATAACGGGGTTTCGAAAGGAGTGGAAAAAACGTCTGGAGGAACATGATATTCCGGTTTATCCTCATCTACGTGGACCTTTCAGCGAGCCCTTATCCGGGGAAGATAGTTTACAAAACCCTGATGCGTATATGATGAGACAATCAGAACAAGCATTATCTGAAAGTAAGTCTCTTATTCAACAAAAACTGGGTGCTGACTTCGATACAGAGACACAAGATCAACTTCTGTCCTGCCTGAAAGAACTCAACGAACATGTACCTGAAGAGAAATTGTTGCAATCACCAAGTCTTGCCGAATTACAGGATCACTTCGTTTCTGATTTTAACAAGAAAGTAAAAGCGACCCTTTCAAAAGCGCGTCATATCTTGAACAATGATGAAGATTACGAAAAGCTATTCAATGCAAAACCAGAGGAAGACATCATATTCCTTGATCAAAATAAGTTAAATGAAGTGATCAATGGTATTAAGGCAGACCTGAAAGAACAGTTTAAAGATAAGCATTAGTCTTTATACCCAAACAACCTGCATCTTCAGGTTGTTTGGGTATAACTGCCTGTCCTCGTATGTTTAGACGTGATACTCCCGGCGTGTTCAGCCTGTTTGCCGCCCCCCAACCGTGCCAGACAAACTGTTTCCATTAATTCCTTTAACTTCACCACTTCCCCATCCGTTGCCTGACCAGCACATCCAAACTCAGGAAATACAAGAGAAATATGAGGCAGTTCCCGGGGATTTAGATACTTTTGATGGCGAATGACTCGTCACGACGAGACCCCGATCAGCATCGACTTTGGAAAATTCACATGTAATAGAATGTAATATTTTATTTGCCAGTGAGCATATAAATTGAAGGTGTTTTCAACAGTGAAGGTTAGAAGTAAAAGTGAGTCAAAGAAGTCATATCACGCCTACCCTTTAATTTTTCTGAATTAGGGGACAAAACCTTTAATTCCAACTTACATATCATAGAAAAGAGGAAATAAAAATGAATCAATTGAATCGGAAAGTACGCCACTGGCCTCGTATTGCAATGGTTGGTTATATTGATTGTAGTTCAACAGGTGCTGTTCAGGCTATTACCAAGGAAGAAGTTCAATCTTATAATGTCATTATTTTTGGTTTTACGGATACTAATGGTGATGGGATGTCTCTTCAAAATACGATCTCGCGAATTCAAGGGATGGAATCTGAGGGGACACTCAATCTTGTTTCAATCGGGGGAGCAGCTTTTAAACCGACAAAGTTATCAGCCAGGGACGTAGCAGAAAATCTTATGAGGACGGTGCGACAATTGAATTTAGATGGTGTGGACCTTGATATTGAGGATCCGCATATTGAAATCTCATATATTGAAGAACTGGCGCAACATTTAAGAAAGGCGTGCGACGCAGAAGGCCATCTATTAACCTGTGCGCCGATTCTTGCAGGCGATAATCAAAAACCCACATTAAATACGCCCAATGGCGGTCCGTCATGGTTGCCTTTATATGGGGCTGAGGTCAAGCTGTTTGATGCAATTAACGTGCAAGCTTATAATTCCGGGAGCAGTTTTACCTATCAAGATCCAGTAACAGGAGAGTCCGTGTCAGAGGCATCGCCGGATATTGTTTGTGCCGGATATACGGCATTGCAATCGCGGGGTGATATCAACCCCGGGACAAAAATTGTTATGGGGATACCATGTAATGCGATGTCTGCTAATCAAGCCTCAAATTGTTGGCAGCCAGAGATACCGGCTCAGCAAACCGCTGAACAACTAGTGGCAAATGTCAACTACATCGTAGACGGGGACTATCAGATCAATCCTGAGATGTTTGGCGGATTAATGACGTGGAGTATCACGAACGATGCGTACTTTAGCGAACCCCGTGGTTATTTTTCTCAACAGGTTGCTGCAAAAGTGTTGCCTTTGTAAATGTGGAATGATCGCTAAAGGCTCACTGGAATCATTGCTACAAAACCTATAGAGAATTACCTGAGACAGACACCTTACTCTCTTGTGCCTGATGAGATGGTCACTCCGTCTATGGCATCACAATGTGCCATGATTGAAGTAATAAACAAACAATTGAACAGAGTGATCATGATCTCATTTCGAAATGTGTCTGTCTGGTCAGTTTTGGCACAATATGACCGTGAACTGATACTGAACTGACACTGACCCACTTTCTATTTCTCGCTAAGATTGTTCTTGAATCCAGTAGGGCTTTCCTACAAAACACATATTATCAGGAGTAATACAATGTCAGAAATTACAACACAAGAGACAACAATGGGCGCTTGGTCTGAATTCACCAGTGAAATTAGCGAGATGGCAGAGCTATCGTTTAAAGAAGCCTTTAACGGATTTGTAGGGGTAGATTACAAACCTGTTGCTGTTGCTGAGCAAGTTATTGCGGGTATGAATTATCAATTTTTCTGTAATTCAAAAACTGTCTACCCCGGTGCTACTAATGAACCTGCGATGGTTTACATTACAAAACCGGTAGGCGAACAGGCTGTCATCACACAAATCATTCGGATTTCAAACTAAGTTTCTATTCATAACAAACAAATTTTTTGAAATACCTCTGCATTCGCAGAGGTACACGCCCCGGCAGTCTCAAAAATTTTCCGGAAAGAAGAAAGTATTGAAAGGACAATTTCCGTTTTTGAAAAGCCAGGCCGTTTTGCAAGGTGCCTGTCCCTGCTATTTTTGTGAAAAGCCATGCCGTTTTGCAAGGTGCCTGTCCCTGCTATTTTTGCCCCAGCTATTTTCAGAAAACTACCTGGCCCCGACAATCTCATCGAGAATTTCCCCGCCAGACAGAATTAACCCGTGACAGCCGGTCTTTTCATCCCGGTGATTTTCTTTCAGATTGTGACAGTTGGTTGACTGATACAGGGATTCAAACTGCTGAATAGCCAGTTTGATTTTCTCTTTCATTTCAGGGCTTGTGTGGCCTCTTTCTTTGGCATATAAGGCACTGAGAACCATGGTTATCCCGGTCACCACACCACAGGCACCTTCAACACACATGCCACCGCCAAACCCGGCGGCAAGGCGAATGGCATTGTCATCCAGGCCTAAGCCGTATGTATCATTGGCTCCTTTGACGATGGTTTCTGCACAATTCAGGTCGTGACGGGCCTGAAATCCTTGTTCAATCAGCTGCTGTAACTTCATTATTATGCTCCATTTCGCTGGAATGATATTTCAGATGAGAGTGTTCGCCGGACAGGGCAGGATTCTGCTAGATTCATTAGTTCATCTCTTTCTGCCGGAGAGAGATTGCCTTCAGGTTTGATGTCATATTGCAAACAGACCTGACCCGTTTCTCTGCGATCAATGCTCACGGTTGTCGAGACAGAGTCGAGCGCCAGCGCATGCTCGTCAGCATACATTCTGATGGACATGCTGATGCAATTTGCCAGTGCTGCCTCAATTAATTCATGGGGTCTGAAACCATCACCATGCCCGCCTTTTTCAGAAGTATTATCGCTGTATGATGTCACGTTGCCGTTGGTAAATATGGTCTTGTACCGTGTTGGATGACTTTTGGTGGTGACTGTCATGATAAGTGCCTGATATGAGTTGGTTCCACTGACAGACCAATATATACCCAAAGCGATTCAATGTGCATTGGTTTTAGTATTCCGGCATCCCGCCATCAGATCTTGGGCCATCAATCAGCATCTTTACTGAGGCGGGGTTTGAAAAATCTATGACTGAAAGATCAATCACCAGCCCGTCTTTGCTCAGAAATAATCGCTCATGTGCCTGAATACCCGCTTCGAGTTCAGCAAGAGCCTCATCAAAACAGTGATACAGGCCCAGCGCACCGGCGCCTGTTTCAGAAAGTAACCGGATGCAACCGTCCAGATCGCCGTGTGAAGATTCTGCCGGTAGTGTTTGTGCTGAAGCACATTCCTGAAAGGCGAGGTCGACACCTTGCATGAGTGCCTTCGTTGCGGAAGTGGGGCGGCCATCGCCACTGTAGAACAGACTTTGCCCGTCGACTTCAATACGCAGCGCCTTATTGGCGACTTCATGCTGTGAGTTCGCCGTGAACAGTTGCCAGTGTTGCCAGCGAAACTGATCGGTGATCTCATGCCAGCGTATTTCAAAACAACAGGATGTTTTCGGCCAGGTCGCCAGTTGAACCAGTGATTCCAAAGGGGGTTGTTGTGCCTTCTGACAGAAAATATCGAGTGGGCGCTGGCGGCCGAAACTCTTCCACTGATTCAGCAGTGCGGGGAGTCCGGCACAGTGGTCCGGATGGATATGAGTGAAAAAAATTACCTGAATATCATTGATATCCGTTCCCCGCTGCCAAAGCGCGCGCGGAACGGTCGGGCCACAGTCGATAAGCCACTGATTCTGCGTATTATCTTCGACAAGGATTGCGGAGGTATTGCGGCTTTTCGAGTACGCGCTTCCGGAGCCTGTTACTTCAATTTTCATCGGATCTCACCAGGATTTCTGTTTACTTCACTTAAATGGGGTGAATCAATTAGGAAAGTATCACCGCATTATATACCCAAGCAACCTGAACCCTGCATCTTCAGGTTGTTTGGGTATATCTGTTGCAGGTTACATTTCTTACAGCATTTTCAGATAGCAAACAATGAGGACAGGCGTAATGAGCGATGTTGTTGTGCCTGTCCCCGTAAATCACCGTAAATCTATACCGGCATTTTATTTCGACAGTTTATTTCGACAGTGGCGATAAAGACACATGAACACCATTATTGGCAAAACCAACAATATCCGCTTTGCCGTCACCATTGATATCCGCCATCATTCTCGGATGCTTATCAATCCGCCAGCCATCAGCGACATAACCAAATTTTTGGATAGCATGCACTGGAGAAGCAAAGCTGGTTTTCTGTGACAGAGAGTAATAAACCCCGTCATCAGAAAATCCGACCACATCCGCTTTACCGTCGCCGTTGACATCTGCCATCATTCTCGGATGTTTGGTGACCCGCCCGCCACCCGCATCGTGACCATACTGCTTGACCCACAAAGAGGGCGAAGTAAAACCTGTTCCGGTTGACAGGGATACGTATACTCCTGCGTTACCGAATCCAACCACATCCGCTTTGCCATCGCCGTTGACATCTGTCATCATTCTCGGGTGATTTTCGACCCGCCATTGACCCGCGTTGTAGCCATAACTGCCCATTGACATCTGCCATCATTCTTGGATGAACCCCAATTCGCCAGCCACCCGCTTTATAGCCATAACCTTCAACCCACAGATAAGGTGCATTGAATCCGGAACCGGTCGAGGTTGCCACGACAACGCCGCTGTGAGCAAATCCGACAATATCATCCAGCCCGTCACCGTTGACATCTGCCAGAATTCTTGGATGTTGTTCAACCCGCCAGCCTCCGGCATTATAACCAAAACTATTCAGCCACAGAGACGATGTCCAGGCGGGTTCATCAGCTGCCAAAGCTGAACCACTGAGTACCGTTAAGCTCAGCGCAGCCAGTAATTTATTCTGTATCATTAATCTCTCCTCAGAAGATAAAAAAATCGCGCCAATTCTTGCATATGCGATAAGTTTATTATGTAATTTTTGCCAGAATAATTTATCTTTATAAATTTCGTTTTATCAATAGATTGGAGTGGTAAGAAAGTAAATAAGAGAGAGCAGGTTAAGCGAATGAATAGATACAGACGCAAATAAGAACAGACATCACTGTTCCGCCTCTGTTACTGCCCGGTTAAATCGGGGTGTGGAATTGTGCCTGTCCTCACTAACTTTCTCACTAACTTTCTCACTAACTTTGTCCCCAATAACCTGGCACCGGTTCAGAACAGGTGAACTGTTTTAAAATAATGACAGAACAACTGATAAAAACGGCTGACGTGGCGCGGTTTGTCTCCGCTGTACTGATGGATAAAGTAAAAATGCCAGCTTTTTCCGGTGATGTCAGGAAGGACTCTGACTAAGCGCTCTCTGAGAATTTCGGGTTCAGCCAGAAAACCGGGGTACAGGACGATGCCCATGTCATGGAGAGCCATTTGCAGTGCCGTGTCGACGCCGGTGGTGATGGCGCAGGGTTCAACCGTGATATGCCAGTGAGCTGTTTTTTCAGGATTGAACAGTTCTAACGCATTATATTGCCATGGTGCCTGAATAAATTTATGGCCTGACAGGTCATCAATACTTTTTACTTCCCCGTATTGTTTGAGATATCCGGGAGAGGCACAAAATATTTCGGTCACCTTCCCAATTGATAACGCGCGATAATTGCAGTCTTTCAGGTTGCCGCCAAAGATCGCGGCATCCAGACTATGTTCGATCAGATCCTGCCACCGGGCGGTGACGATAATTTCGGGTTTGATCAGCGGAAACTCAATACACAACTGTCGCAGTGCCGGAACTAAAACATTCTTGTCAAACAGGGGCGGAATGGACACCCGAAAGCTGCCAGCCGGCTGATCTTTGACGCAGTCTAATTCTGTTAATGCCAGGCTCAATTGCTCCCGTAGCAGTTCACTGCGTGCCAGCAAGCTTTCTCCGACAGAAGTTAAGATGACACCGCGTGTATTGCGTACCAATAGCTGCTGCCCGGTAGCTTCTTCCAGACGTTTAATTTGCTGGCTGATGGCTGATTTACTGAGCCCCAGTTTTTTGGCTGCCAGGGTAAAGGAGCGTTTGTTAGCGACTTCAACAAAAATCAGCAGTAATGGTGCAAGCTTTATTGTGTTCATAAGGTCATTGTGTTCATAAAATTAAACAATGCGTTAAATAAACGTCTGTTGTTTAATTTTTCATGACTATCTAATCTAAGTCAACGCCATTCATTAAAGGAAAAATAAAATGACTTGTTTAGTGATCGTTGATGTTACTCCGGTTGATCCGGAGCTTCTTTCTCAATACAGCGCAAAAGCGGCTGAAACCCTGGTGCCATACAATGGACAGTTCATTGCAAAAGGAGAAACAGAAGTACTGCATGGTGAAGCGGCTCATCCGCTCAAAGCCGTCATCCGGTTTCCGGATAAAGAAAGTGCCCGTAACTGGTATAGCAGCGAAGCGTATCAGGCTATCATTCCGCTACGCGAACAAGCCATCATCAGCCATTTCCATATGATCTGATAGTTTGTGAAGTGAAGACGAAACAGAAAGGTCTGTTTCGTCTGTATTGAATCGTTTTCAGGCGTGTCTGTCCCGGTCTATTGCCTGCTGAGTATCACTGCGAGTAGTCAGGATGGTGACGTTTACCCGACTGATATTAAAAGCGTAAAATATCTGGCCTGCCGGGTGGTCTAAATCACCCGAAAGTTGGTGATGAGTGTCTGGCATGCCAGTTCGATCGTAATACAAACATCAGAAATATCTAATGGCTCGCTCCCATCATTCTTTGTAAATTCGTAACAATCCGGGGGAACTAACAAAACAGCGGACTAACAGGGACAGTCGTTTCAAAGATCTTCTGTAAAATATTCATTCAATAATTTGGCAAGCCTGTCCCGATCAGCTTGACCAATTTCTGTCAGTGTGGGTAAGTAGACAACGTTATCCATAATGAAGGCCGCGTTAACAGGCTGAAATGACGTTTCTGTTGTCCGGATCGCTGCCTGACTGTGTTTCGCCTGAGTTGAATCAAAACCATGTTGTAAAAGCTTGTTCTGTAATTGTTTCGGGTTGTGTGTCAGCAGGGGAACGACCCAGAAAGAGTGAAAACCTGCGTGTTTTGCCGGTATCACAATTGACTCATCTAATTTGTTCAGAAATTGTCTTGTTGTCTGTCCCCGGTGCTTAAATTTATCGTCATCGTGTGCCTGAAGTCGTCTCCGTAAGAGATACAGTAAGTGAAGCGGTGGCCGGAAGCGGATTTGTGGCGCTAAAGGGTCATGAGGGAAGCTTTTTGCTAATGTATTGATGGCCTGCTCTGAATCGAACCGGAGAAAACTCAGCAGCTGGATTAACAGCCCGTAGATGACGGGAGACAAGGCGAGTTTCAGAAGCAGATATTTCAGGGTTTTCAGCAAAAACCACCGTTCTGCTTTGATTGGATATCCGGATTCAACCCGTTCAATTTTTTCTATTTCACTGTGTGTCCTGGCAACAACCACGGCACCACCCAGTGCCGTGGAAGATTTAATTGTGCCAAAGCTGAACAGGCTGATGTCAGCATGTGGACTGCCCTGATACTGACTGCCGCAAAAGGCTTGTGCACAATCTTCAATGAGCAGAATATGCCGTTGCTTACACAGGTCGGCGATCGGTTTCAGATCGATGATCGTCCCATAGAGCTGTGCAAAGACGAAAACTTTTGTGTTGGCTGACAGGGCAGCTTCAAGGTGTTGGGGCAGGACAGACATATCCTGAATTTGTAAATCGACGGGGACGACTTTGAGGTGATGACTTTCAACAATTTGCACCATGTCTTTAATGTTAATCGCACTCATTAAAATTTCTGAATTTTCTGGATAATCCATGGCTGTGAGGAGACTGTCAAACGCTGTTCTGACGCTGAAGCTGATAGTCACATGTTCGCGGTGCTGCCAGAATGACAGAATGTCGTTTTCCAGTCTGAGACGGTTTAATGGTGTCAGATACGATGAGAGCGTGGCACAAAAATCAGAGAGTTGAATATCGGGTTGATAACGCGGATAAATTTTCATTTTTGGCTTGCTTTTCCAAAATATGTCAGAGGTTGATTATATTCAATCTGAAGCATTTCGGCTGCTGTGGCCGATCACAATTCAATTTTTCAGCCTGACTATCTGAACCTGGGTATTTAGCCAATTTAACCAAGAAGTCATGTTTCTTATACCACGATTTCTTGAGTGTTAATTTACTGAAAACAAAATAGCAGAAAAATAACAGGAAATAACAGGCGCGATAATCCGAGCTGGGACCAGATAATGATAATCTGGACAGTCGCTATTGAGATAGATCTGGACAGTCGCTATTGAGATAGACCGCAGAAAACTGATTATCAATAACGCATATTGGATCTGATATCTTCGTATAGAAAAATTTTTGCCTGAATTTTATAGTATTTATCGGCAGCTTACCTGAAATGATCGGATAGCAGAAATGAGAATTTTGGCTTAGATTCTTAAACCATCGATTCTTGTTTTATTAAAGAATTGTTTTGCAGATGTAAGTCTTGCGGTGCTACCGATCCATAAGCATCGCCTTCGTTCAAGGTTGGCTATGATCTTCAGGATTTCGGATTGAGAGAGGGATAACCGGGTGAGAATTGTAGGTTGGCGTTCATCGATCCATCCACGTTTGTCTGCGCGAATTTGCCTGCCAGCGAAATCAACCCATCCGATATAGTCTGTCAGCCGGAAAGGAATACCATCAGGCTGCTCCTGATGTTCATAACCGGTAAATGGATAAAGGTTATGTGGTGTTGGTTGATTCTTTTCCAGCGCATCCAGCCGTTTTTTCAGCGAGGTGTATTCAGAGGTTTCCGGCGTTTTTGCCATTTTGGCCCGGACCGGATTGAGATCAACATAAGTCATGGCCGCAAGCAGTGCTGCTTCATCCAATAAGGCCTGTGATTTAAATCTGCCCTCCCAAAAGTGACCGGTACAGCCATCTTCACGATTCGCCTGAACGGCAATTTCAAAGTTTAGCTCCTTCATCATCCAGCTCAGGGAGCATAAACGTTCCCGCCATTGTTGAATGATATGTTGACAGCGTTTGAATTCTGCTGTGCAGGTACATTGACGCTTGATGTATCGCTGAAGTAATAAAGGGAGTCTGTGTTCTTGCTGCCAGCGTTCAATGACCTGTTGATCCGTCAGTGATTGAGCTTTCGGGCGATTGATATGTAAGACTAAATGATAGTGATTGGTCATCACCGCATAAGCGCAGATATCGATACAGTAGATATTTGCCAGTTTGAGAATACGTTGCTCCAGCCAGTCCCGCCGGTGCTCATAGGAGCGGCCAGAAACGGCATCTTCTCCGCATAGAAATGACCGGCGTACACAGCGGGAGACACAGTGATAATAAGGTGTTACAGCCAGGTCAATTTGTTGGGAGCGGGGTGTCGTCATAACAATTCTTGCTGAGGGTGGATGAACCTATCATGCAGCGTAAACTGATGGATGAAAAGCGGGGATGACAGAAGTGCATAACAGGTAACATGAATCGTGAAATATGAAGTGAAATCAGGAGTGATGATACGTGCGATTTGTCGCAATATTTGAGATGAAAAGCCTTGAGATAAGCGATTTTAGTCATGCCTGTTTCTGCTATTGCTCAAAATCTGAAGTAATAAGATTTGATATGAACAATTTGAGTGGTGTCAATTTTAGTCATGTCTGTCCGCATTGTTGATGGTTGACATTGTTGGTGATGGCAACGTCTGTTACCAGGTTTATTGGCATCTGTCCGAGAAAAACAGCAGAAAACAGCAGGGACAGACGCCAGTATTATTCATCACAGCTGACTTCAGTGACTCACTTCCTGCTTTCTGCTAATGCCCGCGACTACCGGCTTTTGCCGGGTTAGCATCAGACTGGCAATCCAGGCGGTTGCAGGGGCAACGATAATCAGCGCCATACTTCCTATCAGCGTCCGGCAGATTTCAGAAGCGACCAGCTTCATGTTCAGAATCTGCATCAGGCTATTGCCACGTGTTGTAAAAAGCATCAACAAGGTCAGAAAACCACCGGCATAAGCAAGCAGTAATGTTGTGGTCATGGTTCCGATGACAGCGTTCCCGACCCGTAATCCGGATTTCAGCAGATTCATCCGGCTGATTTCCGGGCTGTTATACTGAATCTCTTCCATGGTCGCTGCCATTTCCATCGCAACATCCATCGCTGCGCCACTGGCACCGACCAGAATGGCCGCATAAAGAATACCTGCCATATCCAGCCGCATTTCATTTTCAAACAGTAACGGTTGTGCCAGAGGTTGTGTCATCCCGTCCAGATGAAGCATTTTTCCAACGACAATACAAAGCACCGTGGTCACAATCAGACCGATGACTGTCCCTGATAAAGCGGCTTTGCCTTTATACGTCCATCCGGCGACAGAAAGAATAATCATGCTGCTCAGCACAATGACCGTGAGACAGGTGATCAGTATCGGTGAAAATCCGGCCAGCAGTCCGGGGATCAGCAAACCAAAAATAATCGCAATTGATCCGATAAAAGAAAGCAGGGAATAGAGACCAACCCGCCGGGCGTAACCGAGTAAACCCACCGAAAATAAGATCATCAGACCAATCAGCACCGGCAGACGAAATAAAGCGACAACATGGTAACGATCGTGCTGCTCTGCGACGACCACCTTGTCGCCAACCTGATAGAACTCATCATATTCCATCGCACCTGTCAGCAGATTTGCGGTTTTGACCTGCTGATTTTGTCCGAGCCTGACGGTGAGCTGCTGATCCCCGACCCGGGCTGTTCCGATAATGGTAACCCGGTCGTTATTAACAGAAACTACTTCACCGATTTGATGAGAAAGCTGCCCGTCACCGGAGTGAAAAACAGCCCCGAAGAGTGCACCGGCGATCAGCACCGCGCACATAAGAATAAGACCACGCATAAACACTGACCCTCTCAGAAAGATAAAAAGGTAAGCACACAGGTGTGCTTACCTTGGACGTTATCGCATTACAAACCAATTTTTACGTCCATCGCTTTCGCCAGTTTTTTTGCAACATCTGTATTATCCCCGAATCCGCCAAAGCTGGCAGAATCGACGCCGATGGAGGAAACAGGAAGCTGTACCGCCGTATGTGCATAAGATGTCCAGTAAACACCGGCTCGTCTTGATGTGATGTGCGCTACTGTCATTGCAACCGGATCATAACCACCCCAGACTTTGGTTTTATCTTTCTTACCAGCATCAACAAAATCCATAGCAGCTTCAATTTTCGCTTTTTCTTTTGCTGTCAGGTCGGTCAGACCAAACTTGTTACCGATATGCTTATAAAATGCAGCCCGGTCACCGTTATAAGTTTTCTGCAGTTTATCTTCTACCGATTCTTTAAAGTTCACAATCCGGTCGAGATTCATGAAATACTGTTTTCCCATGCCCAGTCCCATACCACCGGTTTCATGGTCACCCACCACAACTATCAGGGTTTCTTTCGGATGCTGCTGATAAAACTTCAGTGCTGTTTTGACTGCTTTATCGAACGCAAGTGTATCACCAATCACACCCGCAACATCATTTGCGTGAGCAGCATGGTCAATCCGGCCACCTTCAACCATCAGGAAGAAACCGTCTTTATCTTTCGATAACAGATCAATCCCTTTTTTGGTTATTTGAGCCAGTGATGGTGTGACCTTGCGATCAATTGAATAAGGCAAGTGAGACTTGGTAAACGCGGCGAAAATATGATCGCCGGATTGTGGCTGATAGTTGAGGAAATACTGGCTTGAATCCTTGCCGATAAATGTCCGGTACCCTTTATGTTTGAATTCATCGACCAAATTACGATCATCTTTGCGCTTGGAACCCTGGCCGGTGATGAAATGGCGGAAACCACCGCCGGCAAAGAAGTCGACGCCGGAATTAACATAATCGACTGCAATTTCATTTTCTGCATTGCGGTTTTTATTTTTTGCCGCAAATGTTGCCGGGGTGGCGTGGGTCAGACGTGTGGTGGTGATCAGGCCTGTCGCTTTTCCCTGCTTCTGCGCACCTTCCAGTAACGTGCTCAGTTTTTTGCCATCCGGTGTCATTGCGATGACACCATTATTGGTTTTCATTCCCGTTGCCAGTGCCGTGCCTGCTGCTGCTGAATCGGTAACCAGAGAACTGGCAGATTGCGTGGTAATAATGCCGGAAACCGGCATAGAGTTGATAGCTAAATGATAGTTAGGATCATGCTTTTGTTCCTGTGCGTAGTATTCCGTGATCTGACGTTGGGCAGAGCTCATACCGTCGCCAATCATATAGAATACATATTTAGGTTCCTGAGCAGCATTGGCCGCTGCACTGATCAAAACAGAACTGATGATTATAATTTTTTTGACATTGAACATTGGAAATCCTTGCTCCGTGTAATGAATGAAACAGGGAACTTATAGGATTTAAATATGACAATTTTGTTTAACATTGTGCATCGATGAGCAATAAGAAAACCTTACTTGATACCCATCAATGCTAACTCAAAGTTTTTTATATTTTCATTTTTTTGTCATATTTTTCATAAATTTAATCTGTATGGCTGTAACTGGCGGGTTTTACCCCCGATAACCTGCAACTGTTCAGTTATATCAATCACTCCGGCCAAAACATTAAAATTACCTATCAATAAGATAGACAATATCGATTTTATTTAAACGCCTGCCGGTGACAATATACTTTCCGAAGGCAAGATTTGCTCGTCTAAAACAATTTTTGCTCGTCCAAAACAACAAAAGGAAAGTAAAGAAATGATCAACACTAAAATCAAACCATTCAGCGCGACTGCATTCAAACAAGGTGAATTCGTTGAAGTAACAGAACAGGATGTTCTGGGTAAATGGGCTGTATTCTTCTTCTACCCTGCTGACTTTACCTTTGTTTGCCCAACTGAGCTTGGCGACCTGGCTGACCAGTATGAAGAACTTCAAAAGCGCGGTGTTGAAGTGTACTCAGTCTCAACTGACACGCATTTCACTCATAAAGCATGGCATGATAGTTCAGACACTATTGGTAAAATCAACTACTACATGCTGGGCGACCAGAATGGCAGCATCACCAATAACTTCGGTGTGATGCGTGAAGGTCAGGGTCTTGCAGACCGTGCCACTTTCCTGATTGACCCTGAAGGTGTGATTCAGGCAATGGAAATCACTGCTGAAGGCATCGGCCGTGACGCTGACGACCTGCTGCGTAAAGTGAAAGCTGCTCAATACGTTGCGGCTCACCCAGGTGAAGTTTGCCCGGCGAAATGGAAAGAAGGTGAAGAAACTCTGGCGCCTTCTCTGGACCTTGTCGGCAAAATCTAATCCTGAACGAACCGACACCGGTTCCGGAAACTAAATCAAATTAAGAGAGCATTCCAGGTCTGATACCTTGACGACCATCGGTCTGGTTTGCTCTCTCCTCTGCTGATTTACCCGGCATAAGTTTTTATCCGGCATCATCATTAAAAGGTATGTAAACCATGCTAGACCAAACGATTCAACAACAACTCAAACAATATCTGACCAATTTAAAAGAAGATATTCGTCTGGTGGTGAGCCTGGACGAAAGCAAAGCATCGGACGATGTTCAGTCTCTTGCCAGCCAGATTGCGCAATTAAGTGACCGTATTACGGTTGTGCGCGATGATCATGCCAGTGATCGTAAACCGGTTATGTCCATTCAAAACCCGGAGAAAGGTACATCTCTGCGGTTTGCCGGCCTGCCAATGGGACACGAGTTCACCTCACTTGTTCTGGCACTGCTTCATTCCGGCGGACACCCAATGAAGCTCGAAGCTGACCAGATTAAACAGATTGCCGCGTTAGATAAAACACTTGATGTTGAAGTCTTTATTTCTCTGTCATGTCAGAACTGTCCGGACGTGGTTCAGGCATTCAACATGATGGCGGCAATTAACCCGAAAATTAAAGCGACCATGATTGATGGCGCGCTGTTTCAGGATGAAGTGAAACAACGCGATATCATGGCTGTTCCCAGTGTTTTTGTGAATGGTGAGCTGTTTGGTCAGGGTCGTATGTCTCTGACTGAAATCCTCAATAAAGTGGATGACAGCGCCAGTGAGAAAGCAGCAAAAGCATTAAATGAAAAAGATCCTTATGACGTACTTGTTGTCGGTGGTGGCCCGGGTGGCAGCGCAGCCGCTTTATATGCAGCCCGTAAAGGCATCCGTACCGGCGTGGTCGCGAAGCGCTTTGGCGGACAGGTCATGGATACGATGGCGATTGAGAATTTCATCTCTGTGAAACGCACCGAAGGACCGAAGTTAGCGACGGATCTTGGCGAACATCTGAAAGAGTACGATGTCGACGTTGTGACCGAGCAACAGGCTGAAAAGCTGATGAGTAGCGCACATACAGACGATGGACTGATTCATGTTCAGCTGGCAAGTGGTGCGGTTCTGAAGAGTCAAAGTGTGATTCTGAGTCCGGGAGCCCGCTGGCGTGAAATGAATGTTCCGGGTGAACAGGAATACCGCAATAAAGGCGTGGCATACTGCCCACACTGTGACGGTCCGCTATTTAAAGGTAAACGGACTGCCGTGATTGGCGGTGGTAACTCAGGCATTGAAGCAGCGATTGACTTGGCAGGTATTGTTGAACATGTGACCGTGCTTGAATTTGCTGATGTGCTGCGCGCTGATCAGGTCTTGATTGATAAAGCGAACTCACTGCCGAACATCGACATCATTACCATGGCTCAAACCACGGAAGTTGTGGGTGATGGTAAACGTGTCACCAGTCTTCAGTACAAAGACCGCAACACCGATGAAATCAAAACGCTGATCCTGTCAGGTATCTTCGTCCAGATTGGTCTTGTTCCGAATACCGAGTGGCTGAAAGACTCAGAGGTGCAACTTTCACCACGCGGTGAAATTGAAGTTGGCAGTCACGGTGAAACCAGCATGGAAGGCGTATTTGCCGCGGGTGACGCAACCACAGTGCCTTACAAACAGATCATCATTGCAATGGGTGAAGGGGCAAAAGCCAGTTTAGGCGCATTTGATTACCTCATTCGTAAGCAAAGCTAACAAGGCCAGGATAACGATTTTCAGGAATACAAAGCGGGTAGCATCAGGCTATTCCCTTACAGAGACGGGCAGACTGTAAGTGAGCTTTGTGATAAGAAAAATAATAACAGCCCATATCCATTCACCAGCAGACGCCTATCTGCTGGTTTTTTTTATTTTGAATCATTATTGAGTCAAAGGAATAATCTGGACAGGCACTGAAGAATCGGGTTCAAGCATAGGGATGCGTCAGGACTGTCGGCTGCGTCAGGACAGACGCTAAAGATAATCGGGACAGACAGATAATCGGGACAGACGCTGAGGTATCGCAGTTCATTCCGGGTTCACGATGAATTAGCCGAAGTTTTTCCAAGCCGTTTTCACCGAACACCGGCGGCCATTGAATGTCATCTGACCATGTCGCTGAAAACGTTGTCTCTGAAAGCGATGACAATCACCGCTGATACAGCTTCCGAGCGGACTTACCTGCCCAAGCCCGCCTCGTTGAAAAATAAACTGTTACTGGCCGATGCCGGCTATGTTGATTTTTCTTTTTTTGATGCGGTTGAGCGACAGGGGGCGCCTGGATAGTCCGGGGACTTCAGGCGCTGAACCCAACGATAACTGAAGCAACTATTGGCAAAGGTCGTTTGCTTCCCAAACTGGCCGGGAAAAAGCTCAAAGAGGTGAATCGCAGAACCAGCCGGGCAGAAGTGCTGGATTTAAAAGTGCACAGGGGAAAGCAGGTTTTTCGGGTGGTCAGATGCTGGTTTAAAGAAGAAAAACGTTTTTGTCTGTGGGTGACGAATTTACCGGCTGATAAGTATAGTGCTGACGATATCATGTCGATTTACCTGTGTCGCTGGCAGGTTGAATTGCTGTTTAAGAAATTAAAATCCGACACGAATTGGCGCCGCTTTGCGACCCGGCAAAAAGCGATAGTCGAAGGTGTTGTCCGGACGAGCTTGCAGGCCTTAATTGTCCGGCGTTTTATCGCTTTAAAGAGCCCGGGCAATATCTCAGTCAGCAAAGCAGCAAAGAACGTGGATATCGGATTACTCCCGATATTGACGGCCTATATCCATCAGACATGGTCGGAAATAACGGCTTGTCTGGAATGGGTGATGAAACATATATCGGAAAATGCCTTAAAATCACCTCAGAGAAAATCGAGGCGAGACAAGATTTTAGATGGCATTTTTGAAAAGCTTAATTTTTAAGGTCCGGTCTATGTGCCCCTGCTGTAACTAAGAATATTATTCGTCTCTCTTTTGACTGAAAGGAAAGAGGCTATGTTGAATCATAGCTCAATATCTCCGGGCACATCACCGGGAAAATAGCCGGACAGACGCCAGGTATCGGACACAAAGAAACTCAGCCAGCTCACGCAAATGTGACTGTCCACATTGTTAGTGGTGACTGAACATGATCTGGATCAAATTCTGGATTGGATCAAACGAATTGTGTTTTAATGATAATTATCACAATTTGTATTTCTGAGGTCGCTGACCTCAAACCAATTCCGGAGACAGTTATGATCGATATTGCTTTTTTTAGTGCCAAATCTTATGACAGGACTTCGTTTAGTCAGGTGGCTGATCCTGCGTTGTTCCGGCTTCATTTCCATGAATTTCGCCTGACTGAAACCACAGCAAAGATGGCAGCAGGATTTTCGGTGGTTTGTGCTTTTGTCAATGATGAGCTGAATGATGATGTGCTGACTGTACTTTATGAAGGTGGCACGCGGTTGATTGCGATGCGTTGTGCAGGCTTCGATAAAGTTGATTTAGTTGCGGCAAAACGACTGGGAATGCAGGTTGTCCGGGTGCCGGCTTATTCACCTGAGTCGGTCGCAGAACATACCGTTGGGTTAATGATGAGTTTGAATCGCCGTTTCCACAAAGCTTATCAGCGCACCCGGGACGCAAATTTTAATCTGGAAGGGCTGGTCGGGTTTAATTTCTATGGCAAAACAGCCGGAGTGATCGGCACAGGAAAAATCGGGATTGCAGTGATCCGGATTTTACGCGGCCTCGGTATGGAAGTGTTGTGTTATGACCCGTTTGAAAATCCGCAGGCCATTGAGCTGGGCGCCTGTTATGTGTCGCTGGATGCTATCTTTTCACAGGCTGATGTGATCACCTTACACTGTCCGATGACGGAGGAAAACCGCAATATTATCAATGCAGATGCATTTGCACAGATGAAAGATGGTGTGATGATTATCAATACCAGCCGGGGCGGATTACTTGATTCAAGCGCCGCGATAGAAGCCTTGAAAGCCGGCCGGATAGGCTCGCTCGGACTGGATGTTTATGAAAACGAGACGGAGCTGTTTTTTCAGGACAAGTCGAATGACGTGATTGTTGACGATGTTTTCCGCCGTCTCTCAGCCTGCCACAATGTATTGTTTACCGGGCATCAGGCATTTCTGACTGAAGATGCGTTGCGTAACATTGCGACAACAACACTCGGCAGCGCGGCTGCATTTGAACAGGGTAGCCTGTCAGGCAATGAACTGATTGATGCGGCGTAACCGGCGCTTTCCCGGAAGAGTGACTTTGCTTCTTCCGGGAAATAACTCATCACTGCTGATTAACGCACTGATACGTGCCAAAGCCTCCTCTTTTTCTTCGTCCTGACTGATTAAAAATGATAAAACTCATGTCAGAATGTTACTTCTGGTGTAAATAAGTCCTTTATTTCAAAGTGATTTAATGTTTAAACTGTTGATTGTCTGCAATCTGAAACATTTGATTAACATTGTTTCGTGATGTGCAGGTGATGTATCAGGAACTTTCATCGATTGAATAAGGATATTTATGAAGACAAGAATATTCACGATAACTTCGTTACTGGCTTTTTCTCCTTTCACGCTGGCGTCATCTCAGGTGACAGATGCGATTGCACCTGAGTCGACGACAGCCGTTGTCAATAAAAAAATCGTCACAGCGAAGCGTTATATGGTTGCAGCGGCAAACCCGCATGCGGTTCAGGCCGGTTATGACGTTCTGAAAAAAGGCGGTACTGCCGCCGATGCACTGGTTGCGGTGCAAACCGTGCTCGGACTGGTTGAGCCACAGTCATCCGGGCTGGGTGGCGGGGCTTTTCTGGTCTATTACGATGCCGGAAAACAGAAACTGACGACCTTTGATGGCCGTGAGACCGCACCGATGGCTGCCCGCCCGGAGCTGTTTCAGGACGAAAACGGCAAACCGCTTAAATTCTATGATGCCGTGGTCGGCGGCCGTTCCGTCGGCACGCCCGGCACGGTAAAACTGATAGCGACATTGCATCAAAAATACGGTAAACAACCGTGGGCCGAGTTATTTCAACCGGCTGAAAATCTGGCGCAACACGGTTTTAAGGTGTCTCAGCGTTTAGCGGGTGCGATTGCAGATGATCAAAAACGGCTCAGTCGTTATCCCGATACCCGGGATTACTTTTTTCACAAAGATGGTTCCCCGTTAGCGGAAGGCGATTTACTGGTCAACCAACCTTATGCTGACACGCTGAGGCTGTTGGCAAAAGAAGGTGAGCGGGCCTTTTATCATGGGCAGATAGCCAAAGATATTGCCGCGAAAGTTAACCGAGTCAAAGATAATCCGGGCGTCTTGTCTGCACAGGATTTTGCGGTGTATCAGATCAAAGAAAGAGAACCTGTCTGTGCGCCTTATCGCCAGTATGATGTGTGTGGTATGGGGCCACCGAGCTCTGGTGCGCTGACCGTCGGGCAGATTCTGGGGATTGCCGGTCACTTCGATTTGAAGGCGATGGGGCCAGACAGCCCCAAAGCGTGGCAGATTATCGGCGATGCTTCGCGTCTGGCTTTTGCGGATCGCGGGCGTTATATGGCGGATACGGATTTTGTGCCAATGCCTGAAGGTTTGCTGGATCCGGCTTATCTGGCCTCGCGGGCAAAATTAATTCAACCGGGTAAGGCATTGAAAAGTGTGAGTGCCGGTGAACCACCATGGAAAAACCGGATTGCCCTGGCTGACGATCAGTCGATTGAGCTGCCGTGTACCACCCAGATTGTGATTGCAGATCAGTACGGCAATATTATTTCGATGACCAGCACGATTGAAAATGGCTTCGGGTCGCGGGTGATGTCACATGGTTTCCTGCTGAATAATGAACTGACAGACTTCTCGTTCGCGTCCTACGCGAATGGCTATCCGGTTGCAAACCGGGTTGAGCCGGGTAAACGGCCACGTTCATCGATGGCACCAACGATTGTAATGAAAGACGGCAAGCCATATATGGCGGTCGGTTCTCCCGGTGGTTCGCGGATTATCGGCTATGTCGCTTCAACCCTGATTGCCCATATTGACTGGGGTATGGATATCCAGCAGGCGATTTCTCTGCCGCATTTGCTGAACCGTTTTGGCACCTATGATCTGGAAGCCGGGACCACTGCTGAAAAAATGCAGGCACCGCTGGAAAAAATGGGCTTTCAGGTTAACCTCCGGGATTTGAACTCCGGTCTGCAGGGCATCGTCTTTAGCGGTGATCAGCTATCCGGTGGCGCAGACCCCCGCAGGGAAGGCACGGCGATGGGTGATTAAAACGCTTGAAAAGAGGCTGATTTCAGCCTCTTTTTTGTGTGTCTGAAGTGCCTGTCCCCATAATCGCCATAATCGTCGCCTTAATCGATAATCTGTGTGTCCCCACAATCCATCTATCGCGTCGTGTTTGAGGTGTCTGTCCCCGTAATCCCGGAATGGTGCCATCAATGTTCAGCCGGATGATCTTACCGGCATCGCGCTGAAGGTTCTGTGCGTCTTTCCGGTTGCCCCGTTCACCCAGTGAAAGGAATACATGCCCCTGATGATCAAAAGCAATCCGGGCACCAAAGTGTTTTGAAGAGCGGGAAGGGTGGCTGGCGGTGAACAGAGTCTGCCAGTTGATCAGCTTCCCGTTGTGCAGTTGCCCCCGGCCAAGTGCGGTCGCCGTGCCATTTGACACCGGTTTGGTATAAGAAAGATAAATCCAGCCCGGTTGTGTCTGGCTGTGAAGTACCGCAACATCCATCAGCCCGCCTTGTCCGGCATCAATGACGCTGGGAACGCCCTCAATCCATTTGAATGCCAGTGTCTTTGTCTCCAGGGTAGCCAGCCGGCCGGATTTCAGGGTAATCAGCAGGGTTTGATCGTTCAGAAAATCAACGCCCCAGGGAATTCCGTCGAGCCGGGCCAACTGAGTGACCTGCAAAGGAAGGTTGTCTGACGAAGTTCTGGCCGTATTTTCTGAGTGAGAGACCGAAGGATAGACAGAAAGAAATACCACGATAAACATGACATAAATATCTTTAAATGGCTTTGAGTTCATATCTGTGGCCCTGTATCAGTTTACGACTGATATAAGTATACCCAAGACTCTTCCGGTGAATTGATACTAAACTGATACCATATTTGTTGATACTTCACTTATAGAATAAACACTGAGGCGCTGAGTGTTGAACTGTCACAAGGAAGGTATTTTATGATGAGCGAACAGGCTGAATATTCCTCCCGGCCTGATACCGATATATTTCCGTCCTATTATCACAACCAGCATCCGTTTCTGATGTTGATCGTGATTCTTATTGTTATCTCCGTTGCGGCGGACTTTATTCCGGGGGGTGTCTATGAACGGGTCATGATTGGTGGACGGACTTATGTCGAACCGGCGACATTTCATTATGTAGAAAAAACCACAATTGGTGTGGATGATTTTTTTCTGTCTTTTTTTGAAGGATTTAAAAGCGCCAGTGGCCTGATGGCGATGGTGCTGTTTGTCGGTGGGGCATTTGGTGTGATGCGGCGCATCGGCCTGATGGACGCGGCGGTGGTTGCGTTTGTTGCCGGATTGCGGCGGGTCCATTTTATACCGCTGACGTTGTTGATTATGGGGGCGTTCGGCACGCTGGTTTCACTGACCGGTATGTACGAACTCAGTATCGTGCTGGTGCCTTTGATCATCCCGGTCTATCTCAAACTGGGGTATGACGTGATTGTTGGTACGGCCGTTGTGTTAGTTGCGGCATGTTGTGGCCTGAGTGTCGGCATGACCAATCCTTTTTTTACCGCGATTGCACAACATATTGCTCAGCTGCCGCTCTATTCAGGCATCCTGTACCGGCTCTGTAGTTTTATGGTGTTGTTATCGTTGGGGCTGTTGTTTATTTATCGTTATGCAAAAAAAGTCAAAGCGAATCCACAGCGCTCACTGATGGCTGGTTTCCCGGTGACTTATGGTCAGGTTGAGATGGATCGTTATCCGATGACGGCTGCCCGTCGCCGGGCTGGCGTGGTTTTTCTGTTGTGCTTTGGTTTTCTGCTGTACGGCAGTATCTTTCTTCAGTTCTCATTTGCGCAGATGTCCGCAACTTTTATCGCAATGGGGCTGCTGGTTGGTCTGGCGTTCGGGGCCCGGCCGAATCAGATCTGTCATATGTTTGCTGAAGGAATGAATGACTTACTGATTGCGGCGCTGGCGATCTTTTTTGCCCGGGCGATTTTATACATTATGCAGCAGTCGCAGGTGATTGATACCGTAATTCACGCCTTGTCTGGCCTGATTAACGGCTTTCCCGGCATGGTGAGCGCAGTGTTGATTTACTGTGTACAGACATCGATTAATTTTCTGGTGCCGTCCGGAAGCGGGCAGGCGGCAATGACGATGCCGGTGATTATTCCGTTGTCCGATATGGTTGATGTCAACCGTCAGGTCGCGATTCTGGCTTCTCAGCTCGGCGACGGGATGTCGAATTTTATCTTCCCGACCAATGGTGCACTGATTGCGATTTTGTCAGTTGCCGGGATTCCGTACCGCCTTTGGTTCCGGTTTTTTGTGCCGCTGTTTGCCATGCTGGCACTGGCTGCTGTGGGGCTGGTTTGCGGGGCAGTTTATATAGGATACGGGCCGTTTTAGTCCGGCCCGGTTCTGGTTTATGGTTGCTTTACAACGGGAAAAGTTATTTTTCTTTCCCGGATTCCTGCTGAGCAGCACTTTGCGGCGTATTACCCTGAAGCGCAGCATTATCTGGCGGATAATCACCCTGATGTGCATTCTTCTGGTGAGTCTGACTTTGATGCGTATCGCGGGAAGACTGGCGAAGTGGTGACTCGCTGGTTTTCTCTTCGTTATTGTTATTCAGCTTTGATTCAAAAAAAGCCGCAAAACCACTGCGGGTCGGTTTGTAAGGCCAGTAGTGATGCCCGAACCGGATGACCAGTGTTGCCATTGCTAAAATTAAAGCAGCCAGAGAAAGCCAGACGACAAAGATGCCATCCAGTTCTTTCATGCCCAGAGTGATATACCGGGCAATCGCCATGATGGCGATATAGATGGGATAGCGGACGGGAATCTTCCCGTAGGAAACAAACTGCTGAACCATGGAGAGTACTTCCAGGTAGATAAACATCAGCAAAATGTCGGTGAGTAAAACAGCTCTGGCGGTAAACACGTGATGAAACTCGTTACCAATCGCAAATAACGTGGAGAGCATGATCGCTACAAGTAAAATAGCTTCGATGATGTAATAGATTTTAAGAAAAACCTGAGTATATCTTTTCGACAGTGATGAGCTCATTATTTTCATCCATGAATCACAAGTGTGAAAGTCATAGTAAAAGTAATTATGAATCCGAGTCAATAGCTGACGTCGATCACAAAAAATTGTATTTTACCTTCGCCAGACAGCTTCATTCGCTTCACTGCTCAGCCACTTCCGTTAAAACTTCTGTGCCGGTTTCACCGGAGGCTGACTGAGTTCCTGAAAAGGTCTGTATACGAGATTCAATGAGATCAGATCTATTTGCTGAGATGCGATAAATCCTCTGTTCCAATCAATCCCAATGCCCCAGCGCGGTGAAATCATCCATTCAGCGCCCATGCCGAGCATCAGATCAACCCCCCGCTTTGTTTGTTCTGCTGACAGCTTTCCGGCAGAAATGTCACTCTGGTTGGCGAACGGGCCGCCGCGCGCATAAACCGACAGTGAGTCTGACAAATAGTAAGACGGCCGTATCGTCACAGCGATGCCACGGGCTGACAGTGGAAATTTGTCATTCAGGACGGCCCCGACAGCATCCGGATTGATCGTCGAGCCGGAAATCTGCCCTGATGATGAACCAAAGTCAATATATCCGGCTTCGAAGCGATAATAAGCAGACCACTGATAACCTGCCCAGATAGTGAAACCGGGACGCTGCCTGATGTCTGAAATTCTGACGAAAGATTCACCAGCCTGACTGAGAGCGTGATTGATTTGTGAAGCATCAGTATGAGTCACGGGCCAGCCGGTTCCAAGACTGAAATGCCACGGACTGTGATGATACAGGTTTTGGTGGTGTGTCTGCTGTCCGTGAGCGGCTCCGGTATTTGCCTTTGCAGCTGGGATACCGCCGGCAAGACTGCCTGCGGCAAGCAAAATATAAGCACGGTTCATATAAGCTTTCTTCATGATATAAGCTCTCTTCATGACTGATAACCTGCCAGGTGAAGAAGGGTTCTGACGACATCGGATCATATACAGCAGGTATAACAACAGGCCTGCGAACGGACTAAGACTACCGCCACCGGTTTTGACGGTTTCACTGACCACGGTTCTGGCTGCAATACCGCCGGGATCAATAATTGTGCCGTTTGCGTCCTGATCGTTATCATTCGGGCCGCCATCTTCGATAGTTAACTGTACACACCAGTAACCGGCAACGAGACCGGGTTCAAAGCTTTCATCACCGGGAGGCGGACAGTAGCCGGGCTGACCGGGAGCAGAAGCCAGACTATTCAGGCTGTCTTCTGCAAAGGAGCGCCAGCCACCGGTTGCGGACCATTTCCGGTAAACAGCATTGTCCGGAATAGCGACCCGTTGCGGAATCACAATATTGACGGACTGGCCATGTGTGGCGATATCGTGTACTTCGAAGTCGAACAGGCCGCTGGTATGATCGATATAATCTGCGGTGATGGTTTGTGTGTCACTGTAGGCGTCGCTGGTATGCACGAGCGTGCCCTGGCGTCCGGTTTTTAATGCCACTTGTCCGAGTTGCAACCGGGTGCCCGGATCGGACTCCAGTAAGTTGTAGTTTCCTTCAGAAGCCAGATGACCAATGACATTTGCCAGCTGATACTGATTATCCATATAGTCGTAAATCCCGTCGTGGTCGCTGTCGTTATAGCCTTCTTCAAGGTCGGACAAACCATCCTGGTCGGTATCTTCAGTGCCACTGAGTTTTCCCGTTTCTTCAGTCATACTGATGATTTGGGTGGCAGAATCTGATAGCTGTGGTACTCCGGAGTCGTTCACGGTCACACCAATCCGGTATAACCCGGCGGACAGTGTGGCCGGATCAAAGCTGACGGAGCGGGTATCTGTATTGGCTGAAAGTGTTGCAGGTAAGTCCCATTGCAGTGAATGTGTATCCTGCGGGTTGCTGTCGCTCACTGTGACTGAAATTGTCACGATGCCGCCATTGCGTGAGATTTCGGCACTTTCGGCATTGTTCTGCAATACAGACAAACTGATCTCCGGTGCGATATTACTTTCACTCAGCGTGACTGTATGCACGGATTTATTGCCGGTATTGAGTGCCTGATCTGAGTTTTCAATTGAAATGACGATGGTTTCATCATTTTCCTGAATTGTATCTGTCCGGGTATCAAAGGTGATGGTGCCTTCTGTGCCGGACTCTATGGTCACGACGCCTTCGCTGAGTTCATAATCTTCTCCCTGCGTGGCTGTGCCGGAGATCAGATAAGGAATACTGACCGGATATTCCGGGGAAACACCATTGAGCAGCACTTTCACGGTCACCCGGTTTCCTTCTGTGACTGTTTGGTCTTTGGCAAAATTGATTAATGGCCGGACATAGACGGTTTGCGTTGCCTGAGCCGTGTTTCCGGCAGCATCGGTTGCCTGATAGGTCAGGGTATGTTGTCCCGGTGCGAGCAGGGCTTCCCGTTCACCACTGACTTCAACGACACCATCAAGGTGATCCGTTGCTGTGATGTTGCCAAAACTCACCGGTGTGAACAGCCCGGTCGCATCGACCTGAATCGTTGAATCCAGGCTGATCTGTGGTGGCACAGTGTCCAGATGTGGATTGGTGCCGGATGCATATTCTTCGGCATTCGTTGCGCCATCCCCATCACTGTCCAGTGCGGCATCGCTGCTGTCCAGTGAATCAAATCCCCAGGTCATTTCCCAGCTGTCACTCATGCCGTCATTATCATCATCGGTGTCGGCATTGTTGCCGGTGCCATCGCCGTCGGTATCAACCGATTCATCCGGATCGAGGGGAAAGGCATCACTGGTATCACTGACGCCATCGTTGTCATCATCGGTATCGGCGTTGTCACCGGTGCCGTCGCCATCGGTATCTGCTGATTCGGCAGCGTTGTGAGGAAAAACATCATCGCTGTCAGCCACACCATCGTTGTCATCATCCTTATCTGCGTTATCGCCGGTGCCATCCCCATCAAAGTCATTTGATTCAGCCGGATTGAGTGGGAAAGCGTCCTGCTTATCACTGACACCATCGCCGTCATCATCGGTGTCGGCGTTGTTGCCGGTGCCATCCCCGTCGGTGTCTGCCGATTCAGCAGCATTGAGCGGAAAGGCATCGGATGCATCACTGACGCCATCGTTATCATCATCGGTGTCGGCGTTGTCGCCGGTGCCGTCCCCGTCGGTATCTGCTGTTTCAGACGCATCGAGCGGGAAAGCATCATCCACATCACTGACACCATCGCCGTCATCATCAGTATCCACACTGTTATTGATACCATCCCCATCGGTATCGCCATCGACGGGCAGACTGCTGTCAAGCGGGAAAGCATCAGTGGCATCACTGAAACCATCGCCGTCATCGTCCGTATCGGCATTATTGCCAATGCCATCACCATCAGTGTCCGTGGTTTCCGTGGCATCAAGGGGAAAGGCATCACTGCTGTCATCAACGCCATCGCCGTCATCATCATTGTCATCGACATCGGGAGTGCCATCGCTGTCAGTGTCGCGCAGCACCAGCAATGACGCCGTGGTCAGGATGTTAAAGCCGGAACCGTCCCAGCCCTGCCAGATAAATTGATCGGTACCAGTAAAATCAGGTTCCGGGGTATAACTGAGCTGCGCATATTCTGCACTGGTAATTTCCTGCCCGATGGTGACCGGGGAGCCATTTAATGTCAGCTCTCCGTGAGAGGGAAGATATGCAATCCGGATGCGCGAAATCAGACCAGAGTCACCTGTAAAGTCCGCATCCCCGAAGCTGGCGGCTGCATCTTCCACAATATCTTTTGAGGTTGCGGCATCATGAATATTCCGGGCAATATCGGCCAGTTCTGAGATATCACCGGCCCCATAGAACCAGGTAAAGCTATCGGATTCGCCGGGCGCAAGATCCTGCATCCGGACATAAAAGGCATAAGAGCCATCATTGGTTGCCTGAATTTCTGCTGTGGCCGGGTTTTGGCTGATTACATTCTGAAAACTACAGCAGGTATTCTGGACCACGTAAGAATTATCTGATGTGGAAAAAAACAGGACACCGCTGCTGCCACTGGTGATTTGCAGTGCTTTTCCCTGCTCACTGGCGGATGAAAGGGCGACAAAGCTGCCACCGGTCAGGTTGCCCCTGGTTTTTTGTGGCTGATCTTCTGTATCGACATAATCATCTTTGGTTCCAATCCAGAAGCGCAGGTTTTCGGCCGTCTGTGAGCTGTTGTTGGTCAGCTGGATGATCATATTGACATAGGGTGAGTTCTGACTGACCTGGTAAGTCGCTTTATAGCCAAAGTTGATGCTGTTGACCGTGACGCTGCCTTCGGTAGTCAATATCCCGTAAGCCCGGTCACCGTCATATTTGGTTAACAGCGAGGTGTCCGTTGTCTGTCCAGCGAGGTGTCCGTTGTCTGTCCCGAAAGCGTGAAACCGGAACTAATCTGTCCGTTGGTATTCCATAAATTACTGCCGTCACCGCTGACACCAATTGCACCGTCCAGCGCATAAGTACTGTAAGTTAACTTGTACCATTCGGTTGTACTGTCGTTGTAATAAAAAGGTTGTTTGGGTAATCCGGCACTGTTGATGGAATCTTCTGTACCATCACCAAACCGGATTTGACCACTGTCGAAAATGGTTGCTGCTGATGCAAATCCGGAGAACAGAAACAGAGTACCTGTATATACCAGAGCAAGTAAAATCGTGCGCATGTCGCCTCTTATGATTATTTCTTTATCGCAAGATATTAAACGGGTTGTGCTGTGATAATCAGAAGTACAATCATCCCTGAATACTACTTTTATTCACAAAGTGAATGATTAGGCCGGGAATGATATCATTTGGTTTTTGATAAATATATTATTTAATTCATTGCAGTGATTGTTTTTGCTATCCGGATGAAAAGCAATCAGCGTTGATTAAAACTCATACTGAAGGTAAATCATGTTGTAATTACTGCCGCCTTTGAGCCGTTCAAACTGGGGAGAGGCTTTAAACAGACCGGAACGGTGATGCATCGTGTAACCAATCCGGATATGTTCCCAGTCTGGCTGACTGAATAGTTTTCCGGCATTGATATCGAAAGAGAAATCGAGGTAATTCAATAAGCGGCTGGGTTCATCCCCGTCCTGATAGATTTCTGTGGCTTCAATGTAACTGACGGAGTCGATATAGGATAATCCCTCCGCTACGCCAAAACGCCATGAAAACGGCCAGTCAAAGTGCCAGTAGCCTTTGATTGCAATGACATATTCAGTACCTGAACGCTGGACGGATGACGACCAGTGATGGGCGATGCCCGGTGTCAGATAGACATCCACCCGGCTGCCAAACAGCTCATCGGTTAACGGATATCCGTAAAACACCGAGGTGAGCTGGTTGTTATGGTGATCCTGTTTATTCTGTAAAATGAAAATTTCTTCCACATCAGAGGGTGTCGCCCAGCCATGAGCCAGACGAATATAAGGGCGGTTTTTCAGAGTTTTCCGGTAGGGTCTGGTTTTATCTTTAAAAAAGCCAAAGCCAAGATGATACGTATTCTGATATCTGTGATTGATGATGTCGCTGTGATAGGCCTGACTATCCAGCCGGGTCAGACTGACGCCGCCCAACAGGTAAAGGCTGGAGAAGACATGGTAGCGAACGTTGAGAGCGAGTGTGGTGTCTGTCCCCGCATCCGTTTGTTCACCGGTCACACCGGACAGGGCGTAGTAAGCGCTGTTGAAATCTGCATCTTTATACCGGACTGTGAAAGCCGGTTCCAGGCGCAAGCTTTCGGTTTCATAACGCGCTTTAATCCGCAGATTTGCGTGGTGGCGATCTTCTTTGTCACTCATGAATTCTAACTCTGTCCGCCATCTTTCACTGAGTTGATAACGTAACTGAGCGCCGAAGTCGGTTGCATCATCTTCAATCCCGTTTTCACCGGAATCGGGATGATCGACAAAACGAAAGCGCACCAGAGCACTCAGTGACCACGGTGATTGCTCCGGATGATGAAGATAGATACCGCCAGCCAGCCCGTCGAGGAAAAAATACCGGTTATCAACATGAAGGCCGGGAATAAAACTGCTGACCGGCCCCGAATGACCGGCAATCTCATAAGGGACCGATGCCTGACGGGTGATCGCAGAAATGCCCCAGTGCTGCTCCTGCGCAGACGTGCCCGCCGGGGCCTGAATAAATAATGACAGCGTTATCAGGAGCTGCCTTCTGTATCGGATACGCCTCATGTTTTCCCAAAGCTCTCCGGTCCGTGTTACCTGATTCAGAACTAAAATTATAGATTCAGACGGAGGATTTCTCTCATTTGTTTGTTAAAACTGGCAGATAGGTAAAACTGACAGACTGTTCAATTAACAGTTCAGCCAAAACTGACAGATCGCAAATAGCGCTTTTTCTTCAAACTCTCTCCACATTTTCCGGTTACACTCTCAGAGACGTTAAAAAAAGCAGGCAGGTTTATGCGTATCTCATTCTTTCACCGGTTATTTTTCTCATTACTACTGACCAGTGGTTTGTTGCTGGCAGGTATGAGCCTGTTGATCAATGCTGGTTTTAAAGATGGCCTGCAGAATTACCTGAACCGGGAAGAGATAGCGAAAGCAGAGTTACTGGCAGCGCAGGTCGCGGATTATTATTCGCAATCATACGGCTGGCGGCGGATGCGTCAGGCACCTTATCTATGGGCGGGGCTGATTCGTCAGCTGGGAGAGCAGCCGCCACCGCGTGATTTACCGCACCCGCCGCGGCATGCACCTGCTCTGAATCCGGCCCGGACTCAGACTTCTGCGCTGGTACCGCTGAGCGTCCGGCTGAATTTGCTGAATGCGGATGGTGATTCGGTGCTGGGGCGGCCGGAGAATCTGACGGTGCAGTCGCCGGATTATCAGCTTCAGCGGGTGCCCATTATGCTGAAAGATCAGCGAATTGGCTGGGTGAGTGTGCTGCAAAGCAAACAGATTTCCGGGCCACTGGCTGAAAGCTTTTTGTATTCACAATCCCGCAATATATTCACGATTACTGTGGCTGCACTGGTGATTTCACTGATATTTGCCTTTGCGCTGGTCAGTTACCTGCTCAAACCGCTCAAAGCCTTGCATCGTGGCGCTCAGCGGGTGGCGCAGGGTGATCTGGATTACCGGATTCAACAGCGGGGTAATCATGAGGTGACGGATGTGATCGATGAATTTAACCAGCTGGTGGAGACACTGAAGCGGCAAAAACAGATGCGTGAGCAGTGGTTGTCTGATATTTCCCATGAGCTGCGCACACCGCTGGCTGTATTGCGCAGTGAGCTGGAAGCAATACAGGATGGTATCCGGCCGATGAATCCCGAATATATTGATTCTCTGCACCGGCAGGTACTGAATTTAGGCAAACTGGTAGATGACTTATATGCTTTGTCGGTTTCTGATGCGGGTGCGGTAACTGATTTCGCCGGGCAGCCGGTCGATGTAGCGGGCCTGCTGTCGGATGTGACGGAGAGTTTTTCCCACCGGTTGCGGGAAAAAAATATCCGTTTGGTCTGTGATGCGGACAGATTCTCTCCTTTATGGGTGAATGGTGATACCAAGCAGCTCCGGCAATTATTTCATAATCTGCTGGAGAACAGTTTTCGCTATACTGATGACGGCGGGGAAGTTCAGGTGAGTGTTTCGGCAAAGCAGCCGGAATTGATTCATTTATTGTTTGCGGACAGCCCGCCCGGTGTCCCGGATGTGGCACTGCCAAAACTGTTTGATCGTTTATACCGGGTGGATAAATCGCGCAGCCGGGCGAATGGCGGGTCGGGACTTGGGCTGGCCATCTGCAGTAATATTGTTGCGCAGCATGGTGGCAGTATTGTTGCGCAGCATGCCTCTTTAGGCGGGGTACAAATAATTGTGAAACTCCCGTGTGATCACGGGAGATCAGGCAAAAAAGACACCGGATAAGGAACCGTATGATCCTAATTGTGGAAGATGAGTTATCACTGGCCGGCGTTCTGGCAGAATATCTGCAGCACAGTGGTTATGACACACATATGATTGATGATGGTGCAGAAGTGATTGACTGGGTGAAGCAGTATTCGCCACAGCTGATTATTCTGGACTTAATGCTGCCCAACCGTGACGGACTGGATATTTACCGCGAATTGCGGACATTCAGTGATGTGCCGGTGATGATGGCGACGGCACGGGTGGATGAAATTGATCGGTTACTGGGGCTGGAGCTGGGCGCAGATGATTATATCTGCAAACCTTACAGCCCGCGGGAAGTGGTTGCCCGGGTAAAAAATGTGCTCCGGCGTACTGCGCCGGTGGATTTGACGTCAGGTCAGCAAAAAGCCGCAGCAAACCCGCTGAAACTGGACGAAGCCAGAATGCAGGTTTGGGTGAAAGGTCAGTTGCTGGAGCTGACACCTGCAGAGTTCAGGTTGCTGGCTCATTTATCCCGCCATGCGGGACATGTTTACAATCGTGAACAGTTGATGGATCAGATTTATGATGACGGCCGGATCGTGACGGACCGGACGATTGACAGCCATATTAAAAATCTGCGAAAAAAAATTATGACGGTCAGTGAAGAGTGTGACTGGATCAAATCGGTTTACGGTGTTGGTTACCGGTTTGAAGCGCACGACGGAAGCTGATTGCCAGCAGACCGACGAATTTATCGCCGGGAAATTTTTCCTGCTTGCCACAGGCATGCTGCACGGTAAATGGTGTCCATATACGGATCTTTAATCGCGTAGTAGGAGTCTGCATCGTCAGGAAAACGGGCTGCAAGTTCCTGTTTTACCTTTGCATAAGCGTCCCTGACCATCACATCCTGACGCAGAAAATCTCTGAACAGCAACGGATATTTCTGATTGAGCCGGCCTGCCTCACGAATATGAATATGCGCTTCGCGCTCTCCCGGTTTTTCCCTGAAGTACAGCTTTTTCAGTTCGGGGGAATCTGCGTTTTCCCCGACTAAGTTATCTGACTGAATTTCTGGCAGGTGCAGATAGCCTGCCTGAGTTAATTTTTTAGCGATCTCCGGATGTCCGATAGAGTTGACGGTTATCTGAATGTCAATCACATCCTTTGCCGGAAGGCCCGGCACGGAGGTTGAACCAATATGATCAATGCGCAGTGCCAGCGTGGTTAGTGTATTTTGCAGCTGTTGTGCGATTCGTTCGAATGCCTGCGGCCATTGCGGATCGGCGGCTTTGATTGTGATGCGTGCCATTTCAGTGTCCCTGTATTTGTGTTCATCCCGGTGAAGCGCACAACCTAACATATCCGCTCTGGTGATGAAATCCTGTTCTGAAGATTGTTTATCAAGGCGTTTATCAGAGCAATTGTCCGGAATAGCCATTGAAATAGTTGCACGGAATCGTTCCTGAAGCAGCCTCAATCAGTCTGTTGCTCAGGGTATATGACTATATATATTCATTTTGATTGATATGGCTCAAACTCACACCAGAAAAATTTAACCGCATCATGGTCTGATTACAGTAATTATTGCTGTAATCAGAGGTGTAGATGTTAACTCGTAGTGAAATACCCTGTAGTTTTCGTGAAGTGTAATTGAAAATTGTTAAATATAGCCTGATTTGGTGTTGATAGAGTGTTCACGGATGTAAGCGTAACATATTCAATATGTTGTTTATTGTTGATTCTATCATTTTATAAAAGGAGTTTATTATGGGTAATTTGCCACGTACAGTAACTTCACCAACCAAATTCATGATTGGGTCAGATCAACTGGCACAGATGGCAGAGTACGTTTCTCCGCTGGGGAACAATGCGTTTATCTTGTCCAGCCGGTCTAATTTTGACCGGGTTGAATCTCAGGCGATACCGGTACTGAAAGAAGCAGGAATTGGTTATACGATTGAGAAATTTAACCGTCAGTGTACGGAAGCTGAGATTCAGCGCCTGGGCAAAATCGTGGTTCAGAAGGGTGCTGATGTCGTCGTCGGGGTTGGTGGCGGTCAGGCGCTGGATTGCGCCAAAGCCGTTGCTTATTACCAGAAGCTGCCGCTTGTGCTGTATCCGACGGTTGCTTCGACGGATGCGCCCTGTACTGCCTTGTCTGTGATTTATACCGAAGATGATAAGTTCGAACGTTATCTGTTTTTACCCCGTAATCCTGATGTGGTGGTGGCGGACACCGGGATTCTTGCCGCAGCGCCTCAATATTTCTTTTCCGCTGGTGTCGGCGATGCACTGGCAACTTACTTCGAAGCCAGAGCCTGTTATCAGGCCGATGGTGTTAATCTGGTGTTGAAAAGGCCGTCAAGGACCGGCGTCGGGTTAGCACGTTTGTGTTATCAGTTGTTGAGTGAGAATGTGGAAAAAGCGATGGAAGCTGTCCGGGATAAAGTGATTACACCGGCACTGGAACAAACGCTGGAAGCGACCATTTATCTGAGCGGGGTTGGCGCTGAAGCTGGCGGACTGGCAGCAGCGCATGCAGTGAACAACGGGATGTCGGTTATCCCTGATCTGCATGACACCCAGCATGGCGAAAAAGTTGTGTTTGGCCTGCTGACGCAGCTGGTGCTGGAAGATGCCCCGCAGGCAGAGTTTGATGAGGTACTCAAGATTGCCAAAGCAGCGGAGCTGCCGTTAACCCTGAAAGAAATGGGCCTGAAGTCCTTTATTGAGGCAGACTGGCGCCGGGTTGCTGAGGTGGCATGTGATGAGAAAGATACGATGAGTAATATGCCGTTGCCGGTCAGTTCGGACGATGTTTATCAGGCCATGATCAAAGCGAATGAAATTGCTGAATCTTATCACATGGCCTGACTCATCGCGGATTCCTTTCTGACCCGGATGACGCAGCACTGAATCACATTCCGGCTATTTTAGCCGGAATGTTTTACAGTTTTAACCGATCCGCTATCCGTTAAGTATGATCATTGTTGTTTTCCGGGTTTATCTCGCTTTTTGCTGAGATAGCCGTTCTTTTTTGGCTCTGAATATCAGTAAAACCATGATGACCGAAATAGCGGATAAATAGATTGGATAGACAGTATCCATGAGAGTCCAGTTAGTGATTGCTACAATATTCATGAGGTTTGCGACTAAGAACATTAACCATGATGTTTTACTTTCCGATTCCGGAATATGGTATGTTTTCCTGATTGTCGGTATAGCGCCCAGCAAGTCAATGAAAATATTGATAAGTAATGTGTAGAAAGCGGAGCCGGTTAAAAACCAGATAAGAACGCTGAAAACCGCAATACCTAAGCAGTATTTATCAAATGATTCAAGCTTTCCATAACCATATTTAATAGATAAAAGTGCAGTCACAAGTGGTCCTGCAACATAGGACACCGGTACCCAGATTGGTCCGTCTGAGCTGCTTGAATAATAGCTGACACAGAGAAGAAAGCCGATAATTGTCCATATCCACCAAGTTACCCGATTTGGTTGTGTTTCTCCTTTCAGTATGGAGAGTGTGTAAGGAACAAAGCCTAATAAGGCAATTATTCCGGCAATTTTTCCGATTAAAATTGTGAGTTCTGGCATAGTGGCCTCAAAGATAAATTGGTGATCACAGTGTTGGTATTGTAGCATTTCAGCATTCTGGCATTTAATTCTGAAGTTAATAAAATTCCCGGTTCAGGTCGAAAAGCTTCTTCAATATACCTGCCAATGCCTCGTCGAATTGCTAAATCTAAAATTGCCTGCTCTACTCCCAGGCGACTTAAAGAATGTTGCCGGGAATAAAAATTTTTGATCCAATCTAAATCCCGTGCTCTTTTCTTATCTTCCAGAGGTAATTGAGTTAGTTCAAGGTAGGAATCTCTGAAAAGTTCTGGTCCTAAT
The DNA here is from genome assembly GCF_024529975.1 of Vibrio quintilis. GTDB lineage: Bacteria > Pseudomonadota > Gammaproteobacteria > Enterobacterales > Vibrionaceae > Vibrio > Vibrio quintilis. The sequence goes on along the minus strand of NZ_AP024898.1, from coordinate 1,074,647 downwards.
ATTTCACCGGTATAGTTATCCTGTTTTATTTCAATGACGGATAGTTGATAATTTTTGGAGTCCTTCTGAGTAATGATCTTTTTTATTTCTTCGGTCTGAATTTTGAATTTTTTATTCATATAAAGAGTGCTGTATTCCTGACTCTCCCGGCAGTATTCCCAGCGAATTAATAAAAAATCAACAGTGACATTGATTCCATATCGATTGAAAATCGAGATGAAGTTAAGAAAGAATAGTATTTCTTTAGTCGCTGTCGGGCTGGCTAGTACACAAACTAGTTTTAGTGGACAAGAATGTGTTCTATCAATTGATGAGATGATAATATCTACAAATTTTTTATGGCAATTCTTGGGGTGTATTTTTGAGTGAAGGCAATCATACATATCAGATATCATGTTTTTAAATATGAAATGATCTATCGGTAGAGGTGTCTTGACAGATAATTGTTTTAAATAGTCAAATGCTAAATTTCTCTCCTTAATTAGTGCAATTATAAAATTATTCTGGCAGTTGTTAGTGTGTTCTGGGTTATGAACTGTTTCTTTATTGTCAATGTACAATTCTGTACTGACATAGACTTCTTCTGATTTCATTGTATTATCTATATTATAAAGTTGATTTCCAGTTAATATATTTGTATACATTTTTCTTTAAAATAATATACAACACTCAGGAAAATAAATGAGTTAGTTTCGTTTTTTACTGATGTTTACCAGTTCTCTATGAACGGGATACTGTATTGTTTTTTTGGTACACCATCTTTATTAATTGTTTTGTAATTAGTTATGTTCATGATTTATATCCACTTGTTTGTATTTCAATGTGATTATCAAATCATTTTAAAAAATGTCTACTTTGTCAATAGTGTTTGTTGCTGCAAGCACAAAAATATTCGTCACTCTTCATTAATATCTCAAATAAACGTCATTTTTATTCAATTATGTCCGGATAGATAGAAATTGATATCTGAAATGCGAAATAGCATATGCACTCTTTATAATATTAATGATGTATGATTGAAATGTAAATTAATCATGTGGAATGTTTTATTTGTAAATTAATTGACATTTTTCATATTAATAAAATGTAAAGATAGGTTGTGCGTATTCTTTATTTATGAATATTTATCAGGGGTGTCATAACTACGGGTTGGTTAACAACCCTGAAGAGGTAACCTTCAGAGATTTTAGTTTGAATAATTTTGCAGTATTTGTGTGTTATTGGTTTGAGGATGTTGGAGTTAAGTTTATGTGGAATTGCACAAAGATTGGTGCCATCGTCTAATGATTTTAATGCTTTTGATTGTATATCTCTTAGTTTGTTATAAAATACGCCTCCACTAAAGTTGTTGGAAACTGAGAAGATGAGTCGTATGCGTCATTTTGCCTTACATTTAATAGGAAAATGGAAATTAATTCTGTTCGCGTTTATTTATACAGTTTCTTGTACTTTTTTTGTCAGTTATATATATGACCAAACTAAGAAATCTATCGATGAAGAGATAAATACCCGTCTTTACAGTGGTGCTTTGATGGCTGTTGCGATACTTGGTGATCATTTTCATGATCATTTGGTGGATAAATTTTCCAGAACAAAAGAGCAAGACTGGCAAAATATTCAGAGTCTGACTCACTTTAGTCATAAGCTGAAATTAGCTCATATTTATACAGTGATTGAACGTAATGGTATGCCGGTACTGACATCTTCCAGTGCATCTGAAAAAGAGCTTGAAAGTAATAAATATGTCCGTTTTTTTGATTCGTACCGTGACGCCAGTCCAGAATTGTTGCAAGCATTACATGAAAAACGAGTCATCATTACTAATTACACGGATCGCTGGGGAGACTTCCGGGCCGTTTTTGTGCCTGTGAGTTCCGCAGATGGCACGGCTTATATTGCTGGTGCTGAAGTTTCTTTGGCTGATTATTATAGCCATCTCCATGGGCAAATCCTGCATCTGGCAGGGTTTTCCATTTTTTTGTTTATTGATTTCAGTATATTTCTTGTCATTTACATTTCTTATTCTATTTATCTCTCATACAGCCGTAGCCGGGCTGCAGTTCTGGAAGCTCAGCAGGAGTCTGCAGAAGCAGCAAATCAGGCTAAAAGTCGTTTTGTTGCAGTCATGAGTCATGAACTAAGAACGCCGCTAAATGGCGTTATTGGTGCAACAGAGTTACTGACCGGGACGCAATTGAATTCTGCTCAGCAAGAATATCTTCATGTTATACATTCCGGTAGTAAATCGCTTTTGTCGATTGTCAATGAACTCCTTGACTTGTCGAAGATAGAAGCTGGTCAGGAATCTTTGGAAGCTGATAACTTTGCACTTGAGCCATTTCTGCAGTTGATACTCAGCCAGATTCAGCCTCAGTTATCTTCGCCGGATATTCAATTGACTTATCATCTGTCTGAACATGTTCCGGGTTTTATCCGGGCTGATGAGGATAAATTGCGGCGAATTCTGTTGAACCTTTGTAGTAATGCAGCAAAGTATACAGAGCAGGGCCAAATTCATGTTGAAATTGTCGCTGAATTAACGAAAAACGAGGAACAGTTAAAGCTCGGGTTCAGGATTCAGGACACCGGGATAGGAATGTCATCTGAAGAGGTTGAGCAGCTATTTCAGCCATTTACCAGAATCCGCAGCTATCATCAGAAAAAACAAATTCAGGGAACAGGGCTGGGATTAACGATTAGTCGTCATTTGGTACAGATGATGGGGGGGGATATTACGGTAGAGAGCCGATCGGGTGTTGGCAGCTTGTTTTCATTTGATGTTTATGTTCAGTCTGTCGATTTTTTAGCCAGACAGATATCCGGTGACTGCCATGATACATTCTCTGCTGCTCAGGCGCCGCAACTTCGTGCTCTGGTTGTGGATGATAGTGAAGTTAATCAGTATGTAGCCAGAAAGATGCTTGAAAAAGCGGGGCATCTGGCAGAAACATCCGGAGATTGTGATGAAGTGCTTCAACTGGTGCAGATGAAAGCTTACGATGTCATTTTAATGGATATCAATATTGATGGAGAAATGACCGGGACAGACCTGACTAACCGAATCCGGCAGATGCCGAATATTAGTCAGCCTTACATTAGTGCCTATACTGCAAATGCTTATGCTCAGGATATCCGGAAATATTATGAGAGTGGGATGGACGATGTTTTGATTAAACCAATACAATTAAAAAGTCTCAGAGAGTTGTTACTGCGTGTACAAAAATCCTCTGAAGATAAGGACAGTGTGGCTGCTGACAATTTCTGACCTGGTAAACACAAAGCAGTGTACGTAGGGCATCTGGATAAAGGATCTGAAAGGGGCATTATGTGTCCGGCTTTTCTGATCCTGAGCTGTTCTTAGGGTTACTCGCAGGAGGACTTTACCGTAAGATTTATAACGCGACCATCACATGTTTCGTGACTATACCCAAACAACCTGAACCATGCATCTTCAGGAGACATCTTTCAGAACCGAGCCTTCGCCTGTCCAGTCTGTCACATGCAATACCTTCCGTTTCAGTGACGGATTTCCGGTATTCAAGGAAGCCTTTATTGATGTGACTGGCAAAATTATCTTAGGTTGTTTTTGCAGTCCAGGTCCGTTCTTCCTGATTAATTTCCTGTCCATCCCTGGGTGATAAGGTCGACCATTTTATTTGCTTCAAAGAAAGTTTCATCGATGTGATAAGCAAGGTGACCGTTGCGCGATGCTGGCGGATGAAAAGACCGCTGATGTGGTTAAATCAGTGCCGGAAGTGGCCTTTTCCGGTTACCGGATATCACAATAAACTGATAACATACTGATTTTATACGTTATCAGCTTTTTACTGATTTGAGGTAAGGATTAAGGATGCACATTAACTCTTCCGGAATACGCTCTGATATGATTTTTCACCACTTCTCCGGACTGGTGACGGATAAAACAGATTATACCGTGGTCAAAACCCCGTCCAACCCAGGCTTTTACTGGGGGAACTATCTCGTATTTCCCCAGGCTCCGGAACCGGGTGATTTGCAACATTGGCAGGCTCTGTTTGAATCTGAATTCCGGGATTGTCCGGATGTGAAACATATGTCTTTTTGCTGGCTGGGACAGAAAGATCGTCCACAGGATGAATTCGCAGATTTTCTGGCGCATGGCTATGAATATGATGAAACGCTGGTATTAAAAGGCAGTCAGTTTCATTTGCCGGGGCGCCGCAATGAAGACATTCAGTGCCGGCCGGTTTTAACGGAGGCTGAATGGCAGCAGGTGATTGACCTGCATTTACTGGTATATCCTGAAAGTCAGCGGAATGAAGCGGAGCGCCTTTACGTTCAGCGGATTTATGCTCAGTATCGCAACATGCATGCGGCGGGGCTCGGGGGCTGGCACGGGGCGTTTATCGGTGATCAGTTAGTCGCCAGTCTGGGGCTGTTTTTTGATGATCATGTCGGGCGTTTCCAGAATGTCGAGACACACCCGGACTTCAGGCAACGCGGCATCTGTAAAACTATGGTCCACGATATTTCAGCCGAAGCGATGAAAACCCGCCCGGTTCAGCATCTGATCTTACATGCTGACAGTCAGTATATTGCCGCGCAAATATACCGTTCCGTCGGCTATGAAGTGTGTGAAACTCTGTGTGAGTTATGTCTGACCCCGGAAGCGGCAGAGAAAATGCGGGCGGAAGCATAAAAAAGTGACAATACAATCCGGTCGGGGTAAAGGTTTCTCTGACAGAGTCTTGACTTTATCTGATAAGTGATATGTTATAATGTAACAATTCATGTGACGTATCAGGTGCCATTTTGTTTGTGATCAAGCGGCTGAAGCAAATAAGCCCCCGGATTGTGTTCTGTCTTTTTCTGTTGAGTCTGCCATACAGAACGTTTGCCCACCCGCATTCATGGATGGATTTGCAGACTTATATCAAAAGCAGCCAAACCGCGCTGACCGGATTTTCGATGATCTGGACCTTTGACCCGATGACCACCGCCTACCTGTTTGATGGCGAGGATATGTCTGATGGTCACAGGGAACAAACCCTGCAAAAGCTGGCGGATTCGATGATCCGCAATATGCTTTCAACCCATTATTTCACCTATTTTTACGATCAGAAAACACCGGTACGTTATCAAAAAGTGAAGACCGCAAAGCTGACGACCCATGCCGGTAAAGCCACACTCAGCTTTGAGCTGGATCTGGTAAAACCTTATCCGTTTAACGGTCGCACGTTACAGCTGAGGATATTTGATCCGACTTATTACGTCGACATGTCCTGGAAATCCCACAAGGATGTGATTCTGGAATCACCTGCCAAAGCACATTGTTCCACCCGGCTGAAGGAACCTCACCCGACACCGGCGCAGGTCAGCTATGCGATGTCTATCCCGGCTGATGCTGACCCGGATGATACGCTGGGACAGTTGTTTACCCAGACTATCGAGCTGACCTGCCACCCCTAACCGAACACTATGAGGACTCCGATTTATGTCGTCTGCATCTCACCAACATTCAGAACACAGTGAAGTACAACACCAGCCGCCGGGGAAACCGAAACATTTTCTTCGTAATCCGCTTTATCTGGTTCTGGCAGTCCTGCTTGCTACCGGCTGGGGTATCTGGACTCACTGGCCGGTCATTCTGATGACGAGTATTCACTGGCAGAAAGAGCTCATCAATCAACTGAGTGAATTACTCTATGCAGCACAGCAGGATCCCGGCTCAGTCAGGTTGCTGCTGGAAATCAGTTTTCTTTATGGCATTTTTCATTCGCTTGGTCCCGGTCATGGCAAAGTGGTGGTCAGCACGTATCTGGCAACTCACCAAACCAAAATCCGGATCGGGCTGATTATTCCGGTTGTGGCGGCATTCATTCAGGCACTGACGGCGATTATTCTGGTGACGCTGTTTATCTATTTGCTCCACACCACGATGCATCAGCTGAATGCGACGGTGCAGTACTTTTTCCATGCCAGTGCAATTGGAGTGATACTGATTGGATTTTATCTGGCTGGGCGATCAGTGATGGCATATCGTCGTCAGTCCCGGTTACATACTCATGACCATGACCATGACCATGACCATGACCATGACCATGACCATGACCATGACCATGACCATGATCACGGGCATCACTGTAGTTGCGGTCATCATCATGTCGTCAGCGCCGATGCAATTAATCAGGCATCCGGGATGAAGGAATATCTGGCTCTGATATTCAGTATCGGCGTCCGGCCATGTACCGGGGCATTACTGGTGCTGTTTTTTGCCCATCTGGCGAATGTTTACTGGCTGGGGATTGTCAGTTGTATCCTGATGGCGGCCGGTACGGCGATTACCACAACGCACATCGCTTTATTAACGGTTTCCGGGAAAAAAATCGTCAGTTTTTATACCAGAGGCTCAGGGGCAGGTTTCAGATATACCGGCCTGATATTTAAGATACTGGCGGGATGTGTTCTGATCCTGTTCGGTCTGATTTTACTCAATCAGGGGACTTTTGGCATGTCGCCGGTATTTGGAAAATAAGCAACAGCTCCGGACGGGGCTGGTGCTGATCATACAGAATTATTCCGGCGGATTAATTCACTGATGATAAGCCAATCATCTTATCCCCGGTCTGATAAAGACCGGCGTCAGAACCATCAGGCATCAAACCTGTTGCCGGTGAGCTGGCCTTCAGGGTTGAATGCATCTATCTGATTTTTTGGTTTTTTTATAAAGAAACTTTTTACAAATAAAGTTCGTAATACAGAACAACGGGGGCAGGTCAGTTGTGAAAGTGTTTTTTATGAACAAGGAGGACCAGAAACATTTTGTATCTTGAAGATAGTGAAAACTGTGATAAATTTATACTGTATATAAATACAGTATAAGTATGTGATGAAAGTTATTCCGATTGATGCAAGTGCAGGAATCAGCGGGTTTGAAAGCCCGGCAGCAGAGTATAAACAACTTGAACTCAGCCTGGATGAGTTGCTGGTTGAACACCCGGGTGCAACATGGCTGGGCCGTGCAGCGGGAGATTCAATGCAGGGCGTTGGAATTTTCGATGGTGATCTGCTGATCATTGATCGTGCTGTGATTGCCAGAAATCATGATGTGGTGGTTGCGAACCTGAACGGTGAATTTGTCTGTAAACTGATTGATATGTCCCGCAGGCTGCTGTTGTCAGCCAATGCCGATATGCCACCGGTTCCGGTATCTGGTCATGATGCTTTTACGCTGGAAGGGGTGGTGGTGCGATCCATCCGCTGCCACCGGGCCAGCTATTTATTAGAAGAATAAGCTGACCAGGAGAATAAGCCATGTTTGCTCTTGTTGATGCGAACTCATTTTATTGTAGTGCGGAGCAGGTCTTCCGGCCTGACTGGCGTGGTAAGCCGATCGTGGTGCTGTCAAATAATGACGGCTGTATTGTCGCTGCAAACCGGCAGGCAACCGCGCTCGGTATTCCTAAATTTAAGCCTTATTTTGAAGTCAAAGAGTTATGCCGGCAGCATGGCGTGATTGTACTGTCTTCAAATTATGAATTGTATGCGGATCTGTCAGCCAGAATGATGTCCGTCATCGGTCGTTTTGCACCTGATCAGCATATTTATTCGATTGATGAGTCATTTCTGGCTCTCCACCGTTGTCTGCCCGCGATCGCTGATCTGAGGCAGCACGGGCATCTGATCAGGCAAAGTGTGTGGAAAGAATGTCGGTTACCGGTCGGGGTCGGTATCGGGCCGACTCTGACGTTAGCCAAAGCCGCGAATTATGCTGCAAAGCATATCGCCGGTTATGGTGGCGTGTGTGTACTTGATCAAGAGGAAGAAAGAGTCCGGGTATTGTCGCAGATGGCCGTCGCAGAAGTGTGGGGCATCGGCCGTCGTTTATCCCGGCGTCTGGCGGGGATGGGAGTCCGGACCGCACTGGAACTGGCACAACAACCGCCCGGTGTAATCAAAGCGAACTTTAATGTGGTGACCGTGCGGACAGTCAGGGAATTAAACGGGCAGCCCTGCATCGGGTGGGAAACGGCAAGGGCGGACAAACAGCAAATTTTTTCGACCCGGAGTGTCGGGCAGCGAATTACGGATATGACCGGTTTGACTCAGGCATTAAGCAAGCATGCCGGTATTGCATCACGTAAGGCCAGACATCAGGGATCATTGTGTCGGGTGATGATGTGTTTTGCTGCCAGCAGTCCTTATGATCATTACCCTGTCAGTAAACGTGTCGCCCACCGTTTTACTTATCCGACGGCTGATGTCCATCAGCTGACCAGAGCGGCAGGCCAGATGGTTCCGGCATTGTTTCAGCCGCAGGTCCGTTATTATAAGATTGGCGTAGGTTTGATCGATTTAATTGATGATCAGTATGAACAGTTCGATTTACTCAATCCTTCACCAAATAACATTTCCCTGATGAAAGTTTATGATGAGGTGAATACCAGATACGGTAACGACACATTATTTCTTGCCGCTCAGGGCATTGAACAAAAGTGGCAGATGCGCCGGGCATTTCTGACACCACAATATTCAACCCGTTGGCGTGATTTACCTGAGGTCCGGGCCTGACGGGTTGATGCTCACAAACTGTAAGCCATCTGGTGATTCGTTCCCCACAAAAGTACAAGTGGTGATTAAGGCACAGTCCCATGATAAAGTTCATTCTGTGGTTCAACAAAAAAAGGAAAACATAATGACAGATTGGATGATGTACTTTTCAGTCGGGCTGGCGTTTTTTGTGATTGCCGTTTCACCCGGTCCGGCGACGATTTCTAATGCGACGATTGCCATGAGCCGGGGACGAAAAGCGAGTTTGATTTATGGTGCTGGTTTGTCTTTTGGGCTGGTCTTCTGGGGAATTGTTGCTGCCAGCGGTATGGGGGCAGTGCTGCAAAGTTCTGTTTATGTACTGATGATTTTGAAAGTGCTTGGTGGCTTGTACCTGTTCAGACTGGCGTGGCTTTCAGCCCGGGCAGCGAAGCGCGGAGAAATGGGCGAAGTTCATATTGACGGGCATCCCCGCTGGTTTTGGCAGGGCTTCCTGTTAAATCTGTCGAATCCTAAATCGGTCATTGCGTGGATGGCGGCGTTATCGGTCGGGCTGGACGCAAACGATAGCCTGCCTGTGATTATTGCAGCAACAAGTGTGTGTATTATCGTTGGTTTCGTGACGAATGCGCTGTATTCACTGGTTTTTTCTGTCGGCGGTGTCATGCGGGTTTACCAGCGCTGTCATCATTGGGTGAACGGATGTGTGTCGGTATTATTTGCTATCGCTGGATTGAGTTTGATTCGCTCAGCTTTTATCAGGCAGTCGTAAACCAGCCCAGCGCCAGAAAAAGCGCCTGAACAGGCGCTATGTTTATTTCAGAAAACTTGTGAGGCTGTAATTTAAAGTTTGGAAACGTCAGATTTCGAAACATTACAACTGCTTGTATTCCACTGTTCCCCGATTTTCTCTGATTTACCGTTACCTTTTTCCACGCCTTTGTAAGCGACACAGACTTTCGGACTGCCTGATTTATAATTCTTGATTTTCAGATCTCTGATTTTGGCAACATCCCCATAGTTGGTGTTGACGCCAACAATACTGTCAATATCTGCATTCACTTCAACATCATCAATGACAACCTTTCTGGGACCACCGTTATTGGTACAGTCACCACAGGAGCGCCACAATTTGCCGTGAACGCCTTCCAGTGTGAAGCCGCCTTTGATCGTGGTTGTTGTGCTGTTCTTCGCATTATGCTGGAATACTTTGTCTGGTTTTCCGCCAGGACCGTTTTTACTGTTGTATGCCATGCCCCCAACAATTGTCAGTGATTTTGCAGTTTTGGTCAGGGTTGCGGCATCTTCACAGATGTCTTCCCAGACCACGTTTTTAATCGTACAGCTTCCTTCCTTACAATGAATACCGTCTGCACCACCATCTTCAGCAATACGCAGGTTTTTTACGGTTGCATTTTTCAGTGTGATGATTGGATCCTGATCTTCATCATCGCCGTCACAGCTTGTACCTAAAGTGATGCCGCCACAGTCGACCGTTTCATTTTTAAATGTTGCGCCTGCCACACATTTACTGGAAGCGGATGTACTTACCAGTGTATCAAGTTGTGGCAGAGTGCTGGATGCGTTGGACAGGATGGTTTCACCATCATCTTTGTAAACTTTGACCCAGTACCAGTAATCTTTTTGTTCTGCGTTTTCATCTTCAACCACAAAGCGTTTTGATCCGACAGCGGAAATCTGCTTTGCATCTTCAAATGAACTGGTTTCACTCCGGTAGACTTCCTGACGGGAAACAGAATCAGCTTCCGTTGACCAGGTTAAGAAGTTATGACCTTCTTTTTGGGTCAACATTAAGAAAGCAGAATCAGCGGCAAATGTGGCTGCTGAGGCTGACATAGCCATGATAAGTGAAGCAACTTTAACTGACGTTTTGAATCGTTTCATTGGTTATACCTCCATTTGAGAAACGTTCTCAATATGAAAGATTGATCGGATCAATGTAAAGGTGTTTTTTATTCAAATAAATGAAACTGTGGAAGCGCAAAGTAAAATTATACATTTGTATTGATAAAGACATGGATAATTATTATTTGAAGGGGTGAATATGATTTGAAAACGTAAAATCACAATTTCATTAAAAAATAAATAATAAAACAATCATTTATTTTCCTGATTTAAATAATATATTCATATATATTTAATTATGGTGTTTATATTATTTTTGTCAGGAATTTTAATTAAAAATACCGAGAGTTAATAATCGGTTTGTATGATTAATCTTGTTTTTATTCAATGGTTTAATTTGATTTTATTCCAGGGTTATTTAAGCTGTCTGATACATTGAACTGGTTTATTCTGATGAGTGACAGGGGATGCATCTTAGATGTAAAAAAGTAATAATGATATTCTTTTTAATTATAACTATTTTTTGTTTTGAATGGATTGAATATTTTTCACTCTATTGAAATGCATTAGGTTACGGTTAATTAATTGAATGAAATTAGTGTGAGTTCATGCAATGGATATAAATTTTCAAAGAATTAATACTATTTATTTTGTGAATGATTTCTCTGGTTTGTCTGCAGGTTATGGCTGATCTCTTGACTAATACTTTGAGCGGGGCGGTTGCGGTCGTTTTCTGATTTTCCACTGTACCGGGTCGCTTGAGCCAATCGGGAAGTTGCTCTGGTTTTGTGTTGCAGGTGCACTTTGCTTTGTTCAAAGCCCACAGTTGTGGGATACTCCGGCTTTTATTTTATAATGATATACCCAAGCAACCTGAATCATGCATCTTCAGGTTGTTTGGGTATAGCTTGGTTATTGATGGTAAAGGCTAACAGAGCCTGAGGACTCCGGAAAAAACGAAATTGCGGATAAAAGCGATATCCGGGCAATCCTCCCGTCAAATCAACCTGATATAAACTGCGGCAGAGGTAGGTATGCGTCGTTATTTGTTGATTTTTATTGGTGTTATATTATGTTCCGGTTGCACTTCCGGGCCGGACTACAAGTATTATGCGGAGCCCACACCGCTAAGGCAAAATGTCACTAAATACCGCCTTGGGGAGGTGAAAGTGGTCCTTACGCGTACCGGTTATATTAAACCGGGCCATTCCCGCTTTGCACCTGCATCTCAACTGATGCGGGAATTTAAGGCTGATATTCAGTCAGTCATGCAGCAAACGGGGATCCTTGCGACGCCGGATATGAAGGACAGTCCGGTCGCGAATGTCGTCATTGAATATACGCGAAACATTAATCTGGGCGGGATTTCTCTATATAAGCCGGATGTGTCACATTATGTGGTTGTTTCTCTGCGCGGCAAAGAGCTGGCTGAATTCCGTTCTGATTCATATACCCCGAAGTATCCTTATCTGCAAGAGCCTGCTGTTAACCTGAAAATGGCGGCACTTTTGTGGAATGAAAAAGATGAACCCAGAGACATCGCACTGATCTCAGGTGTTATCGTCAAAGATTTAGCTCAGTTAGGCAATTAACCCCCGATTCCGGGCAGATATTGCGTCTGCCCCTTCTCATCCGTTCTCTCCGGCTCAAGACGATGTTTCTGTGGCATTTGTTTTCAGGGAAGGTACACTCAGTTGGATATATCCCCAAATGCCCTGAAACATGCATCTGCGGGGTGCCTGGGTATAACATTCAGAAAAAGAAAGGGAAAATCATGTTGAACACACGTTATCTGGCACAGATCCGGCACCGAATTGATCAAAAGACCAAACCGGTTGGTTCTTTAGGCGTGCTGGAAGAGATTGCACAGCGACTGGCCCTGATTCAGTCGCAGGGAAAAGATGGAGCGGTGACTCAACTGGAGATTCATCAACCGACGGTGATCGTCTTTGCCGGCGATCACGGTGTGGCTGATGAAGGTGTCAGTATTGCTCCGAGCGAAGTGACTTATCAGATGGTGATGAATTTTCTGGCCGGCGGCGCCGGGGTGAACTGTTTTTGCCGCAGCGCAGGGGTGGCGATGAAAGTGGTTGATTGCGGGATTATGATTCCGGTTGAAACACCGCATCCGGCGTGTTTTATTCAGCAGCGTCTGGGTAGCAGAACGAATAATTTCCATCTTGAACCGGCCATGACAAAAGCGCAGGTGACGCAGGGCATTGAATATGGTCAGGCAATCGTCACGCAGACGATTGATGCGGGTTCGAATCTGGTGATGTTCGGGGAAATGGGCATTGCCAATACCACCAGTGCTGCTGCGATTCTGGCCTCTCTGACTGACATTGATCCACAGCTGTGTGTTGGCCACGGTACTGGTATCCAGCCTGAGCAGTTCACCAAAAAAGCAGCGATTGTGCGTCAGTGCGCGGAGAAACTCCGGGGTGAAGATGCCATGACGGTGCTGGCCGGTGTCGGGGGCTTTGAGATTGTGCAGATGACTGGTGCGTTTATCGGTGCTGCGCAACGTGGTGTGCCGGTGGTTGTGGATGGATTCATCGTTACCGTTGCAGCCTATGTGGCGACATTACTGGAACCGTCCTGCCGGGACTATATGATCTTTGCCCACCAGTCAGAAGAGCCGGGGCACCAGCGGGTACTTGAAGCGTTATCAGCGACGCCGTTATTACAACTGGGATTACGTTTGGGTGAAGGCACCGGGGCTGTACTTGCCGTGCCGTTAATTCAGGCCGCATGTGAATTTTACAATACCATGGCCAGTTTTGATGAAGCCGGAGTTACCGTTTGATGCTTGCCCGGTTCAAATATCAGCTGGAACTGTTCTGGCTTTCCCTGAGCTTTTTTTCCAGAATTCCTGTTCCCCGTTCGACCCCTTATTCCGAAGAACGGATGAACCAGTCTTCCCGCTATTTTTCGGCGGTCGGGCTGTGTATCGGTGTGCTGTGCCTGATCGTCTTCCGGCTGATGAATGCTGTCGTACCCGCGGATATTGCCGTGTTTTGTATGATGTGTTTCAGCCTGATGCTGACAGGCGCCTTTCATGAAGACGGACTGGCCGATATGGCGGACGGTATCGGTGGCGGCATGACGGTGGAAAAGCGGCTGACGATCATGAAAGACAGCCGGATTGGCACTTATGGCACCGTTTCTCTGGTCATGATTCTGCTTGGCAAATATCTGCTGCTGACACACCTGGCTGTCTCTTCGCTGTTTGTACCTGTGCTGTTGCTGGGTCATAGTCTGAGCCGGGCACTGGCCGGTTCGGTCATCTTTGATACACCGTATGTGACGGATTTGGATCACAGCAAAAGTAAACCCCTTGCCTCAAAGCAGGCGGTGAAAGAATTAATCATCCTGAGTGTGATAGGTCTGATTCCGGTTATTTTTCTGCCATTCGGTCTGTGCCTGATTCTGATCATGTTATGTCTTGGGATTCGTTCACTGTTCCGGCGCTGGCTGATTTGCCGTCTGGGTGGATTTACCGGTGATACATTAGGCGGCCTTCAACAATGTTTTGAGCTGTTTATTTATCTGTTTTTTCTGGCCTGTATTCAACTGGGGTTGCTGGTTTACGGAGGATAAATGAAATCGCTGATTTTAGGGGGAGCGCGTAGCGGTAAATCCCGTTTCGCAGAGCGGATAGTGCTGGATGCGCAGCAGAAAAATCCTCAGCTTCGATGTCATTACGTTGCAACAGCAGTGGCTTTTGATGAGGAGATGCAGGTGCGGATTGCACAGCATCAGGCCCGGCGCGGAGAGGAATGGACAGCGCATGAATGCCCGGTGGATCTTGTCCGGTTATTGTCCGGATTTGATGCGCAGGATATTGTGCTGGTCGATTGTCTGACAGTCTGGCTGAATAATGTGATTTACAATGACGGCAATGGCATCACGCCTCAGCAGATTGAAGCGCATGTGCAGCAGCTGGTGGATGTGATCGCAGCTTCAGAAGCGCAGATTGTGCTGGTATCGAATGAAGTCGGGATGGGGATTGTGCCGCTTGGCCATGTTACCCGGCTGTTTGTTGACTATGCCGGCTGGATGAATCAGGCATTTGCCGTGCAGCTGGAGCAGGTTATTTTTGTGGCGGCCGGCCTTCCCATGTTTCTGAAAGGAAGTGCCGATGAAATCTGATGTCTGGCTGCTTCGTCACGGCAAAACAACCGGCCCGGCGGCTTTGAACGGCCATGTCGATGCCCCTGTTGCGGAAAGTACCCAGATGCGAATCCGGCAGGCACTGGCACAGCAAGGCTTAGCTGACCTGCAGGTCGTCAGTTCCCCCTTATCACGATGTCTGGGTTTGGCGAAACGCCTGACAGATGAAGCGCAGATTGTCATCCAGCCGGACTGGAAGGAGATGCATTTCGGTGATTTTGATGGCGTGCCTTTTGATCAAATTCCCCAAAACCGCTGGATTGAACTGGAGAAATTCTGGGAGAACCCGGAGCAATACCCGCTCGCCGGAGGGGAAACACTGGCGGCGTTTTATCAGCGGGTTGCTTCATGCTGGGGGCATTTTATCGGGCAATTGCAAACCGATACCCTGGTGGTGACTCATGGTGGCGTGATCCGGATGATTCTGGCGCAGGTACTTAATTTAGACTGGAGAAACCCGGCGTTGTTTACCCGGCTCAATATTGGCAATCAAAGCCTGACTCACCTCGAAGTCGTGACGGGGGAACATGATTTTGTTACGGTGAAAACAATTGGTACACAGTTATTTTTCACAGAAGGAAAATGAAATGAGTGAATACGGATGTCAAACCATGGCCGGGAAAATGACCCGGGTACTGATGCGCCGTCCGGCGCAGAGTCTGAGAAACGCGGATCCGAAGAAGTGGCATTACAATCACTTATTTAATGCTGAGCAGGCGATCGAAGAGTATGAAGCTTTTGTCAGACTCATTGAAGCGTCCGGCGCGGAAATCCTGTGGATGCCCGATGAAGATGATGGTCTGGCTGATGCGATGTTTACCCGTGATGCGTCGCTGATCACAAAAGCCGGGGTGGTTCTGCTGAATATGGGTAAACCGTTACGGGCAAAAGAACCTCAGTTGCAGGGCAAGATTCTGGCTAAAGCAGGGGTGCCTGTCCTTGGTAATTTAAGTGGTGATGCCCGGGTTGAAGGCGGTGATATGATCTGGCTCGACGAAAATACTTTAATCATTGGCCTTGGGTTCCGTTCCAACCGCGCCGGGGTTGAAGTATTGCAGGCACTGCTGAATCCACACGGTATCGAAGTGCTTGGGTTTGATATGCCGTACTGGACCGGAGAAGAAGCCTGCCTGCATTTAATGTCCGTGATATCGCCACTGACTGAAACCAAATATCTGGTTCATCCGCCGTTGATTCCCGCAGCCCTGTGGACGCTGATGAAGTCCCGCGGTATTGAGATGGTGGTGGCTCCGGCAGATGAGTTTGAAGCCTCATTCGGGCTGAATCTGAATGTGCTGCCGACTCAGCCGGATCACTGCATCATGATTGATGGCTTCCCCAAAACCAAAGCGGTGATGGAAGCACATGGGACCGTTGTTGAAGTCTTTCCGGGGGATGCGTTATGTATGGCCTGTGAAGGCGGGCCGACGTGTCTGACCAATCCTGTTGCCCGTCAGTAAAGATGGATAAGACTCAGTGCGTGAATAACGGGTTTGAATATTCAGAACACTGATTGTGAAAATAAAAAGGGGGAAACTGTTGAGTTTCCCCCTTTTTATACAGACAGAGACGCAGTTTACCGGTAACGATTAAGCTTTGGCAAAGCAGTAAGTCCGGTAGCCACCAATCAGGTTTTTCGCTTTGTAGCCGTTATTGACCAGCTGGCGATAAGCGACATTGCCGCGCAGGCCAACCTGACAATAGATGATGATTTCTTTATCTTTCGGCAGTTCATCCATGCGCTGGCGCAGCTCATCGACCGGGATATTGACTGCACCGTCGATGTAACCTCCATTTTGCAGTTCGCCGGGATTACGGACATCCAGCAGTAACTGATCTTCGGACAATTGATCAATTTGATCAAAATGAATCGGCGTGGCATCGCCTTTCATGATGTTGGTCGCAACAAAGGCGGCCTGATTAATCACATCTTTGGCACTGCCATAGGGCGGTGCGTAAGTCAGTTCCAGATGCTGCAACTGTTCGACACTCATGCCTGCCCGTTGCGCCACAGCAATCACATCGATGCGTTTATCGATACCATCTTTACCGGCTGCCTGAGCACCGAGAATTTGACCGGATTGCGGATCAAACAATAGTTTGAATGAAACGATCTCTGCACCGGGGTAATAACCGGCATGGCTGGCAGTGTGGACGAAAACTTTCTCGTAGTTTGTGCCATCCCGCTTGAGTTGTTTCTCATTTTTTCCGGTTGATGCGATTGCCAGATCGAACACTTTACAAATCGCGGTGCCCTGGGTGCCCTGATAGGTTTCATTTCTGCCCAGCATGTTATCGGCTGCCATGCGACCCTGACGGTTTGCCGGGCCGGCCAAAGGCACCAGTGCAGGCTGGCCGGTGACAAAGTCGGTATCTTCTATCGCATCACCGACGGCATAAATCGCCGGATCGCTGGTCTGCATTGAAGCATTGACCTGAATGCCACCAAGCGGGCCGGTTTCCAGCCCGGCTTCTGTTGCAAGACGGGTTTCCGGGCGGACACCAATCGCCATGATCAGAATATCCGTGGTCAGCGAGTCGCCGTTACTGAGAGTCAGATTCAGCTCACCTTCCAGATGCTGGTGTTGGTCAGATTGTCCGGCGTCTTCACTGGCTACTGTAATATTCGGGATAAACTCAGCAGCACTTAATGCTGTTTCCAGACGTAAATCAACGCCTTTCTGGCGGATTTCGGCATGGGCAAAGCCAGCCATTTCCCTGTCTGTTGGTGTCATCACCTGATCGGCCATTTCCAGCAAGGTGGTTTGAATGCCAAGCCGGTGAAAAGCTTCCACCATTTCCAGGCCGATAAAACCGCCACCGACAACTGTGGCATGTTCCGGTTTGTTCATCTGAATGGTTTGCATGATTTTATCCATATCCGGGATATTACGCAGGGTATGCGTCAGGGGATTATCAAGCCCCGGAATGGGTGGGACGACGGGAGCTGCGCCCGGACTGAGTAACAGAAAATCATAACTTTCTGTATATTCACTGTCGTCTGTCAGCTGTTTGACCGTGACGGTTTTTGCAGCTTTGTCGATATGCGTGACTTCATTCATTGTGCGGACATCGACATTAAAGCGGGCGAGGAAACTTTCCGGCGTTTGAAGTAACAGTTTGCTGCGTTCCTGAATTTCACCACCGATATGATAAGGCAGGCCACAGTTAGCAAAAGAATAATGTATGATAGACAGCTCAGCGGGGGGGGAACCATGACCAATAAATATTATCTTTATCATCGAGTATCAAAAAAAGAACAAGCTTCCAGTGGCGAAGGGATTTTTCGTCAACAGGAGTTAACGAACAATTGGATTGAGAACGAAAACAAAAGACTAATCCTTGATGGAAAAGAGCCCTATGCTGAGGGAGGTGTTTACGAAGATAGTGGGCGTTCGGGTTTTACTGATGACAACTTTAAGAAGGGAGAGTTAGGGAGGCTTTTTAAGGATGTTTCTAGAGGACGCATTAGGTCTGGAGATATTATCGTTATTGAGCTAATTGACCGATTTAGCCGTGGGAAACGCAAAAACGTAGTTAAAAGGTTTCAAAATCTGCTTGAGCACGGAATTAAGGTGGCATTTACAAAATGGAACTTGGTCTTTGAAGAAGACATGGATGGTGTTCAAGGGGCTTCAGCATGGATGATGTTCGAAATTGGTTTGTATTTAGCCCATTTAGAAAGTGTCCAAAAGTCAGATAGGATTAGAGCAACCAATAAATTAATGAAGGATAAAGGGTATGTGACTACCGCTAAAACGCCTATTTGGCTCAATAGAACTCTAGATAGAAAAGGGTATGAGGTTGTTCAAGAAAATGCGGAAGTTATTCAGAGAATCTACCAATTGAGAATGGAAGGTCTTGGCCCCCAAAAAATCCTAAATTCTATTGGTGGAGTTGAGCTAAAGAGATATACGTATAATACCGAAGAAAAGTTGGTTGTAAGTTCGACAAATAGCCCATTATGTGAATCTACGATTAAAAGTTACTTGGCAAATAAAGCTGTAATTGGAGTAGCAAATGGCGAGTTAAAATTTGAACCTATAATTGATGAAAAAATATTCAATGCAGTACAGCAAAAAGTAGTAAGGAATATTGGTGGAGGTGGGAAACGGAAAGTATTTAAAAACATTCTTTCTGGAATTGGCTTCTGTAAAAGGTGTGGATATTCAATGTCTTATCAGGATTCCACTTCTACATATGGCAAAGTTAGATCGTATTTATACTGTAACGGTAAGCGCAAACGTAAGCAGTGTGATGCGAAAAACATTAAGTACCCGTTACTAGAGAGTAAAGTATACGAAATTCTTTCTAAGCTTGATTATAAAGATGAAGAATCTGTAGACATTTTGAGCCTCGAACAACAGCTTAAAGAAATTAAGGATGAAGTAAGTTCGATACGTCAAAATATGATTAAGTTCCCTAATGATCAGGAGTTTGAAAAACTATATACCGAGCGTTTCTCAAACCAAGAGGATTTAGAACTTAAGCTTGTTGAGGCAAAAACATCACGGAGTGGGGACTTGTCTTTTTTGAATGTCGACTATTCAAGGCCTGAAGGTAAGCAGCAGCTAAACGAGATTTTTAAAGACTATGGAATCAAGGTATTAGTGGAAGATGACATAATAGAAATCACAGTAGGCGCTTGGAATGATTTCATGATTAAAGGCAGTTTGTCTTCAACGGTTAATCCTAGTGCAGCTCTAAATGGTAAGAAGTATGGTTCGAAGGGTATTGACTATGATGCAAACACTTCAATTGAACGGTATATGTTAGATGCACCTAAAGAGGACGTAGGTTCGGATGTGTCCAGTGAACTTGGGAAACAAGTGCTTAATCTCTATCCTGAGATTAAAGATCATATACTTAAAGGAAATAAACAATAAGAAAACTTGTGCGATCAGGATAAAGACGAAGGCAACGTTCTGAGAATGTAAAGCTAATAGTCACATTCTCCGTATAAGTCCCAAAATACGAATTAACAAGTGCATGAAAACTGATCTCCTGAGAAGGCCCTATCTTGTACAAAAAGTTGTAAAAAAGAAGCCATGCCATTATCAAAATATCCACTTAATTGAACGGTTCGTTTGTTGATTAAGGAAACTTCACATTAGAGGGCAAGTGATGCCAGAAAGTATCACAAGTTAATTTGTGGGAAGAGCGTAGGCTGCCAAAACTAGCAGCCTCGAATGTTATATGAATTAGTCACAACCTAATCTGACACATCTTCTTGAAAAGTTGAGAGTTACCCGTTTTGATAAAGGTGCTGAATCTTTAATCAAACAAAAAAGAGGTAACTCTCATGCTTCATACTAACAATCCCATTATCAAACACAAAGCGGGTTTATTAAATCTGGCGGAAGAATTAGGCAATGTTTCCAAGGCATGTAAGATTATGGGCGTATCCAGGGACACGTTCTATCGCTATCAGGAGCTTGTCGAGCAAGGCGGAATTGATTCCTTAGTGAATCAGTCCCGCAGAGCACCCAATATTAAGAACCGGGTTGATGAATCTACAGAAAAGGCTGTCGTCAGTTACGCCATCGAATTTCCAGCTCATGGTCAGGCGCGTACCAGCAATGAACTCCGTAAGAAAGGAATCTTTGTTTCCGGCAGTGGTGTCCGGTCGATCTGGCTACGGAATAATCTGGAGAATTTCAAAAAACGGTTGGCCGCTTTAGAAGCCAAAGTCGCCAGTGAAGGAATCATTTTAAGTGAAGAGCAGGTTGCAGCGCTGGAGAAAAAGAAACAGGATGATGAAGTGTGTGGTGAAATCGAGACGCATCATCCCGGCTACCTGGGGTCACAGGACACATTCTACGTCGGTAATCTCAAGGGTGTTGGCCGGATTTACCAGCAGACCTTTGTCGATACTCACAGCAAAGTGGCTTTCGCAAAACTTTATACCACAAAAACACCGATCACATCGGCTGATTTACTCAACGATCGTGTCTTACCGTTCTTTGAAGCCCATCAGCTTCCGCTGCTGAGGATTTTGACGGACAGAGGCACAGAGTACTGTGGCAAAGTGGAGCAGCACGATTATCAGCTGTATCTGGCTATCAATGATATCGACCATACAAAAACAAAAGCCAGACATCCTCAGACAAACGGTATCTGCGAGCGTTTCCACAAAACGATTCTCAATGAATTTTATCAGGTCACGTTCAGGAAAAAGCTCTACAGTTCATTAGAAGAGTTGCAAAAAGATCTGGACGAATGGCTGGATTATTACAACAATGTTCGAACTCATCAGGGAAAAGTCTGCTGTGGGCGGACACCGATAGAGACATTATTGGATGGAAAAAAGATTTGGGCAGAAAAGAATTTAGCTCAAATCTAATCTGACGAAAGCACCGAAAAAATGGGTAACTGTCAGATCAGGTCTGAGCTAGTACATGTTATATCTTGAAGAATTTGTTGTCCTGAGAGAGCTCAAGGATGATGAACTCTTTGTATTTGGTGTAATCTTGCTCAACAAGCTTATCTGACAACATAGAAACAATGTGTTGTCCTGATAGTTGAATTGATTCATCAAACATTTTACGAACGTGCTGTATATCGATTTCATCAATCGAATCATGTAAGACAAAGTTAGGTCTTAATGCTTGTTGGTCACAAACAGTCTTGATGTATGCTAAGTCAAATGTAACAACTTCCAGTCTTTTTAATCCACCCTCGTTGTTTGATTCTACGTCGTCGACATGTGGCGAGCATTCACCCTTTTCTTGGTCTAAATGAAGACTGAAGTTGTACTCAACTCCGTAGAAATCGCGAGTGTAGTCTTTGAAGTTTTCTATATACTTTTCTTCAAAAGAGGTTACGTTGTTGAGCTCAGTTTCAAGTTCACCAGCTAATTCAGTTAAGCTTTGTTGCTCAAGTATTAGCTTTGAGTCTATATCATCCTTTTTGTCGATAATGGCTGTTAGTTTGGCTAACTCTTTATCAAGCTTACCAATTTCCTTCATCGTGTCAGATATCTCTTCCATTTTCTTTTTCGACTTTAGTTCATCGAATAGGCTTTGCTTCTGAATTTTTAACTGGCCGAATTTGATAGTTGCTTTTTCATGCTGCTCTTGCAGTTTATCTAGTCCATTCGACACAAACTCTCGTTTAGTGCTCAACAGATGGTCATGGAAAGCGAGTGCTTGCTGATAATCTTCAAGAGTAGATTCTATCTTTACAGACGCATACTCGTAGATAGTTCGCAGTTCATCGAGCAAATGATGCTGTTCACTAGTCTTTAGTATTTCATTGGTCTTAATTATGTTCTTGATTTTTAAATCTAAAGAAAGAACCTGGTCAGAAAGTGAGTTCTGCTCGTCATCTATCGTGTTGATTTTTGATACGATTTCTAGCTTATCAATGCCTTTTTCAGACGATAATAAAGACTTTTCTAATTTAGCGATTTCTTTCTTTATTTTAGAGACTGAGCCGACAATCTTGTCTTGAGAAATGACACTATTAAAGGCTTTCAGATTTTTATCATAACCCTTGATGGTGGTCTTTAGTCTGTGGATTTTACTGAGTATCTCAGTGTCATCAAAGTTGAACAGATACAGAAAAACCGTGTTGATATCGGTTTTACTAACGTTCCTACCGTTGTCAAAGTTAACAGTCTTTGTCATACGGTGTTGCGTTGTTCTAAAGAACTTCGGAGCAAGTTTTCTGATCGTTGGTTTAGCAGAGTAGACGTTGAAAATACTGCCCATAATGTGCGCGATGTATTCTTTGCTTGTTACTTCTTGCCCGTTCAAAATGTAGTTTTGCAGTGTAGTATCAATAGATAGTCTGCGCTTAATAACACTGTACTGATTGTTTAGACCAAGGTACTCAAGCGATACGTATACTTCACTGTTTGTGAAAAGCTGTTCAATCTCTTGCTTTGGGGTTTGAAACTCATCATCAATGTAGATTGGGCTAATTGAGCCATCAAACAAGTAGTCGAGAATTCGACCTAAAGTTGACTTACCAACGCTGTTACCGGGTGCGTCAGATTTCTTTTTACTCGTGATGATATTTAAATTGTCTAAAAACGGTATCTCTCGTGTTTCTACACCGTCGATCTCTAAGAGAAATCTAAGTAGCTTCATTGATAAAAACCTCTTTGCTATCGTAGCCAATAGCAGAAATGATATACAGCCAATCCAACGCTAGAATTATGTGGTCTACGGACACAGAAAGCTCTTTAGTGCCGACTTTCATTAGCTGTGTGATCGTCATACGCTTTCTTTTGCGCTCATGAAGCTTTTTCAAGATAAAGCCACCAATGTAGAGCACATTCATCTCTGGGTGAGAGCCTTTAGTTGGTAGCATTGTTAGGATTCTCCAGTACGCAGCACTCAACAAAACCATGTGCAACAACAACGTTTAGCCCAATTTCTACTTGTTCTTTGTATTGAGTTACATTGGCTGAACTATACACAAACTTTCTGAGCTGCTTGATAACATCGCTTATGATGTCGTCTGCGTGCTGCCGTACTTGCTCTATGTCGGGTTCAAATGAGTCAATGCCATACTTATCTAATGAATTGCAGTACATTTCATTAAGCAATTCCATTGCAGTTTGTTTTCCATTGATTATGTTTTGTTCTGCAAGAGTGTAGGCTGTTTCAATATGGGATGAATACGATTTGTACTGCAAGACAATACGACGCTTAGTCTTGAGCATGTTGTGGTTTATCTTCGTCGTAACATTTGCGGGAAACGACCGATCAGTTCGATCGATTCTCACGTTGGCTGATGCAATATCACCAATGATAACGTTAATAATTGAGTCAACGTTATTTTCTGGAGACTCTACATTGTAGAAGTCACCTTCAATGTTTTGAATATCAAATCTTGTTTCACACATAGACAAGCCTAGAACTCTTATTTGTTGTAAACAAAGTCGCCTTTGATTACACCTTGGTTAAAGTTGGTCTGGCCGTTTTGATGCACTTCTTGATAGTTATCGTGGATATCGTTCTTTTCGATTTCGACGATCTTCTGTTCTAGAGTAGTGTTTTGAACTTGTAATGCATTATATGAAACTTCCAACGATTCGAACTTTTGTTGCAGCGTACTGTTTTCGACCTTTAGTTCTTTGTGATTAATGCTTAGATTATCGAATTTCTGCGTAATTTTGGTCACGTTGCTTTTTTGAACAAAAGCATAAATACAGCTAACAACAGTACAGATCCAAGCGATAGCTACGAAAAGTGGGGTAGCAAAGATTTCCATTTTTATCTCAACATCTAGGCATATGAACCGTGTATTGTACAGTTTATATGCATTACGTACCACTAAAAGGTGTGTAACTTACTAATAACTATAAAATAGTCATATTTTAGTCACCAAGCTGTTTAACTTCGAAACCAAAATATCTCAGCACTTTGGTTGTTCGACCGTTGATAACAGGAAGATTTTCTTTGTTGATCCAACCTATAAGTTCTTGGACATTAGCTGGTCCAAACTCGTTTAGTTCATACTCTGAGTCGTGGATGCAGTTCGACATGCGAGTCACTATATCGCCTGTACCGTAAAGAAGATAACAAAGAGTTTTCTTAACTTGTAATTCGTCATTAGCTTTAATGAAAGCCGACTTCAAAGTGGGTAGCCCACCTTTATAGAATCTAAATCTGTCATGGAATGAGTGCAGGACACATAGTGCTTCCACAATGTCATGCATTGACGCAGTTTTAATAAATTGTACCGAGCCAAAAACCCGAAGAATTAGTGGATAGTTGGTGGGTACAATCGTGTCTTCAAAGTGTTTCCAATGAATAGTTAACCATTCGTCGATTAGAACTCTGATATGGAGTTTTTGGCTTTCAGTCCACCCTATAGGCTGTCTTTTCCAGATATCTGTAGTCGCGTGCTTATCTCGAACAAAGCTAAAGAATGAATCGATTTCAAGTCTCAATGGGATATTACTTTCATCGATTTTTCGTTCAAAGGTGCTGTAGACTTCTTCAATACAGCGAAACGCATAAACAGACTCTTGATAAGACTTGTAGTAAGTGTCTTGGAAGATTGATTTTCGGTTGGTTTTTTTCTTTCCACGGCTAATGTTTGAAAAGTTTTTGTCGCCGAGAGTGTCAGTAACGCTGTCGTCTAGCTGCTTTACTAAGGAGTCCAATTTCCCGAATTTGTTATAGATGCTTCGATAGTCTTTAATCGCATCTTTGGTTAGAACAGATGCTTCTTCCCAGTAATCTGAGAACAATGATTTTAGTTCGTCAAATCTATGATCGTCAGATTGAAGACTGATCATTACTTCTTGGTTTGATAAAAGTGCTGAGCGGGTAAGGTTAGCTGAGCCAAGCAGTACTTTCTTGTCACCAAAGATGTAGAACTTAGGATGAAACGAATTGCTGGTGAAAAATCGAGCTTCTACTTTGTCGTGACTAAGCAGCTTTTCTAGGGCTGCTGGTAGCGTTGGAAAACCAAGTCGAACAACAATCCTGATATGACATCCTTTTTGTACCAGCTCGTCGATAACACTTGATTCAGTAAAGAAAGCAGAAGCTATAAACACGTCCATACCGTCTTCAACACTAGTGATGAGTCCATGTCGAATGAAGTCCTGTTTCGAGTTGCTGTTAGTGTATAAGTCCGCCATAATCCCTCCCATAATTCCTTCTAAATCAGGCCATTAAAAAGAATGTGAATCACTGGCTTGTATCACTGAAATACCAAAAGAAGCGTATCATGACTGAGAGTCTGTTGATGTAACTATCTGATATGAAGTAGGCTAATCCACTGGTGCCATATGCATCATAAAAATAAGGAATTGATCCATTGGCTGATGAAGTAAAAGACCTGTTTGTTGAAAAAATAATCAAGAACAAAATTAAACCGCCAACTAGACACGACTTTAACTTGGACAAGTGGCTAGGTGGGTGGGAAAAGATTAAAGATAGTGCATCGAAGCGTGATGCTAGGGTTTTTGTTGGTGGTTCTGTAGTTAATTCTTTGTTGTCAGAAATCCGTGGGATGTTAGATAGCACCTATTTACAAGCTCCAAAAATTACTAACGAAAAGCTTATGCTTGCATATGTCGCAACGTCCAATAGAGAGCTAGCTGTAGCTATGAAAGCCGCATTTGAAGAAGCTAGACCTAATGCATTTGGTATCAAGATAAATGCCAATTACATGGGGAATACATTGACACTACAAGAGATCTCCCACGGATGCGTAGATGGTCTACAGCCAGCACTTCGTATGTGTCAAAAGAGGATAGATGACAACCAGCCAATTCAGGTATCAAAGCAACCGCTTGACCCAATGGTTTTTATTCGACGTGAAATTGACTTATCTCAACTATACGAATTGTACTCGCATGTTTGGCAGTGTCTCTTTTGGTCCAATTATGATTTTTTTCCAGTCGGTGAAGATAAAAATACTTATTGTGTAATGCAACCGGCAACCGATTTTGAGTACTCATTTGAAAACAGTGCAATTCGGCGTGAAAGATTAGGATCTCAAAAAAGACACATTGCAAATGATCCGATGATTCAATCTATATTTTCCAGCGATAAGTATTTAGTCGTTAAAAGACGAGGAAAGAGAAAGCTTGTTGAAGTCTTAGACGTTAAAGATGCAGATGAAATTGTTCGCTCACGTAACGCTTATTGGCAGATCACTGTTACTGATATGCTTAAATACTATCCTCAGGAATGGTTAACTGAAGATTATGAAAATGAATTTTCAATTAAAGATGTTCTAACCGTTTTTAGATGTCTAATGCTTTTAGCTGGAGATTTAATGGAAAAATTTCCAGACAATGATGAGGCTTTCAATCTAAACAAGCTTTTAGAATTTTGTCCAACAATTCCTGCGTTTGCATTGAAAACAGCGCTGGTCAAAGCTACGGGTTTGGATTCTGTCCGTGTCTCTAACATTCTAAACTTTGTCACATTCAAAGCTGATAAAACATGTGATCTTTGGTGCCAGCCGTTGATTAAGAAGTCTAACAATGAATACGCAATATCAGTTAGCGCACTAGTTTCTCCAGTAATGACAAGGCTTATTGAAAGGTGGGCTGTAGAGTTGAAAATTGATTTGGGCAAAAAGGGTTACCAGTATGAAGAAACAGTGCTGAAGATGCTCAACGAGCAGCTAGAACAGAATGAGTTCATAGATGATTACGATCCTGCGGTTGGAAAGCGAATTAGACTCGCAGCTGGAGAAGAAGAGTTTGATTTATTGGCACGTATCGATGACTTGATTATTGTAGGTGAGTTTAAAGCGACTCTTACTGTTGATTCGGAAGTCATGAAGCAGAGAACCGCTGAAACACTGGAGTATGCAGGAGTTCAAGTAAATAGAAAGACAAAATTTTTACAAGAAAACATTGAGGTTATATTTGATAGGTTAGGCTGGGATTATGACGCAGCTAAGCAGTATAGGTTCTCTCAATGTATTGTGACTAGCGCTCAGATGTTTATTGGTTATAAGTTTGATGGGATACCAGTCGTAGATGAAAAAATACTAAAAGCTTATTTTGAATCACATGTTATGAGTTTGATGTCTCTACCGAGCGAAAATGGTGAAATGCGAGATATTGCATGGTACGAGTTGTACGCAGATATAGAAGAACTTAAGAATAATCTTCAAGTATACCTTTCAAAGCCACCACAGCTTAGTGAGATAAATGATTCGTTTGAATATGGTAATGTGCTGCTTCCGCCAATCAGCAAAGTTTCGTATAAAATAGTACAACGTAGACTTGTTTTAAAAGATGCCAGTCCAACATCACGAATGGATCAAGAGCATAACTTTAGGGTTTTCAAATCGACAGATTATGATGAGCAAATAGCCAAGATGGATATGGTCATGTAGTGAATCTACAACCACTTCTAATTAAGGATTAATTGATGGGAAGTTTTGCAGACATAAACATTAACAACCAAGAACTTTTATCTTGGAAAAACACCTATGATGAGTGGTTTTTCATCAAGCAAGATAGGGTACGAGAAGTTCACGATGATGAAGATCTACAAGATTTTATCGGGTACAAGATCGATGCAAAAACGCTGAAAAGACGTCTGCAATTGGCTGGATACGATTTGAGATCTGCTGAACAGGATTTCAATGAAGTTAAAAGCTCTTGGATTTTGGAAATGAAAGAGACTCTGGAGTTATGTAAGAATAACCCAGATAGCATTTATGTTGATGATGTTGAAACAATTTCAGCTGATTTAAAAATTGTTGAGAGTCACAGTTTTCAAGATTGGCTGCAAACACTTCCCAAAGCGTTTGATAAGTCTAGTGCCGATTTCGATACCGATTACTTTAACCCCAAAGTAATCATTGATGGTGAGCCACTACTGTCATTCATGTTATCTGCATTTCATAGTGTTTATGATGAAAATCAAGGGTTTGCTGGTACTGTATTCCCATGTAAGTATGTTGAAACCTATGCTGTGGTTTTGTTGGAACATTGCGATAATGAATCAGAGTGCGTGCTTGATATCACCGATATAGTTAACGGTGGATGGGTTACTGATTTTGACGATATTGCTGAAGTTCAGGCCGGAGAAACAAAGTTTCATCAGAACTTTTGTACTTCTTTGGATGAGCTAGCTGTTCTAAATGAATCTACAGAAAATGTGACACTACAAAGAATGGTGTTTGCCAGTGTGATTACTGCCATGGAAGCGTATCTGTCTGACACAATGAAAAGCCATGTGTTGAACCGAAGTGCAGTTAAACGTCGGTTTGTTGAATCCCACATCGTGTTCAAAGAAAAAGTTGCTAAAAAGGATGTATTTACGTTTTTAGACTCGCTTGATAAGACGCTAAATACGGAAATCGATAAAATCTCATTCCATAACATTGATACCGTAAAAGACCTGTATCAAAAAGTTCTGGCCTGTGATTTCCCAGAGGATAAATTGGATCAATTAAGAGCATCTGTTTTCGTTAGGCATGACATTGTGCATCGCAATGGAAAAAAGGCAGATGGTTTCTCTGTTGATGTGCCTCAACAACATGTAATCGAGCTAATTGAATTGGTTAAAAGCGTTATCAGAGACATTGACCAGCAAATTTTAGATGTGCTATCGATAGATTTGTAGCTATCTGAAAATTCGGCAATCATAAATGTGAATTATATAATCTCCTGTTCATCGGTTCAGTAATTCCGAATGTCAGAGCAGATTAGAGTAATGCTTTGTGTTAAACGTTATTCTTAGATTTCAATCGTCGCTTGATTACTGAACTTTAAATCTGAGTGATATGTGCTGGTAAGCGCTACAGATGACCTATCTTGCTTTAAATCTCGCCAGTCTTTCGTATCCGAATCTATCTGTTTCTCTAGCTCCTTTAGGCCTGTCTCAGTATCGTATTCAAGAGTGTTACCCGGGTTATAAAATACTTTGTGTATTAATAAATCAGAGAGTAGTTTCTGCTCTTGAAGATGTCGAAACTCAACAGATTCATCATCAACACCGAACATCATTTTGAGTAGAGCAATGATGTTTGCGATTGCAAGGGCTAATTCTTTCTCCCGTTTAGTATTAATGAATGAGAGATCTACCCAACTACTATTTTTGTCTGTACTCAGTCTAAATTGAGCTCTTTGTCTAATGATACGCTTGGCTTCTTTTGAAGAGACTCGTACTTGGAAATAAGCGTACATTGGTGCTTCTTTGTTGATACCTAATGCAAAGTTATCACGCGACGGATTATAGCTAATGCCACCTTTAATTAGCGCGTTGAATGTGAGTTGTGTTTTCTTTATTCGTGTTCCAGATAAGAATGGTCCTCCTTCATTGGAATAGCTTATCCCGGACACCTCACCAGTGATCCGCACCAATAGTTTTGGACACTGAGTTAAGTGAGTACAATCACTAACGAGGTGAACAATGACAACTAAGAAAACACGAATTAAACATGCTCCTGAATTTAAAGCAGAAGCACTCAAACTAGCCGAGAAAGTGGGCGTCGCTGCTGCGGCCAGACAACTATCGTTATATGAATCTCAAATCTATGGATGGCGAAAAGCTGTCAAAAAAGACACAAATACCAGTGATAGAGAAAAAGAGTTAGCGATTGAAAATGCCAAGCTCAAACGATTATTAGCCGAACAAGCTGAAGAATTAGACATCGTAAAAAAGGCCGCCACCTACTTCGCGAAAAATCTAAAATAGATTGCTATGAGTTTATGCTCGAACACCTGATGCGATATAAGATTGTCCGTATGGCTAAGGTGTTTGGGGTTTCTCGAAGTGGGTTTTATTACTGGATTGAAAATCGCCATAAGGTCACTCAACGCGACGAACGGCGTAAGCTGCTTGATATCAAAGTTCGAGAAGTCTTTGAAGATAAAAAAGAACGCGATGGCGCAAGGCGTATTCAAAAAGAGCTTGAAGGCAGTGGTGCTAAACACGATGTGAAGACCATTGCGGCTAGCATGAATCGACAAAATCTGGTGGCAAAGGCCGCTCGTAAGTTCAAATGTACGACCGATAGTAAGCATAAGTTACCAATCGCCCCGAACTTGCTTGAGCAAGATTTTACTACAACAGCACCGAATCAAAAATGGGCTGGAGACATCACCTATCTCGCAACAAGTGAAGGCTGGATGTATTTAGCCGTCATTATTGACCTTTATTCACGGCAAGTCATTGGCTGGTCGATGAGTACAAGAATGACTGCAACGTTAGTTTGTGATGCGCTCTCAATGGCTTTATTCCGCAGAGGTTTACCAAAGGATGTGATTATTCACAGCGACCGTGGCAGCCAATATTGTTCAAAGGATTACCGAGAGTTAATCGCAGCTCATAAACTAAAACAGAGTATGAGTAGGAAAGGAAACTGTTGGGACAACGCTTGTGTTGAAAGCTTCTTCCATTCAATGAAAGTAGAAGCAATCCAATACGAGCCTATTATGACACGAGAAGAAATGCGCCAAGCACTCTTTGAATACATAGAAGTTGATTATAATCGAACAAGAAGGCACAGTGCTCTTGGGTATCTAAGCCCAGTTAACTTTGAAAAACAATATGTCGCTTAACAAAGTGTCCAGTCTACCTGGTGCAGATCACCAGAGCATTTTTGATTCACTTTTATGCTGATATTTGACTGAGCGATAAGACCCACAAATTCGGTGATAGTTTTTGGCTTACCATGAGCTTTATACAGCCTTTTTATTTTCTGTCGGATAATATGTGCAGCATCACGCTGTTGCGCTTCTATTCGTCCTCCCGAGGCTTTAATCTGCGCTTTAGTATAGTTATGACCAAAACCATCATTTGGGTTTTCTAGCCTTCGCAAATTTAGCTGAGACTCAAACTTTCGCATTACACTCCAACCCTTCTCATAGTCGTTGTGAACGTTGACTAAAGCTCCTGAAGGAGTGTGAGTGACACGGCTGGCAAGGATATGCACATGTTCAGTGCTAGTATCACTGTGCTTGCAAGCGACCCAATTACAATCGCTGTAGCCAAGTATGTACATGTATTCAAAGCAGATATCATTCCATTGCGAAGTAGATAATTTCTCATCAGGCGCAAGGCTAATAACAAAGTGGCGGTAGAACTTCTCGCCTTTACCTGTGTGTATTTTTTCAGAGCATGAAAATTCAGTTGCGCACTTTTCGAGATCAAATGAGCCATCAGCATTAAGTGAGGGGAGGTTGAACATGTTGCCACCTATTAGCGTAACATCGCCAGGGGTTAATTCGTGTTCATGTTTATCTCCGCGAAACATGTACTTTAAAGTTTGGTGATGTTCTGCACGTAGCTCCTTTGGATTATGAGTCATGTGTTCCTACCTCATGATCACCTATATTAATGGTGTGTTCGACGCCTCTTGATGCTATTTCTCTGCATTGCTGAAGCTCTAACTTCACTTGGTTAACTAGTACAATATGCGCTAACGCCTCTCTGCGAGTTAAGATATTAGTCTGAGCAGCTTCATTTAATCGATGTACAGACTGATTTAGGTTGTTGAGCGCATTTCTAAAGTTAGCCATAGATTGAAAAACATTGGCATCTTTTTGCTCGTATTTGAATGAGCCGCTTTTTATCATTGAAAACATGACAACACGTAAAAAACGAGCGAGTTGTTTAAACCCTGCTTGTTGCGAATAATAAGAAATGAAATTATATTCATCATTAGTTAGAGATATTTTTATTATGTTATTTCGCTTTTGATCTATATTTTTAACGGGTCTTCCCGGTTTGTTGAAGTTATTCATTATTGCACCTATTGTATTTATTATTGGTTTGTTAGCGCAGAGTCCGCAGGGCTTGAGCACATTTACGTAGGCCTTTTTTTACTAGAACTATGAAATAATTCTAAGTGAATAAAAATATTGCTGGCTAACTGTTATTTAATATTATGTTTATTATCTCTTATTTATATGGATTGGTTAAGTGTTATTTACTCGTATGTTAAAAGGTATTTTATTGTCAATATTTATACTGTTGATATAAAGTGCATTAAAATAATAATAAGTGAATTAAATATGATTTTTACTGTAAACAACTGCAAATGCTCTGTAGATAAGTGCAGTTTCTAGGAAATATCACAATCAGGTAGAGTGAAGGGGAATCGGAAAAAATATGCTCACACTTATAGAGTGCGAGATATGGAACTGGTTATAATTGAAATTGCGTCATACCACACTTTTTTGTTGACATCAATCATTAATTGTGTTAAATTAACCCCGCTCGTCCAAGACGAGCGTTCTTTACTTATTACTCGCTGACACTCCTAAGTTTTCAATACTGTTACGGACATTGCCTCATTTTATTTGAGTGGACTTCTGCATCTGAAATTTAAGGATCTGAATGAATAGCCAACATAAAGAAAGAGTAACGAGAATATTGTCACACCTTAAATCGCAGCCGATAACTACAGAACTAATAGCAAGCAAAGTCATAGACTTTCACTTATCCCCCTTGATAACAGAATTTATTCAGAAGTACTCGTTATCGATTGAGCGATTTGTTGCTGTGGTCTCGCACTGTGAATTATCGTATGACGGCAAACTCTTCTTTGGATACAAGACTGAAAACGGAATAGAACGTTTCCGAGGTGGTGTGTATGAGAATAAAGAGGTCGATGTTTCTGAGCCTGTCATTATCGTCTATATCTGCCATGAAAGTGAGGACCAGGAATTTGGGATTATTGAAACAGTTCTTCAAATCCATTCACAAGAAGAAGCTTGCTTCTCCTCCTACCAACAGTAATAAAAGCAAATACAGCAAACAGGCTATTCGACATAGAATGAGTGCCGAGGAATATCGTGCGAATACCGTTGAAAAGATTAGATACTGTAATCGCCATGTTATTGAATCATTGGTATTGCAAAAAGATAACCAACCACTAGGAAAATTAGCACGAGGCAGTGTGTTTTTTACCGCAGAGCGAAGTGTTCTGATGCTTAACAAATATAACGAAGCGATAGTACGCGAGATGATTGTTGAGTTATTTGATTATCAGCGAAAGTCATATGAGTTCGACGATCTTAGCTCAGGGTGTATTCCGTTTTATAACAATGTTCTGATCTGGAGCATTCGCTATTACAACAAGAATAAAGAAATTTCAGCATCCGAATTGCCATTTTTTATGTTTAGAAATGTCACTTTTAGAGTTGATGTTATTGTTGATAAAAAAGGGGGCTAAATGCTGGGTGGAATTATAGGCGACATTACAGGAAGCTTTCTTGAAAGCCGAAATAATCAATTAAGAAGCATGAACCTTACCACCGATATTATTTTCTCTGAGAACTTTGGCCCAACGGACGATTCTGTACTGCTTGCAGCGACTGGCGCTGCAATGCTTGATGACAGTGATGATTTTGCACTGTACTACCGCAAGTTTGCAGAGATGTTCCCTAACGCGGGTTATGGGCCTGGCTTTGGCCTTTGGCTTAAAGGAGATAGCCAAGAGTATCAGAGCTTTGGAAACGGGGCGGCTTCGCGAGTTGGGGTGTTAGGGTATCTAGATGATGAAGCAGATGTGCTTCATATGGCTCGAAAGTCTGCGGAAGTGTCTCACAAGCATGAAGAGGGGATTGATGGCGCAGAAGCCATCGCATGGTGCGTGTGGGCAATACGTAACCAGATATCACGCGAAGAGATCTGCAAAGAGATATATCAACGATGGAACTACTACGTTGAACATAACTCGCACGACTTATGGATGCTGCATAGGGAAGATTGGAACTTTGATTGTTCAGCCGTTAACACGGTTCCATTAGCTATCTATATAGCTCTTTTTCATGCCCATAACTACGAAAGTTCAGTTCGAACAGCCATGTTCGTGGGAGGGGATGTAGATACGATTGGCTGTATGGCGGGCATGCTTAAATCACAGCAATTTACGATTCCAATGGAGTGGGAGCGACGAGCGAAGCAAAAGCTCTGGTTGACTGCACCTAAGCTTCTAGATGTTGTTGAGCGCTTCGAAGCTCGCTATGAAGGATATCCGTTATTCACCTTTTAATACCGCTTAGTAAGGAGGCCACTGCTTCGCAGTGAAGTCGTGGCCAGTACTTACTTTACAGCTATCCGATCTTCAGTCCTTTAGACTGAAATAAGTGTTTATCTAAGTAAACATCTAGCATGCGCTTATGAAATTGAGCTAGATATCTCATATCTAGCGGCTGACGATGAAAGTTATCATTTTTATTGTGCGCAAAGTGTTCATTATGAGCTTGTTCAACTACTTTATTTTGTTCTTTGAGCAGATCAAATATACCAGTTTTTCTGTTTTTACCAGATAGGTAGTACTTCAATATCATTGTATGTTTATTGGTGTGCTGGACAACTGTCTCGTTAGTGCCTATCAGCTTTATATCATAGTGCGGAAATGATGCAGTCAAAAAATTCCTAACAGCATTCAGGAACTCTTCGCTAGAGATTGGTAATATCCCATTTTTTGGGTAAAGATATAAACGAACTTCACCGTATTGAATAAAAGTCACGTTTCGTCGCGGCACAGTACCAACCAAGGCGTTATGTACGGTGATCAATTTCAGAATGTTCTTTTTAATTGGTTTCGTGAAATTGATGATTTGCGGCTCTATGGCACTCTCAAACATCATGTCATTATCAGGAATAGATATAAAATCGTTTAGCCATTGTGCATCAGTTAAATGTCCTTTGAGCTTGTGAACCTTAATGGCTTTTTTGATACTGTTTCTATATGAGTTTTTTTGGCGTTTTAGCTGAGAGTAGTTAACTGGAAGGGCTGGGGGCTGCATTCGACACAGTATTTTTGTTCGGCCTGATTCCAGAATAGAAGCACGAGATAAAATCTTGTTATCGAAAAGAAATAACGCAGGTCCTCGATTATCCGCCGGTAAATCTATCTGTAGATTATGATTTAATGTATTAACATCATCTTGCGAGGTTGATAGATTCTTATGTTTAAGAAATGTTTTTATTGTATTCGTCATTGTCATACGCCTTGAGAACCCAAAGAGTATGAGATGAAACATTGTCACTAGTCATGAAATGGTTTTGATTGTTTAAAGCTAACATAGATCGTTTATCCATACTCTCCGGATGTGCGTGAATGTACATCAATAATAAACCAATCAAGATATATTTGCAAGTAAGTTATTGATTTTAAAAGGTATACTAATTTCACCTCCTATGGTGTGAGTTACTTTAACCATCGAAATCGGATTTTTCTTAGGAGTTAAAAAAAGGTGGATTTTCTGTCAAATCATAAGTAACTAATGGTATTGATAAATTTTACAGGTTGTAATTTTACGTAAAATTTTGCTGTTGACAGGAAAAAGTCAGACCGTCACTATATATTTGTTCTCAAGTTTTAACTCATTAATTTATTGATTAAATCATTAAATCATTAAATCATTAACAACAGTTAATGTACTGGTTTAATTCTTTGCGAAGCAAAGGCCAAATAATATAGTTGAGAACAAATGGGATTTTTTGTGTTTTAAAAAATTAGAATAGAATATTATGATCTGCTCCAGTCAGACTGGACACTGCATTAAGCGACATATTGTTTTTCAAAGTTAACAGGGCTTAGATACCCAAGAGCACTGTGCCTTCTTGTTCGATTATAATCAACTTCGATGTATTCAAAGAGTGCTTGACGCATCTTTTCTCGCGTCATTATCGGCTCGTATTGAACAGCTTCTACTTTACTTTCATTGAATGGAAAAAGCTTTCAACACAGGCGTTATCCCAGCAATTTCCTTTCCTACTCATACTTTGTTTTAGATTATGAGCTGCGATTAAGTCTCGGTAGTCTTTAGAGCAATATTGGCTTCCTCTATCACTATGGATAATCACTTCCTCGGGCATGCCTCTGCGGAACAATGCCATTGATAGCGCATCACAGACTAGAGTCGCGGTCATTCTCGCGCTCATTGACCAACCAACTACTTGCCGTGAGTACAAGTCGATAACAACCGCTAAATACATCCAACCTTCGCTTGTCGCTAGATAGGTGATATCTCCAGCCCATTTTTTATTCGGTGCTGTCGCATTAAAGTCTTGTTCAAGCAAGTTCGGGGCAACAGGAAGCCTATGTTTGCTGTCTGTTGTACATTTAAACTTACGAGCCGCCTTCGCAACCAACCCCTGTCGCGTCATACTCGCGGCAATGGTTTTTACATCGTGTTTATCACCATTTTCTTCAAGTTCTTTTTGAATACGCCTTGCACCTTCGCGTTCCTTGTTATCACCAAAGACTTCTCGAACTTTACTATCAAGCTGCTTGCGGTGCTCGTTACGTTGAGTGACTTTATGGCGATTATCAATCTAATAATAAAACCCACTTCGAGAAACCCCAAACACCTTAGCCATGCGGACAATCCTATATTGCATCAGGTGTTCGAGCATAAACTCATAGCAATCTACTTTAGATTTTTCGCGAAGTAGGTGGCGGTCATTTTTACGATATCTAGCTCTTCAGCTTGCTCAGCCAATAATCGTTTGAGTTTGGCATTTTCAGTGGCGAGTTCTTTTTCTCTATCACTGATTTTTGTGTCTTTTTTGATGGCTTTACGCCATCCATAGATTTGAGATTCATATAACGATAGCTGTCGTGCAGCAGCGGCGACACCGATTTTCTCTGCTAACTTAAGCGCTTCGGCTTTGAATTCAGGAGTATGTTTGATTCGTGTTTTCTTGGTTGTCATTGTTCACCTCGTTAGTGATTGTACTCACTTAACTCAGTGTCCAAAACTGCTGGTGCGGATCAGGTTAAAGCACGTCTAGATATCGTTCATACCTTTTTGCATTCCAAGTATAATAACCACATAACTTACTAATATACCTTGAATTAATTATTTTTGGCGAGCAAGATGGTTGGAAAGCAAAGAAGGATTGATTCCATCTACAAAGCGACATGCATCAAATATAGGGGAGCATTATGTTTGAAGACCTAATAAAAGAAATGGGGCGGATGAACGGGCAATCAGTGTCGGTTCCAATCGAAGCCGATGCTCATGGATACATCGATAAACAATGCCCTGATGAAGATTGTGAATTCATATATAAAGTGAATGAAGAAGATTGGTCAAATATATTCAAGGATGAATCTGTTTGGTGTCCGTTATGTCGCCATGAAGCTCCTGCTGATCAATGGTTTACTATAGATCAAGTTGAACACGCTAAGGCTGAAGCTTTAGCTGTAGTAAAAGGCAAAGTTAATAACGCACTGAGATCCGGAGCTCAAAAGTTTAATAGAAGGCAGCCAAAAAATAGCTTCATCTCGATGTCCATGAAAGTTAGTGGTGGATTTAAAAGAACACATACAATTCCTGCTTTGGCGGCAGAACTAATGCAACTGAAAATTCAATGCGATGAGTGTAAGTCTCGGTTTGCTGTTATTGGTAGTGCATACTTTTGTCCCGCATGTGGATATAACTCAGTCACTAGAACTTTTTCTGACTCTTTACGTAAAATTCGAGCCAAAAAGAATAATGTAGAGATTGTCAGATCGGCTCTAATTGAATCAGCGGGAAAAGATGAAGCAGAGTTAACCTGTAGGTCGTTAGTAGAAACATGTATATCTGATGGCGTGGTTGCTTTTCAGAAATATTGCGAAGGTATGCACGAGCCATATGGTAATTCACCGTTTAATGCTTTCCAGCGTTTAGATCAAGCAAGTGAGTTGTGGAAGAAAGCAGTACTCAAAGGATTTGAGTCGTGGCTAACCGAAAATGAACTCCGTTCACTGGGTATTCTATTTCAAAAAAGACATCTACTTGCTCATAATGAAGGCATTGTCGACTTAAGATACATTCAGAAATCAGGTGACAATTCTTATAAAGAAGGGCAACGCTTAGTTATATCCGAGAAGGATGTAGATGATCTAGTCTCTGCTCTGGAAACTCTTGCTAATGGTATTGAAGCTGCGTGTAGCAATGTATAACCAATAAGTTTATGAACTCGAAAACTGCTCGCTACGCTCCCAATTTTCCGGTGGGTAAAGCGTCGATAGGAATTGATATGGATCTATTCACAATAAAAGTACCAGAAGAAAAATTGCATCCTAATTTTAGGAACGTTTCGGTTCCCGGCCGAGAAATAGAACGAAATCTGTTTAACTCGTGGGCTGAAGGTTTTTCTGATAGAGATAAAAAATTTGTGAAGGAGTTTCAAACGACTTTCAATTCCAGTTTTTGGGAAATCTATCTATTTCAAGTAATAAAAGAGTTTGGGTATTCAGTAAACTGGGAATATCCTGCCCCTGATTTTGATGTAACTTCTCAGTTTTCGAGCTTTATCATTGAGGCTACAACAGCGAATGCTGCAAATGGAAAGCCAAATGAATGGGACAAAATGTTTACTGAAGAAGAAATCGAAAAAACAAAGCGTTTCACTGAAATCAACAGAGAGGCAATGATTAGGTTAGCCAACTCTTTTTTAAGTAAGTCTAGAAAGTATATGCGTTCATATTCAAAGTTATCTCACGTCAAAAATAAACCGTTCGTTCTTGCAATCGCTCCGTTTGAACAACCGCATTTCAATTTGCAATATAATCGGCCAGTTAATGCTGTTTTGTACAACCAATATGTTGACGAAGATGTACACCTAGACAATCCTTCAAAGTATCCGATGGGACCGCCTACTGTGGAACTCGACTTTGTTGAGAAAGACAATGGTGCAGAAGTTCCCTTGGGCTTTTTTGCCAACGAAGAGTTTGAGCATATAAGTGCTGTTGTTTTTTCTTGTACAGCATCATGGGGTAAATTAAGTGCAATGGGTTTAGACTTTGGTTCAAATGTTGAAGTTCGTTCTGTTTGGTCAAGTTCAAAAGAAGGAATACCAGAAAAACGAGTCTTAACTAACCAAGAATATGTGGAGACGACGGTGGATGGATTGCAGGTTTATCATAACCCCTTTGCACGAACACCATTACCTAATCAGGTGTTTGATAAAAAGGGGGTTGTTCAAACTTACTTTAATCCATATACAAAAGAAATCACACGCAATGGACTCGAACATGCGCTCTACTTTAGAAATGTTGTGCGCTTGACCCCTAGAAAGTCCATACAAGCATTCAAACGGGTATGTTGAATCGTGTAACTGATAATTTGGATTGTGAGCAGTGCGCTGAATCGTTAGAGCGTAGATCTGGTGAGCAATACCAAGCCGTGGTGTTATGTAGGTGTAGGCAGTTCTGACCCTTCGGTCTACATCAACACCTTTGCTTGCTGATTTATGGATGCCCCCGCTAGGGGGCTAATCTAACGCAAAATTGTCTTCTGTACGTCAAACATTTTTGTTACATCGCGTTGAAGCTTTCCATATTGTGTACTCATGATTGAAGAATCATCGAGCACCAATCCATATGCATCTAGCAGTTCCACTAGGTTAGAATGACTACTTGTACCTACAAACTCAGGCTTTAATAAATGACGATTTTTGTACAAAGTCCTTGTTAAATATGGTATTCGAGCTATGGATAATTGTTGTTTATAGCGAACTTCTAGTTCTAAATCTTTAACTAGGTTGTCGATAACTCCTATATTTTTAGTTAACTTCACAGAAGTTGGTGTTTTATCGGATAAAACACCGTTATCTAACTCAAATGTGTAGGAGCTATCAAAGCAACGATGGAATGGGTGTATATGAGTAGAAATCTTAAAGTCTTTGCTTCCTTTATACGTTGTATTACAGGTTTTACAGCTAGGAATATGGTTGTAAAATGATAGCGCTAGATAAGGGTATTTTGATTTTGGATAAAAATGGTCAAGGTCGAAAAGTAAGCGGAATTCCCCACCTTTATCGTTGGTATTTTCCACTATAGTTACAGAGTTTGCATTGCAATAAGGGCAAATCGCTGAATCAAATTTCATTTTAATATATCTATTGTAACAACTTTCTGTTTTACGATATCGTTCATAGTTAAAAATGGTAGATAACAGCCTTTTTCCAAAATCGGTACTGGAATGTGTTGTTCCTCTTTTCTTGAAAAGATCGTCAGGTCTTATATGTAGAAGTATCTCTTTTTCAAAAACATGGAAGTCGTCGGGCTTGGCCGTAACTATTGATTTTAATTTGTTAGGCGTAGATAAGTACTGGAGAAAACTTAGCTGCCTTTCTGATATTTCCTTCCCTATCTTTTTTTTGTATTTATTGTTCTTTACCTCTTCTATAAGTGAACTAAGGTTTTCAATCATAGAGTTAGGGTGATGGCCAATACTTGGGTCGGCAGGGTTTATCAGGGGATTTAAATCATCCCACATCTCTTCTGCAATACTATCTAGAAAAGAGTTAACATCAGTAACATTGTTAGATAAATGTTTTTCTATTTTTATCATTGCGCATCAACTTTTTTCTTAATATGATGGGTTATTATTTCATCATCAATTATCACTAACGCTTCTCTTAATTTATTTAAGTCAGATTTGTTTATTTTTTCTTTGTCTAGAATAGATGTTATATTATCAATGTATTTAGTTGATAGGTTACCTGAACGTAACCCGTTAAGTCCAAAGGATAAATCATATATATCATAGAGGTTAGCTCCGAATGATTGTAGGCGAGTGCCAGCATCACTTGGTGCTTCTTTGTTTGTATTGGAATTTAGCAAGGTAATACATTGCTTAGGTATGTCTGAAACTAGTAAAGGAGAGTGTGTGGTCAGTATAATCTGAACTTTAGTGTTAGATATTGTAGGTAATGATTGTATTAGCTTTTCTATGAATTCTACTTGCCATTGAGGGTGTAAATATAAATCACCTTCATCAATGCAAATAATGGCATGGCCACTGTCTCTATCAAAGCGTTTATTTTCAATACAGTTCCAGATTGAGCTGAACATGTTTATGTAGGCTTTTTGACCAGAGCTGATTCCATGCCAACTAACGTTTAGTTCAAATATTGATTCGAAAATGTTGCAAATTTTCTCATGGTGCCAGCTATTTTTCTCGTTAAAGTCTAGTGCTAGAGAATATTTACCATTGTTTATTGAGTTGTCAACTTCCAAGTTTAATTCACGTAAGAAATCGTCCAGCCTTAATAGAATGTAGTCAAATATCTCTTGGAATGAATGTGCCCCTAAATTAATTGATGAAGTTTTTGATATTAATGTGAGTATTCCTACTGTTCCAATACTTTCATCCCTTATTGCATTCAAAATAATGTCACATGTTTCATCGCCATCTTCATGGTTAAATGCCAATCCAATTAATAACTGTTGTAAAATTAACATTGATATTGAGCTGGCATGATTTTCTCGTATAGATGTTAAACGTCGTTCACTTATAAATAGTTGTCTAAGGTAATCTGACAAAAAATTAATCTTATCTATTTCATGGTTATTTTCTCGGGTATTTATACGGCTCCGACGTTGAACGAATTTCTTTAAATATGAATTAGATTGCCTAAATATATCATATCTTATTCTGTTCGGTATTGTATCGATTATTGTTTTTGATTCTACGGAGTTTAAAAAACATATCTCCTTTTCCAAATCTCCTTTTCTATCTTCGGGTGTCTTCCATTCGTTATACTTATGCTGAAACAGGTTTGAGTATCTATACTTTGGTGAGGACTTTCTGTTGGTCGATAAATCAATAACTGATTTGTTAAACTCGATATGATTATTGTCAAATACATTTGAGAAAAAAATTGGATTGGTTCTAGTTAACTGTTCGTTGTTGTTATCAGGCGTGAAATCGAAACTAACATAAAATTCTGTCGTTAAATTTGTAGATAAGTAAAATTTATTGTTAACCTTGTAAACTAGAATGTATTTTTGCTTAAAATAATAGTGTTCTGATATACACCTACATATTAACTCTAGAGCAGTTGTTTTACCTGCACCATTTATGCCTAAAAGTACGGATAAGCTACTGATTTTTTCGCCAAAAAAGTCTTTGGGAAAAGATATTTTATCATTTTTATTTAGTTCTCTTGTACGAGAACAATAATTGAATTCGTGGTCATTTGATAAATTAAGTGAGTAATCACGAAGACTTTTAAATTTGTCGGTCCAAATATAGCAAATTTGCATTTTTAGATAGCCTACCGTTAGGTTAGTTGCTGATTTATAACGTGTAAATATTCTCAGATCTTAACTTAACCTACAGATTTTAGTAGTGATGAGTATCATATAATTTATGTGTTTAGTTGATGAGCATTGACACTCATCTTGAAAGGGTGCAACGTTACCGTATTGCAAAGCCTCATTTAACCGATGGGGCTTTGTTGTTTCTAGTCATAAATAAAACTAAAGCGCCGCTTTCCAATGTGAAAGCGGCGCTTTTTTGTGGGTGCTATGTGCAAGAGAAGGTTACTTCATTTCTTACCTACCTCACCAGTTGCTTACTTTGTAGTAGTACGTTGAACTTGGCCATCTAGTAAGAGCTAGGCAAAGTATCCCTACAACCATTTGCAATACTAGACGTTATCCGAAGACAATCTATAGAGCTGAATCTCTAAGTAGGTTCTGTCCAACTCCGAGCGAATCAGCATGACTAGCTCGGAACCGTTCATTATTTATTGAGTTTAAGCAAATGGAAGGTGATAGTTTCATCTATTATTAGTGCTGTGCGGTTATGTAAGTTCGATAACCACCAATTAAGTTACGAGCCTTGAAACCATTGTGGACAAGCTGATGATAGGCAACGTTACCGCGTAACCCTACTTGGCAGTAAATAATGATTTCTTTGTTTTTAGGTAACTCATTCATTCGCTCTCTTAGTTGATCTACAGGGATGTTAACTGCACCTTCAATGTATCCTACAGTTTTCATTTCATCAGGGTTACGTACATCCAGTAACAACTGATCATCACCAAGGTTGTCAATTTCATCAAAGTGGATTGGGGTAGCATCGCCATTAATAATATTTGTAGCGACGAAAGCGGCTTGGTTAATCACATCCTTTGCGCTGCCATAAGGTGGGGCATAAGTCAGTTCAAGGTGTTGAAGCTGTTCAACGGTCATGCCAGCACGCTGGGCTACCGCCATAATATCAATACGCTTATCTACGCCATCTTTCCCAGCGGCCTGAGCACCCAAAATTTTGCCATTTTTTGGATCAAACAGCATTTTAAATGACACGATTTCTGCACCAGGGTAGTAGCTGGCATGGCTTGCCGTATGAACGAACACTTTCTCGTAGTCAATACCATCACGTTTAAGCTGCTTCTCGTTTTTACCAGTAGATGCAATCGCAAGGTCAAAGATCTTACAAATCGCGGTACCTTGTGTTCCTTGATAACTCTCTTGGCGGCCTAGCATGTTGTCAGCCGCCATTCTGCCTTGCCGATTTGCAGGGCCAGCCAATGGAACCATGGTCTGTGCACCCGTTACGAAGTCTTGCTCTTCAATTGCATCACCTACGGCATAGATATAGGGATCACTGGTTTGCAGAGTTGGAGTGGTCCAAATACCGCCGAGCTCACCAATTTTAAGACCAGTTTGTGACGCTAGTATTGTTTCAGGGCGAACACCAATAGCCATAATTAAAATGCCAGTCTCGATCTGTTCACCACTGTCTAAACTCAGAAGCAGAGATTGGTTTTCTTTTTTGTATTCAACAGATTCAAGGGCGACTTTGAGTTTAAGGTCAATGCCTTTTTCTTTTATTTCAGCATGAACAAACCCTGCCATTTCGCGATCAACTGGTGTCATTACTTGATCGGCCATTTCAATCAGCGTTGTTTTAATCCCAAGCTGATGAAATGCTTCCATCATCTCTAGACCAATGAATCCCCCCCCAACAACGGTTGCATGTTGTGGTTTATTTCCGGTGAGGGTCGCTAGAATCTTATCCATATCTGGAATATTACGTAGGGAATGGGTCAGTGGGTTATCGATTCCTGGAATAGCAGGAACAATAGGGCCAGCACCGGGACTAAGAAGAAGAAAATCGTAAGTTTCAATGTATTCTGAACCGTCGAGAAGATTTTTTATAGTGACGGTCTTATTTGGGCGATCAATGCTGATAACCTCATTCATGACGCGGACGTCGACGTTAAAGCGAGCAAGAAAACTTTCTGGCGTTTGCAGCAGTAATTTACCGCGTTCTTTTATATCGCCACCAATATGGTATGGGAGCCCGCAATTGGCAAATGAAACGAAATTTCCTCGTTCCAACATGATGATTTCTGCATCTTCACTTAATCTACGAGCACGAGCTGCTGCTGAAGCACCGCCAGCGACACCACCTATAATTACAATCTTAGTCATTTTAATACCTAAATAATTTCACAAAATAGAGAGCTGTCTAACAGCTATTTGCCTAA
The DNA here is from genome assembly GCF_024529975.1 of Vibrio quintilis. Taxonomy (GTDB): domain Bacteria; phylum Pseudomonadota; class Gammaproteobacteria; order Enterobacterales; family Vibrionaceae; genus Vibrio; species Vibrio quintilis. Next base: position 1,030,395 of record NZ_AP024898.1, on the reverse strand, counting down.
AGAGACAAAGCTTCCCCGTTCCAGCATGATAATTTCAGCATCTTCACTCAGGCGGCGGGCCCGGGCAGCTGCGGATGCGCCACCAGCCACACCACCGATAATTACGATTTTGGTCATAAATAAGCCTTTTTCAATCTTGATAAAATATGTCAGAAAATAGTCGCGCCGGCAGAAAACAGGACTGCCAGCGCGACTGCTCTTTTTGGGGTCAGCAGACCCCGACGTTATGGTGTCATCCCCAGTTTTTTCAGCACCATCCCGGCGGGACAAAAACCGGTGAATGCGCTCTGAATCAGATTCAGGCCAACAAAGACGGTGAGCCATACAAAGCCAGGGTGGACGAAGTAAGTCAGAATGACTGAGAGCAGCACCATGCTCCCTGCGACGATTCGGATACCGTTATCTACTTTCATATCATATTCCTTTTGAAGAGCTGATCTACGTCAACAGACTCTAACTATAGAATGAATAATTAGCATTGTCTAATTTAATCTGGACTAATTTAATAAAAACTAAATTTAATATTGCTAAATAAGTAATATCTAATATTATAAACATTATGTGATGCAAATATGAACGTGTGGGGGAAGCGTGGTAAACGATGCAATGACAGATATAGAAAAAATGCAGGTGCATGCCCAGGAAGCAGCAGAATTACTTAAGCTGATGGCTCACCCTGCACGATTGATGGTTTTGTGCCAGCTGGCTGGCGGGGAAGTGGGAGTGTCCAGGTTACAACGTCACTCCGATCTGAGTCAGTCCGCTTTCTCACAGCATCTGAAGGTGCTTCGGGAGCATGGACTGGTTGTGGTGAGAAAGTCATCTCAGCAGGTGTTTTATTCTCTGGCTGATCATCGCGCAACAGCCATTATTTCAAGTTTGCAGCAGTTGTTTTGTCACGAATAAGGTGTTTATGAATAAAGATTGTTGTCATGAATAAAGTGTTTTGTCATGAGTCAATTTGTCGTGAGCAAGGTTTTTGCCGTGAATCAATCGTGTAAAAAGTAACGGCATTTAATTGAAGAGGAGAGAGAAGTTTTATGTGGACACACATACCGTGGTTTTCATTGACAGGTGGCATGTTGATTGGTTTATCGGCCCTGATACTACTGTTTTTAAACGGAAAGATTGCCGGGATCAGCGGCATTCTGACCGGCATATTCCGTCCGCAGCATCCGGATGCCGGCTGGCGGTTACTGTTTGCGCTGGGGTTGATTGCTGGTGGTGCCGGTGCGGCATACGGATTTGGATTTGAGATACCGCGAACACTCAATGTCTCCGGAGTTGATCTGATGATTGCGGGCTTACTGGTGGGTATCGGTACCCGTCTGGCCAATGGTTGTACCAGCGGGCACGGGATTTGTGGTATCGGGCGTCTGTCCCGGCGTTCAATCGTTGCCACCATGACCTTTATGCTTGCTGCCGCTGCGACGGTGTTTTTACGTTTACACGGATAAGGATAACAACAATGAAAAATCAGTTGATTGCATTACTGGCCGGGATCATGTTTGGTGTTGGATTAACCATTTCCGGCATGGTGTTACCTGAGAAAGTGATTGGCTTTCTTGATGTGGCCGGAAACTGGGATATCAGTCTGGCCTTTGTGATGGGAGGCGCGCTTCTGATCTTTATGCCGGGCTATTTTTATCTGGTCAAACCGCGTTCCCGGCCAGTGCTGGGAGGAGAGTTTATGATGCCATCTTATCAAAAAATCGATCTGAGACTGATTGCCGGTGCTGCAGTGTTTGGCGTGGGCTGGGGCATGGCGGGCATTTGTCCGGGACCGGCGATTGTGAATCTGGCCGCCGGACAGGCAGGCATCTGGATGTTTTTTGCCGCCATGATGGTCGGGCTGGGCGGGACCAGTTTTGTGTTGTGTAAGTTGCAGGCACAGAAACGGTATCCCCAAACCACCTGAATCATGCATCTTCAGGTTGCCTGGGTATATAAACAGCCCGCGTAACATACATTTTTCCTGATTCCAGGAAAACAGAAAAAAGCACTAAATGCAGTAACAGAACCAGGAGGCGTGTATGAGAAAGGATTATATCTGGCTTGCGATATTGTTGAATACACTGATATTCACTCAGAGTTATGCTGAAAATATCTATACAGTATCTGAAGAAACGATACCGGTTTCTGTTGCGCTTGATGGTGTGATTGAACCTGTCAACCAGGGGACCGTGGCAGCGCAAACCTCCGGCCGGATTGTTGGCGTATATGCAGATGTGAATGATTATGTGAAAGCCGGGTCGGTGCTGCTGGAAATCAGTGCGACTCAACAAACTGCTGCTTTTGATGCAGCAAATGCCAGATTAAGTCAGGCAATTGCGCAGAACCGGGAAGCTCAGGCGCAGCTGAAGCGTTATCAACAATTATCTGCTCAGGGGGTGGTGACGCAGGAACAGCTGGATGCTGCCGATGCCAAAGCCCGATCTGCTGCGGCGCTTGTCAAATCAGCACGAGCCGCAGTGACGACAGCGAAGGAGGCGCTGGGTTATACCAGTATTCGTGCGCCTTATGATGGCATTGTTACGGCCCGCCACGTTGAGCTGGGTGAAACAGTTGCTCCGGGCACACCGTTGCTGAGTGGTTACGGGCTGGATGCCCTGCGGGTGAAAGCGGAGATCCCGCAGCGTGACCGGCAGCAGGTTAAAAGGGTCAGTCAGTTTCGGGTAGAAATCCCGGATGGTGTGATCAGACAGCCCGCGTCTTTCTCTTTATTCCGTTATCTGAACCCGCAAACCCATACCTCGACGCTTCGCTTATCTTTGTCTGATACGGACAGCCGGGAACTGACGCCGGGAATGTGGGTGAAGGTCCGGTTTGAATTGGGGTCGAAAACTGTGATTACTGTGCCACAGCAAGCCGTTTTTTACCGGGGAGAACTCAGTGTGGTTTACCGGCAAACGGAAGATGGGCTGATGCTGACTCCCGTCCGGCTGGGAGCGGTTTTTGGTGGTAAAGCCGAGGTGCTGGCCGGCCTTGAAAGCGGGGATCGGATTTCCCTGAAGACGGATCAGGGCAAAGGAGAATGATATGGAACCGAAGATGGGGATTTCCGGCCGGATAGCGGCCCTGTTTCAGCAGTCTGCCATGACGCCACTGCTGGCTTTGATTGGTATACTGATGGGCATCTTCGCTGTGATAGTCACGCCCAAAGAAGAAGAGCCGCAAATCGATGTGACATTTGCCGATGTGTTTATTCCGTTTCCCGGCGCTTCACCTGCTGAAGTCGAACACCTGGTCACGACACCGGCAGAGCAGGTGTTATCTGAGATGCAGGGCATCGACCGGATTTACTCTTTCTCCCAGCCTGACGGGGCACTCATTGTCGTGATTTTTAAAGTGGGTGTTTCCCGCAATGATGCCGTGGTCCGTACCTACAACAAGCTGTATTCGAATAAAGACTGGATGCCTGCCGGAACCGGAGTCGGAGAACCGGTGATCAAACCCAAGGGTATTGAGGATGTGCCGGTTGTAACCCTGACACTCAGTGATGCCGGCGGTAAACTGTCCACGCAGCAGTTAACGCAGGTTGCTCACGGGCTGGAAACGGAACTGAAGAAAATCAGCGGCACCCGCGATATCTATACGATTGGCGGGCAGGAGCAGATTGTTGATGTTCGTCTGGATCCGGTAAAAATGAACAGCTATGGTGTGACGATCAGTCAGCTCAATCAGGTGCTTCGCTCTGAAAATACCCGTTCTGCTTTATTATCTCTGACGACAAATAATCAACATATTCCGGTGCGGATCGGGCAGTTTCTGACCCGGACCGAAGAGATAAAACAGCTGGTTGTGGGTTTGCACGACAACGCCCCGGTTTATTTTGCTGATATTGCAACAATCACAGTGGGGACAGACACGCCGGTACAACGGGTCTGGACCAACCGGCTTCATGATGATACCTCTCAGCCGGTTCCTGCTGTCACGATTGCAGTGGCGAAAAAAGCCGGAGAAAATGCGGTAGATGTTGCCCGTGTCGTCAATCAGCATCTGGCCGGGCTGAAGAATCAGCTCATACCACCGGATGTGGATGTGGAAGTCACCCGCAACTATGGACAGACAGCAGCAGAAAAAAGCCGGACATTAATCGGCAAGCTGATTTTTGCGACAATGGCCGTAGTCGTGCTTGTGGTGGTGACTATGGGCTGGCGGGAAGCGATTGTGGTCGGGGTTGCTGTGATGATCACCCTGATGATGACGCTGTTTGCTTCGTGGGCCTGGGGATTTACCATTAACCGTGTGTCGCTGTTTGCCCTGATTTTCTCTATCGGCATTCTGGTTGATGATGCGATCGTGGTGGTAGAAAATATTCACCGGCATTTATCTGATCGGGCATCTTCTCTTTCCGTCCCTGCGGCCGTCGATGAAGTCGGCGGGCCGACAATTCTGGCAACCTTTACTGTGATTGCGGCACTGTTGCCGATGGCTTTTGTGACCGGATTGATGGGGCCGTATATGAGCCCGATTCCGATTAATGCATCAATGGGAATGCTGATTTCACTGGTGATTGCATTTGTATTGACCCCCTGGCTGTCCGTCAAACTGTTGCGACCGCATCAAAGTGCTCATGGCCATGTCGCTGATAGTGGCAATCAGTCCGGCAGGTCGATCGTTGATCGCCTCATGACACCATTTATTGTGTCACCAAAACAACGGCGTTATCGCTGGTTTCTCGGACTTGGCATTCTGGCCTTAATTGCCGGTTCAGTGTTATTACCGGTTTATCAGGCGGTAGTGCTGAAAATGCTGCCTTTTGATAATAAATCTGAATTTCAGGTGGTATTAGATATGCCGGATAACGTTGCGCTGGAGAAAACGGAGCGGGTGCTGTTTGAGATGGGACAGGCACTGGCGAAAGTGCCGGAAGTACGCAGCTATCAAATTTATGCCGGTACGGCTGCTCCGATTAATTTCAATGGCCTGGTCCGGCATTATTTTGTCCGCTCCGGGGCTTATCAGGGCGATATTCAGGTCAACCTGCTGTCAAAGCATGAGCGGGAGCGCGACAGCCACCAGATAGCCGCCGCTATCCGGCCGGTTTTGAACCAGATTGCCAGCCGCTATGGCGGTAAGGTCAAAGTGGTCGAAGTCCCACCGGGACCGCCGGTCTGGTCACCCATTGTGGCTGAAGTGTACGGGCCGGACCATCACAGCCGGATCATTGCTGCCCGGCAAATCAGGCATATATTTCAGACCAGCAAAGACATTGTCGATGTGGACATTTATTTGCCGGAGAAACGCCGGCAGTGGCAGGTGGTGATCGACCGGAGTAAAGCAGCGCTTTATCAGGTGCCTTATCAGTCTGTTGTTCAGGCGCTTTCTGTTGCTGTTGGCGGCCAGCCGGCCACTTATCTTCATTCTGAGCATCATAAATATCCGGTGCCGGTTATGATTCAGGCGACAGAATCGGCCAAAATGCGGATGGATCAGGTCATGATGATGAAGGTCAGCGGCGCAAATGACCAGCAATACCCTTTGGCTGATTTGGTGACGATCCGGCAGGTACCGGCGGAAGATTATATTATGCATAAGAACCTGAGACCAATGGTGATGGTCGTCGGGGATATGGCAGGCCACACGGATAGTCCGCTGTATGGTATGGCAGAAATTGCTGATAACTTCAGTCAGCTGTCTTATCCGGTCGAACAGTATCTGATTCATCAGCCTCTGGCATCACCGGGGATTTCTGTGCTTTGGGACGGAGAATGGAAAATCACGTATGAAACCTTCCGGGACATGGGCATTGCTTATGCTGTGGGGATGATTTTAATCTACCTGCTGGTGGTCGCTCATTTTAAGTCTTACCTGACACCACTGATTATCATGGCGCCGATTCCTCTGACTGTGATTGGTGTCATGCCGGGACATGCGTTGCTGCATGCACAATTTACCGCAACCTCAATGATTGGCATGATCGCGTTGGCCGGAATTATTGTGCGGAATTCGATTCTGCTGGTGGATTTTATCCATTTGCAGGTGGCACAGGGTCAGGCATTTTCTGCGGCGGTGATTGATTCCGTGAAGGTCAGGGCGAAGCCGATTATTCTCACTGCGCTGGCAGCAATGATTGGTTCACTGTTTATTTTAAATGATCCGATTTTTAATGGTTTAGCTATCAGTCTGATTTTTGGTGTATTTGTCTCAACTATGTTGACGCTGATAGTCATTCCTGTGCTTTATTATGCATTGATGAAGAAACGGTTTATCCCCACTAAGCAGCCATCATCGCATTTGAGTTGATGCCCCGGTTGTTTCACCTTTCCTCATTTCCGGTTTCCTGAAAATAGCAGGAAGCCGGGTGATTTTTTCTGGTTGCATATATTTTGTTCTGCCTGTCTGAGCAAACTTTTTCCCGGATTTAATCAAAGCCTTTTCCGTTCAGGGATGGGATAATTTCAAGTCATTTTTTTGCCTGAAAACCAAATTTTTTCCTTGCATCGTTATAAATGAGATCTGTTGATAAAGATCGTATTTATCTTGTACACGGGATACGTTTTATTGATTTGGATCAAAACATTCAGCAGATGCTTCTCGTTTAATGCCCTACAATATATTGTGTCTGATAAGTAACTAAAAGCCCTACATCATGTGTTTTGTGCGAATTTGCATATGAGTCCGGGTTAAGGAGATAACATGAAGCCCATCGTAATTAAACGTGATGGTTCAAGAGCAGTATTTCATCGCGACAGGATTCAGGCAGCAGTCGAAGCGGCAGCTGAGCATGTTGATAAGGAGATCGCTATTTATGCATTAAATGTAGCGTTGGCTGTAGAACTAAAACTGAAAGATTACGAAGAAGTTCATATCGCAGAAATTCAGACGATTGTCGAAAATGAATTGATGCAGGGTCCATACAAATCTCTGGCACGTTCTTATATTGAGTATCGCCACGACCGTGACATTGCCCGCGAAAAACAGAGTGCATTAACGAAAGAAATCGAAGGTCTGATTAATGAAAGTAATGCAGATTTACTGAATGAAAATGCAAATAAAGATGGCAAGGTAATTCCGACCCAGCGTGATTTGCTGGCGGGCATTGTGGCGAAACATTATGCAAAAACCCGGATTTTACCAAGAGATGTCGTTCAGGCGCATGAAGCGGGTGATATTCACTATCATGATCTTGATTACGCGCCATTTTTCCCGATGTTTAACTGTATGTTGATTGACCTTAAAGGTATGTTAACTCACGGGTTTAAGATGGGAAATGCTGAAATTGATACACCGAAATCAATTTCAACCGCAACAGCGGTCACAGCGCAAATTATTGCGCAGGTTGCAAGCGGAGGGCACCCTCAAAGGTTACCAAATGCTAAAACATTACTCTCATGGGTTAGTAATATTACCAAATCGATCTTACCAAATTACCAATTACTATTTAGGTAGCGGATAAGAATAATGCTTTTGACATCAAAAAGCAGAAAACATCCTTAAAAATAAAATTTACTGAAATAACTAAAATTTAAAATCAAAGGTACCTAATTATGTATATGGAAAAAAATTATGACACTGCAGTAATTAAACGTGACGGTGCAAAAACTCTATTTAACAAAGCACTAATTAAATTTGCAGTAAATGCGGCAGCAGAAGCAGCAAAGTCAACAACAAAGAACCTTGGTGAAATCGTTGCGGATAATGTGACAGAAAAACTTTATGGATGCCCTGAAGTTAATATCAGTGAAATACAAAAATTAGTTGAATCAGAACTTATGCACATTGATGAAGATGTTGCACGTGCTTATATTGAGTACCGCCATGATCGTGATATTCAGCGAGAAAAAGCCAGCAAATTAAGTGAAGAAATTTCAGGTTTGGTTGAACAGAGTAATGTAGAAATTCTGAATGAAAATGCAAATAAAGACAGTAAGGTAATTCCTACACAACGAGATTTGCTTGCTGGAATTGTGGCAAAACATTACGCTAAAAATCATATGCTTCCCCGTGATATTGTGCAGGCTCATGAAAGAGGTGAGATTCACTATCATGACCTTGATTATGCGCCATTTTTCCCAATGTACAATTGTATGGTTGTTGACTTGGAGAATATGCTTACAAATGGTTTTCGTATGGGTAACGCAGAGATTGAAACTCCTAAATCAATCCAGACTGCGACCGCTGTAACGGCTCAGATTGTGGCTCAAGTCGCATCTCATACATACGGTGGCACTACTCTGAATCGTCTAGACGAAGTTTTGGCTCCATATGTAACTAAGAGTCATGAGAAGCATTTAGCTACGGCTACTGCCTGGAGTGTTCCAAATCCAGAAGAATATGCAAAAGCATTGACAGAAAAAGAAGTTTACGATGCATTTCAATCTTTAGAATATGAAGTGAATACCTTATTTTCTTCTAACGGACAAACCCCATTTCTTTCGATTTCGTTTGGATTAGGTACTAGTTGGGAATCTAAATTAATTCAAAAATCAATTTTGACGAATAGAATCAAAGGATTAGGTAAGAATGCTAAAACAGCCATTTTCCCTAAATTGATTTTTTCTATCAAGGAAGGAATAAACCGTAAGAAAGGAGATCCAAATTACGACATCAAAGAAATGGCTCTGGATTGTGCGACGAAACGCATGTACCCAGATATTTTGAACTACGATCAGGTAGTTGAAGTCACAGGATCATTTAAGGCACCGATGGGCTGCCGTAGCTTCTTGGGGCGTTGGACTGATGAAAATGGAAAAGAAGTTCATGAAGGTCGAAACAACTTGGGTGTCGTAAGTCTTAACCTTCCTCGCATTGCAATCGAAGCTGATGGAAATGAAGCTAAGTTTTTCGAGATTCTAGATGAACGTCTTGCTTTAGTGCGAAGAGCTCTCGATACTAGGATTGAGCGCTTACGTGGCGTAAAAGCACGAGTTGCTCCTATTCTTTATTGCGAAGGTGCTTTAGGAGTTCGTTTGAATCCTGATGATGAAGTTATGCAGATATTTAAAAATGGTCGAGCTTCTATTTCTTTAGGTTATATCGGCATTCATGAAACGATTAATGCTCTTTATGCTAATGTCGGTGAGCATATCTTTGATAACGAAATGCTTCGTCAAAAAGGTGTCGCTATAGTTAAGAGGTTAAGAGATGCTGTAGATGCATGGAAAGAAGAAACTGGCTTTGGTTTTAGCTTATACAGCACTCCTTCTGAAAACTTGTGTAATCGTTTCTGTGCTTTAGATACAAAAGAATTTGGTGTTGTTAAAAATGTAACGGATAAGGGTTATTATACAAATAGTTTTCATCTTGATGTTGAAAAAGCGGTTAATCCTTATGACAAGATTGACTTTGAAATGCCTTATCCTGTTTTAGCAAATGGTGGTTTCATCTGCTATGGTGAATATCCAAATATGCAACATAACAAAGAAGCACTAGAAAATGTTTGGGATTATAGCTACGACCGTGTGCCATATTACGGAACTAATACTCCTATTGATGAGTGCTATGAATGTGGTTATGCAGGTGAGTTTAGTTGTACTAGTAAAGGTTTTACATGTCCTAGTTGTGGTAACCACGATCCTAAGAAAGTTTCAGTAATAAGACGTGTTTGTGGATATTTGGGCTCTCCTGATTCTAGACCCTTTAATAAAGGTAAACAGGAAGAAGTAACCAGAAGAGTGAAACATTGCTAATGAACTATCACAAATATCACCAGGTTGATGTTGTGAATGGAGAGGGTACTCGTTGTACCCTGTTCGTTTCTGGATGCGAACATCAATGTAAGGGTTGTTATAACCAGTCTACTTGGCGAGTTGATTCTGGTCACTTGTTTACTCATGAGTTAGAAGATCAAATAATTGCTGATTTAAAAGATACACGAATAAAACGTCGGGGACTTTCTTTGTCTGGTGGTGATCCTTTGCACCCGGCGAATGTTGATACAATTTTAAAGCTTGTAATGAGAGTTAGAAGAGAATGTCCTGATAAAGATATCTGGATGTGGACTGGGTATAAGTTGGAAGACTTAAATCCAATACAGACAGAAATTGTCGGACTTATAGATGTTTTAATTGATGGTAAATTTGAGCAAGATTTATATGATGCAAATTTAATCTGGCGAGGTTCAAGCAATCAGATTATCCATCGATTTACGCGTGATCATAGTTAGTTTAGTCAAAATTATTGTTGGTGTATGCTTTGCATTCGTTTAATTGTCGATAACTCTGATGCTAACTATTTTAAGAAACGTTGAAGGAGAAAACTATGGGAATTAAACCAGGCCCTAAAAGAATTGCAGATTCAACTGGGAAGCCAGATAGACGTCAGCGGGATAATAAAAATACTCCCGGAAATACGCCATCTTTAAAGCCGCATAAACATAAAAAAGGTGATTAAAAAAAAGCTATAACATCTGAAAAATAGGTAAAAGTAAAAGCGTAGTATTGCTGCTCAGTGTTTGATAACCGTGTTGAGATACTGTATTTAGGTTCAAGCATTGAGTGGCATTGCATCATTATCACTAGGTTGCAATGATATGATGTTAATGCGAAATTAATATCATATTAAACAGAAGTATAGTATGAATTCCACCACACTCCAACATTATAGTAATGTAGGTTAAATGCTCTGTTTGAATAGACTATTCTACTATTTCTGCATAGTACTGAAGTAAGATGAATACAATATTCAGAATATACAGGAAAAACAATCAATAGATGTTGAATAACAACTTTTATCTTTAGTCTTTGTAATTTGACCTATACTAGGTTCGATTGGTTGTATGTTCTTAGCGTCATCAACGGTCAAAAAACTATATCCTTGTTTATGATTTTTGTGTTCCGTATTAGCCTGTAATTTTCTATTAGTGTAATATTCAATCATGAGTCTTTTACCTGAATATGAATCGATTATGTAGTTAAAGTAGCATGTTTTTTATACTTAGTAGATTTTGCACCTAGAAAAATATGTTCTGATAGCATTGATTGTAATTGTTCCAATATATAATACGTTTTGTCTATTGTTTTAATATTGCTCGATGGATGAAATGGTTTCACTCATATCAATTGTGATTAAGCAATCCTGAGGATGATTGCGGGGTCTGGCTAATTCTACATTTTCATCATAAATCTCTATTTTTGAAATGAAATTTTGTCGATGCAATTCGTCAATTACAGATGTTTCGATCTCAATAGCGGCTTCTCTGTTGCCTTCAGGAAGGTATGCAGCAATCAATGGGCATTCAGCGTCGAAGTATTTAACAAAAAATTCGTGTTTACCACTAAATAAATCAATAAGATACCTTTCACTTGGATCTTTACCGAAAAATAAATAGAGATGGTCATCAGTTAATATTAGCTGATCTGTTGTTCCTTTAATTTCTGTGACGATTGATTGCATGATTTCATCATCCCTTTGTTATGAACAAATTGTACTATTACATTTTAGACTATGAATCATATCGTGTTTATGAAATTGGTAAGATCTTTAATGGCTTTAGTTGAGAAGAGTCTTTGGTCAATGGAAATCATATACGAACGAATTTGCATTCTTGTTTTATTTGTCACTTTTTTCTATTGATTTTATGAACTCAAGCACCTGATTTCGTTGATCTACAGATAATTTTGAAATAGCAGTTGCTAGCTCTGCAGATTCATCATCCTCACAAAAGAAATAATTCAAAGGAACACCAAGTTCTTTAGCTAGCAGCTTGAGTGTCCGAACATCGGGAGTATGCACCCCTCTCTCATACTGGTTCATCCGAGCACTTGCTACTCCGTCGTCGATCCCGATACGAACCCCCAATGTTTTCTGAGAGATTTTCACTTTTTTTCGGGCTTCTTTGAGACGCTTGGGTATTGGGTTGTCAATCGACACTTATGTTTCATGCTTTATTTACCTATAGATACTAAGATTTTCTTAGTTTTACTTATTTATGTATACTAAGCAATACTTAGTGTTTGTGTTGTTCGAGTAGTAAATGAAACGTTCTCAAAAAATAAATGAATATATTTATAAGTTGTTGATAGAAAAAAAGATGGATGGGTTTTCCGTTGTTGAGGCTAGAGATATCGCTCGCTTGTTCCCCGAAAGCCCCAAAGATATCAATGAACTCCGAAAGATTGTTTATCGACAATTATTAAAGTGCATAGAAAGCGGATGGTTGCGTTGTGAAGGTTCTGGTAGAGAAAAACGTTACTTCAAAACGGACGAGTTTAATTCGCTCTCTTTTGAGCCTCGGAAACCTAAATCACGAGTAAGAAAGAGCCGGCCAAAAGTATCAGTTACAAATCAAGATAGTAACGATTACTCAGAATTAACGCTTGAGCGCAGCAGATTAAAGGGAGAACTGGAAGTAACGTTAGGTGAGATAGATAAGTACAAAACGTTAAAAGAACAATATCCCGAGCAACTCCAGCTTCTTGAACGTCTGAACGTTGCTGCTAACGAAAAAGCAGCTTTGTTTATGGGCAATATTAATGCAATTACGAATATGTTGAATTCGTTGTCACATGAGAGAGCATAGTATGTTAAGGAAATGGCAAGCAGAATGTGTTGCTCAGGCGTTGGAAAAATACGAATCTGGTTCTAACCATTTCTTCTGTCAGGCGACACCAGGAGCCGGTAAAAGCATCATGTCAGCGACACTGGCTAAGACATTACTCGATAAGGGGATGATTGATCTCATTCTTTGTTTTTCACCTTCTGTTGCTGTAGCTGATGGCATGAGGGCTACGTTTTCGATAATCATCAATTGTCCATTCAACGGAAGTCTAGGCTCAATTGGTCAGTCACTTACTTATCAGTCTATCCAGTATTTAGGCGATGACTTTTGGCGAACCATTGAAAAATATCGGTTGCTTGTTGTATTTGATGAAATACATCATTGTTCTGGCGATGAACCAGACAGAGCCAACATTTGGGGACAACAGATATTAGCTCGTATCCAAGGTGTTGCTACCTATACGTTAGCTCTGTCGGGAACTCCCTGGCGTTCAGATAAATTTCCGATTGTTTTGGCTGAATATAGTGATCCGGAAGGCAAGCTATTTTGTGATTATCAGTATGGTTTAGCCCAAGCTATAGCTGACAATGTCTGCCGCAAGCCAAAATTAGTTTTGGTTGATAATGAACATTTGACGATTTCAGAAGGTTCTGAGAAAAAATCATTTGCTTCTATTCTTGAGCTCCTTAAGCAATCAAAGACGTCGTATCAGGATGTAATTCATAATATTCAAGCAATGGAGTATGTCCTCGGCTTAGGATGCCAGAAACTTAATGAAATCCGGAAAGAGTCTTTTAATGCAGGAGGTCTTGTTGTTGCGTCATCGGTGAAGCATGCAAAACAAGTACAAAAAATATTGACTGATAAATTTGGTCAGTCAGCAACATTAGTAACCTACCATCATGATGATCCTCAATCTGAAATTAAGGCTTATCAAACAGGAACGACCCAATGGATTGTGAGTGTCGGCATGATAAGCGAAGGTACTGATATTCCCCGTCTACAAGTGTGTTGTCATATCAGCTCTGTAAAAACAGAACTTTACTTTAGACAAGTGCTTGGCCGGATATTGCGAGTCAACGATAGTCCAAATCAGCAAGCCTGGCTTTATACGTTTGCAGAGCAAAATTTAATTGAATTTGCGGAGCGTATAGAGCATGACATTCCTGAAACCTGTCTCTTTGCCAAAATCGGTAAAGAAGAGTGCGCACCAGAGTTACAAGCAACAAATCAATGCGGTGAGGTTGAATCCGTGCCCGCAAGAACTATCAAAGGATATAGCCAGTTAGATTGGGGGATTCAATCCAAACCTTCCTCACCAGGTCGTGGGGCTGACGATATTTTTGATGAGATCTGGTTGGGACGATTTCGTGAACGTGTAGTTTCAGCATTTTTATAATCGGCGATGATGTTTCATCAAGCAATACACTTCTAAGGAGTTGATATGTTCTACATCGGTGTTAGCCATTATTATGCGACGGGGGAAGGAGTCACAATTTATGTTGCTAGCGGTAGTGAAGAAATCATTCGTGGGGCCATACCTGAGTATTTTCATCAAGGGCTAACCATTTTAACGCCCACGGACTGGCTAAAAGCCGCAGCTGGTGACTGTAAGGATGAATACTATCAATCGGATGCGGAAGTTCTTAAAACCTATTTGCCTGTTTTATGGAAGCAAATTGAAGAAAGAGCTCTAGAAAGAGGATGTCACCTGGATTTTTTCATGAAGCACCACTTTAACTATGCCTGATGTGAATTAGAGGTTCTCAATGAAGATTCTATATTTCGACGTGCTTAGTTTGTTCTATTCGAATGAATATTTTCATCATAATGGATCTGTACATGCCAAGTATAAAGAATGGTTCAATACCCGAACAAAGACACTTTTAGAAATGGTGGAACCGGATTTTCAAGCTATTGACAAGCTAAGAAATGCAGCGTCAGAAGCAGGGCTATTACTTTACCCTTTGGGGAGTTCTTACGATCGAGAATACCTTATTGAACATGGGGTGTTCTCCAGCGATGAATTAGCGCCTGAGACTGAATTACCTTTCAGGATGCAAATGGACGACAACAATCCAGTGCGTAGGTTGATAGCGCACGCATATGGATTGAATGCCCAATGGTACGTTTGCGGAGAAATTGGCTCTGAAGAACTATTACAACCCTATCCTGAGCGTCACTTACGTTCAGAATTTGGGAAAGGAGTAACTAGTGAGCTAATCGCTAAAATAAGAGCTTTAAAATCAGCTAATTATTAAATTAACTTATTGGAATAATGCCGATGCTTTTGAGAAAAAGACGAACCGTAGACCAGATTTTAGCTTCCTTTGGAAGCGGAAATTGTACTGATGATTTCCCTTCTCTTGAACGATTAAAATTATATGAACAGTGGAAATCAGGAACTGCGCAAAAGATACTTGATGGGGTTTTATCGTACCAAGAACAGTGCTTGCTGAGAGATCTACAAGAAGTTAAACAAGCGATTTATCATTCATACAAAAGAAAATGGATATGGTTCTTCGTAAAAGTATCCGCAATTTTTGCAGTAAACGTTGTCGTATATGTAATTCAACTTACGTAGAAAGAGCAGAGCCTGACCTAGTTCAATCCTACGTAGTTAATCGTTGGATATTAGCGGATACCGAATTCCATTTTCTGTCTTGCTGATGAATTAGCACTATGAATGCGGATTAAAGGTGGTTGAAATCCTTGAGTTGCAACTGCCTCTTCAATCCACAGGATCACGTCATAGCCCGTGCCATGTTCATCGTCTCCAAGATTATGGTCGAGACTAATTTCAGTAACGATACCTTGCTTAAGTAAGGTAATGGCTTCCTCGGGCCAGTAAACTCTTTGCCATCCTTCTGGACTTTGACGTTCATCATCAAGGTAGACTTTCATTCTAACTCCTTATCTTATGGGGCTTTACATAAATAAAAATATACCTTTTTGCTAATTGGGACAGAAGCGCTTTAGGTTTTATGCTGTAAATGAGTTTTGCCCCATTCGGTGTTAATAACAGAACTAACGACTGTAGTACACCAGTTCATTTGCCTGATTTTATCTAATCTGTATGTCACTAAATGAGCTAATACCTGATATGAAAATTTCAGAGATGAAAAGGTTTGATAGCAACTGTTAATCCACAACGTAGAAATAAGATATTTCGCGCTACTTAACCTTGTTTAGTGATCATACTCACTATTATTCGTGAGCTATATTGAAATATTGATGCATTAAGCACTCAATGTAACCGGTTACATTGAGTGCTGAACAAGAGAGTTAATCAGTGTGTTTATATCTGTTTTATTTTTATGATAGAAAATAAAACAGATATAAACACAATAAAACACATTGCCATAACATATTGAAATATAATGGTTGTTTATATGGCGCGAAAATTGCAAAGTCAGGAAATGTGTTTAGATAAAGCGAACTAATGGGAGAAAACAGTGGCTGAAAATACTGTTGAACTAGAAGCAAAATTTATAATTGAAAATAAGAGCGGATTACACACAAGGCCTGGTGCGATGCTTGTTCAGATTGCTAAGCAATTTGATTGTGATATTAGCATTACTAATCTCACTTCAAACGGTAAACCTGAGAATGCCAAAAGCTTAATGAGGTTGATGACCTGTGGCATAAAACGCGGACATGAAATTCTAGTGACCCTACAAGGACACGATGCAAAAAGTGCTTTAGAAGCTATTAGTAAAGGGATCCAAAGCGGTCTTGGCGAATAATGTTATTGTACCTAAGAGGTGATTCAGTTGAAAACTATTACACTAATATGCGGAACAGGTGCATCTACTACCTTTATGGCTATTTCATTGAAAAAAGCAATAAAATCGCAAAATTTAGGTTATGAAGTGACAGTAACGCCAGAAATAAGTATGTGGAATAATAGCATAGAAAAGTTCGATCAAATATTAATAGCACCACACTTATCTTGTTTAAAGGATGAATTACTAAATAGGCATAACATTAAGGGGAAAGTTCATATTATTCCAGTTGAAACATATGCAACTATGGATGGATTAGAGCTTTTAGAATTTATAAAAGATAATTTGATTATTAACAATTAACACTAATTGATATTAATGTATTTCTGGAGTGTTAAAATGAGTTTTTTATCGAATAACTATCGAGTAAAAATACAGAGTTTAGGTGGTTTTTTAAGTGGCATGATTATGCCTAATATTGGAGTGTTTATTGCGTGGGGGTTTATCACTGCTTTATTTATACCTACTGGATGGTTCCCTAATGAATACTTTGTAAAACTGGTCGGTCCGACGATTACCTATTTATTGCCGATCATGATAGGTTACACCGGAGGTCATGCTGTTCATGGCTCCAGAGGAGGTGTTATTGGTGCTCTGGCTACAACAGGTGTTGTCATAGGTTCGTCTGTAACCATGCTCATTGGTGGTATGGTTGTGGGGCCTCTTGCAGCTTTAGCCATGAAAAAAGTCGATAACTCGATTGTTGGTAAAGTAAAACCAGGCCTTGAGATGCTAATTGATAACTTTAGCATTGGTATCATCGGGGGCATTATGATGCTCGCTGGTTACACGATAATTGAACCTTTATTTTCACTTATCTTAGGTTTCCTTTCTGCGGGTGTAAATTGGGCTATTGCTCACAGCCTTATTCCTTTGGCTAGTATTTTTGTGGCTCCAGCTCAGATTCTATTTCTTAACAACGCCATTAATCACGGAATAATGGTGCCTCTTGGGATTGAACAAGTCATCGAACATGGTCGCTCAATTTTATTTCTTGTTGAGGGTAATAGTGGCCCATTAGTTGGAGTAATGCTCGCTTATTGTTTTTTTGGTAAAGGCTTGGCTAAGAAATCAGCCCCGGCCGCGACATTTATTGTATTGATAGGTGGTATTGCTGAAGTATATTTCCCATATGTCCTGATGAAACCGAAACTTGTTGTTGCTCCCATTTTCGGAAGTATGACATCGCTATTCATTTTTCAGGCTTTTGATGGTGGAACTGTAGCAGTACCTTCTCCAGGCAGTATCATCGCATTTACTATGATGACACCAAAAGGCTATTTTGGAGTTAACTTGTTAGGATACTGCGCCGGTTTACTCGTTTCATTCGTTATTGCGGGCTCTTTATTGAAACTCGATAAGTCAGAAGTCAGCGATGGTGAAGAATTGGAACAGGAAATTGAATTAGAGAACGTTGGCGAACTGGAACCAGACCTGTTAAATAATAACTACCTAACAGATAGAAAAATCTCAAAAATTATTATTGCCTGCGATTCAGGTTTGGGATCAAGTGCAATGGGAGCATCAGTTCTGCGCTCTCGTGTAAAAAAATCGATGCTTAATTTAACGGTAGATAATGCTTCAGTTAGTAAACTTCCAGATGATGTAGATTTAGTTGTCACTCATGTTGAGTTGTTAGATAGAGCTAGACAAAACGCTAGAAATAGTGACGTACAATTTATTTCAATTGAAAATTTTGTAGAAGCTGAGCAATATGATTGTGTATTAAAACACATTGTAAATAATAATATTAAATAATTATTATAATAACTGGCTTTATTTAAATTATGGGGATTATATGGGGATTTTAGATGTAAAAAATATGCGGTTAAATGAGAAT